>NZ_JBONDW010000016.1:0-178796 GCF_054919535.1 Mycobacterium venezuelense
GGCCGCCGGCGCCTACCCGCCGCGGAGGAAGACCTGCAAACCGTGCAGCAGCCGCCAACGACCTGTTATCGGCGAACAGACGCGTACCAATCCAGGAGAGCCGGATTGTCGACAGCACTGCGCTCCACCACTTTTGCCGCATCGGCGCCTTGGAAGAGCTTCTTTATCGGCACCTCGAGCTTCTTGCCTGTGCGGGTGTGCGGAACACCGGGCGCGACGATGATCTCGTCAGGCACGTGGCGCGGCGACACCTCGGTGCGAATGGTCTGCTTGATGCGTTCGGTCAGCTCGTCGGTGAGGTCGACGCCGTCGGACAGCACAACAAACAACGGCATCCAGTAGCCGCCGTCAGGCTGCTCGGCGCCGATCACCAGGGCTTCGACGATCTCGGGCAGCCGCTCCACCGATTGGTAGATGTCGGCGCTGCCCATCCGGATGCCGTGCCGGTTGAGCGTAGAATCGGAGCGGCCGTGCACGACGATGCTGCCGTGGTCGGTGATCGTGATCCAGTCGCCATGCCGCCACACGCCCGGGAACATCTCGAAATAGGCGCCGCGGTAACGCGATCCGTCAGCGTCATTCCAGAAGGCGATGGGCATCGACGGCAGCGGTTTGGTGATGACGAGCTCGCCGACCTCGCCCCGGACGGGATTTCCGGCTTCATCCCACGCATCGAGCGCCACACCGAGATACGGTGCAGACAGCTCACCCGGCCACACCGGAACCGTCGGCACACCACCTATGAATGCCGACACCACATCGGTGCCGCCGCTGATCGACGCGACCTGGACACGTTCACCGATGTTGTCGCGCAGCCACAAGGACGAAGACGGCGGCAGTGAGGACCCCGTGATGCCGACGACCTTGAGCGCCGACAGGTCGTGCTCCTTGCGTGGCACAGAACCGGCTTTGGCGCAGGCCAAGACGTAGCCCGGGCTGGTGCCCAGCACCGTGGCACCGACGCTGGCCGCGATGCTCCACAGCGCGTCGGGCTCCGGATAGGTGGGGCTGCCGTCGTAGCAGACGATGGTTGCACCCACCAGCAGGCCCGCCACCTGAAAATTCCACATCATCCAACTGGGGCTGGTGTACCAGAAAAATGTGTCATCGGCACCGATGTCGGACTGCAAGGCAACGGCTTTGAGGTGTTCGAGGACCACGCCGCCATGGCCGTGCACAATGCCTTTGGGCAAACCGGTGGTGCCCGACGAATACAGGATCCACAGCGGATGGCCGAATTCCACTGCCGCGGTGTTCAACTCAGCGTCGACGGGCGCGGACGTCGCTGCCCAGTCGAGCCAGTCGGATCG
Source organism: Mycobacterium venezuelense (assembly GCF_054919535.1). Taxonomy (NCBI): domain Bacteria; kingdom Bacillati; phylum Actinomycetota; class Actinomycetes; order Mycobacteriales; family Mycobacteriaceae; genus Mycobacterium; species Mycobacterium venezuelense. The sequence continues at coordinate 1,311 of NZ_JBONDW010000016.1, forward strand.
TGCCGCACCAAGGCGGGCCACCAGCACCGACGCCTTCAGAGTGGGCAGACCGTCCCGCAACGCGGTGATGTCGTCGGTCTTGTCGTGCGTCTTACCGCCGAATCGATAGCCGTCGGCGGCCACGAGCACTGTCGGCTCCAACTGGCCGAGGCGGTCGAGCGCCGCTTTGGCGGTGTAGTCCTGGCCGCACGCGCTCCAGATCGCGCCGATGCTGGCGGTGGCCAGGAAAGCGATGATCGCTTCGGGGATGTTCGGCAGATAGCCGACCACACGGTCACCCTGCTGCACCCCGAGCGAGAGCAGGGTGTCGGCGAATGCAGTTGTGCGCTGGAGCAGTTCGGTCCAGGACAGTTCACTGACGGCACCGCCCTCGGCGACATACAGGATGGCCGGCCGGTCGGTGCGGGCATTGCGCTTGATCTGGTCGACATAATTCAACCGGGCACCGGGAAACCAATGGGCACCGGGCATTGCCTCACTGGCGAGCACCTCGTCGGGCCGGTCTCCGAGTTCGAAGTAGTCCCACAGCGCACCCCAGAACGCGTCGGGATGGTCGACCGACCATCGCCACAGTGCCTGATAGTCGGGCGCAGCGACGCCAGTGCGCGATTCGACGAATCGGCCGAAGTCCGTGACCCGTGCCTCCGTGAGTTCCCGATCCGTAGGTACCCACTGAGGTTCGGCCGCTTCGCTCATCTTGCGCTCCAACCACCGTCCATCGTGTACGACGCACCGGTCACCATGCGGGCGGCCGGCGATGCCAGCCAACCTACCAATGCGCCAACCTCTTCGGGTTCGACCAGTTGTTTGATCGCGCTTTCCTTCAGAAGAATCTGCGCGACGACGTCATCCTCGGGGATGCCGTGAATGCGGGCCTGGTCGGTGATCTGCTTGGTCACCAGCGGCGTCCGGACATAGCCGGGGTTGACGCAGTTGCTGGTCACCTGGTGCGGACCGCCCTCGAGGGCAGTCACCTTGGACAGCCCTTCCAGCGCGTGTTTGGCGGTGACGTAGCCGACCTTGTACTCGGAGGCTCGCAGCCCGTGCACCGACGAGACGTTGATGATGCGCCCGAACCGCTGGCGGTACATGTGCGGCAGCGCAGCCCTGATGAGCAGGAACGGCACCTCGACCATCAGCGCCAGCAGCATCCGGAACTTGTCCGGCGGGAACTCCTCGATCGGGTTGATGCTCTGGACACCGGCGTTGTTGACCAGGATGTCGCAGTCCAGCTCCAACGTCTCCAGTGCGGCCACGTCGAGAAAATCCACGGCCCAGGGCTTTCCGCCGATCTCGGCAGCCAGCGTGCCTGCCCCGTCGGCATCGACGTCGGCCACGGTCACGGCGGCCCCGCGTGCGGCGAGTTCGCGCGCACATGCCGCACCGATACCGCTCGCCGCCCCCGTGACCAAAGCCGTGCGACCTGCAAGGTCGGTCACAGGACACCGTGCTTCGCGAGGACCTCACGGTCGGCCTGATCGATGCTCTCAAGGTCGGTACCCGCCGTCTCGCGCATGAAGATCGCAGCGACGAGCGTGACCGCGGCGGCGCAGGCGAGGTAGATCGCGATGGGAACCCACGAGTCGAAGATGTCGAGCAGTTTGACGGCGATGATCGGTGCCAGCGATCCGGCCACGATCGACGTCACCTGGTACCCAAGGGACACACCGGAATACCGCATGCGGGTCGGGAACATCTCGGCCATGATCGCGGGCTGTGGTGAGTACATGAGCGCGTGGATGATCAGACCGATGATGATGGCACCCATGATGACCAGGTAATTGGCGCTGTTCATCATCGGGAAGGCGAAGAACGCCCAGGCCCCCGCGCCGATCGCGCCGACGATGTACACCGGGCGTCGCCCGAATCGATCGGACAGCCGGCCCACCGTCGGGATGGCGACGAAGTGAACGGCGTGCGCAGCGAGCAGCCACCAGAGGATGTCGCTGGTGTCTGCGCCCACCTGAACCTTGAGATACGTGATGGAGAACGTGACCACCAGGTAGTACATGATGTTCTCGGCGAACCGCAGCCCCATCGCGGTGAAAACGCCACGGGGATAACGCGTGAGCACCTCGACGACGCCATATGAGACGGCTTTGACCCGCTCGACCTCCTGCTGCGCGGCCAGGAAGATCGGGGCGTCGGAGACCTTGGTGCGGATGTAGTAACCGATGAGCACCACCACGGCGGACAGCCAGAACGCGACGCGCCAACCCCAGGACAGGAACGCGGCATCGGACAGTGTCGTCGTCAACAGCAGCAGCACGACGGTCGCGAGCATGTTGCCCACCGGCACGGCGGCCTGCGGCCAGCTCGCCCAGAACCCGCGACTCTGGTTGGGACTGTGCTCGGCCACGAGCAACACCGCGCCGCCCCACTCCCCGCCGACGGCGAAGCCCTGGATGAATCGCAGCACCACGAGCAGAGTCGGTGCCCAGTATCCGATCTGGTTGAACGTGGGCAGGCAGCCCATCAGGAAGGTGGCCGCACCGACCAGCAGCAGGCTGAACTGAAGTAGCTTTTTGCGGCCGTACTTGTCGCCGAAGTGACCGAACACGATCCCACCGAGCGGGCGTGCGATGAAGCCGACCGCATACGTCACGAACGCCGCGAGAATCGCGTCGAGATCGCTCGTGCTCTCGGCGAAGAAGACCTTGCTGAACACCAGCGTGGCGGCAGTTCCGTAGAGGAAGAACTCGTACCACTCCACGACGGTGCCGGCCATCGACGCGGCGACGACGCGGCGCAGGCCGGTCGGGATGGGCGCGCTCATCGGCGACTCCTTTATGACGTGTGTCATCTATGTCCGGACTCTGTGATGTCCATGACAGCTGAGGTGAGTATTCCTGCAGGTTCACTTGCCTCGCAATGGCCAAATGTGCGCCAGCATTCTGCGAAAATGCAGATATGGATGTTGCCCGACGACCCAGCGCCGATGACCTGCTCGTGCTGCTCGCCGTCGGCCGGTCCGGCCGCTACACCACCGCGGCCGACGAGCTCGGCATCAACCACACGACCATCTCGCGTCGCATCGCCGCGCTCGAGCAGGCGATCGGCGGACGCGTGTTGACGCGCGGCGCCGGCGGTTGGGAGCTGACGGAGCTCGGACGTTCGGCGCTGTCGGCCGCCGAAGCCGTCGAGTCGGCGGTGGACTCCCTGTCCGCGGGCGGGCTTCGCCGGCTCGAGGGCGTCGTGCGGATATCGGCGACCGACGGCTTCAGCGCATACATCGCCGCGCCGGCAGCCGCCCAGGTGCGGCGGCACCACCCTCTCGTCACCGTCGAAATCGTGGCCGCCACCAGACGCGCTTCGCAGCAACGCTCCAGCGTCGACATCGAGATCGTCGTCGGAGCGCCTCAAGTCCGCCGTGCCGAAGCGATCCGTCTCGGCGACTACTGCCTCGGCCTCTACGGTGCTCGCGATTACCTCGCCGAGCATGGGACCCCGCTCAGCGTCGATGATCTCGCCCGGTTCCCGCTCGTCTATTTCATCGACTCGATGCTCCAGGTCGACGATCTCGACATCGCCGCGAGCTTCGCGCCCGCCATGCAGGAATCGGTGACGTCAACGAACGTTTTCGTGCACGTCGAAGCCACCCGGGCCGCCGCGGGCCTCGGCCTGCTGCCGTGCATCATGGCCGACCGGCACGACGATCTGGTCCGGGTGCTGCCGGATACCGTTGCGGTGCAGCTCAGTTACTGGCTCGTGGCCAGGGCCGAGACGCTCCGCCGCCCCGTCGTGGCGGCCGTCGTCGATGCGATCTCAGATCGCATGGCCGACCAGCACGACGTGCTGCTCGGCGTCTGCTGAACCAAATGCTTGCGGTTCGGCGCCGATGTTGCTGCAGTGAAGACCATGCCATTCATCGACCACGAGCGCGGGCGCGCGTACTACCGGCACTGGGCGGCGGCGCAGCCGCGAGCCGCGGTGATCTTCCTGCACGGGTTCGGTGAACACACGGGCGTCTATCACCGGTACGGCTTTTCGCTGAACGCGGCGGGCATCGATCTGTGGGCGGTCGACCAGTTCGGTCACGGGCTCAGCCCAGGCACGCGCGGAGATTTCGGCACGATCGAAGACAGCTCGGCACTCGCCGAGTCGCTGACCGGACTCGCGGCGGCCGAACATCCGGGATTGCCGTTGATCGCGCAGGGGCACTCGTTCGGTTCGGTTGTCACCCTGTTCCGGCTGTTGGGCGAGCCCGACAAGTACCGCGCCGGAGTGATATCCGGCGCGCCGCTCGTACCGATACCGGAAATGCTCGACGCGGACACGTCATTCGAGCTGCATCCCAGCGTGCTGTCGAGCGATCCGTTCTATGTGGACTCCTTGGAGAACGATCCGCTCGCGTTCGTCGACGCGGACGGCGCGCCGCTGACCCGCGAACTGGACCGGGGCTGGGACCGGTTCGGCACGGAATTGCCGAAGCTGAAGGTACCGACGCTGGCGGTGCACGGTTCGGCCGACGTCATCGCACCTGCCGGCGCCGTCCGCGCGTATGCCGAGCAGATCGAACCCTTGCAGTTCAAGGAGTTTCACGGATACCGCCACGACATCCTCAATGAGTCGGTGCACCGCGAGGTCGCCGCGACGATCGTGGAATTCATCAACACGCAGATCGGCTAACGCGACGCGTCATAGCCGGCGGTCAGCCACCGCACGGTGCGATCGAGACTCGGCAGGATGTCGGTGACCTCGATCTCGCCAGCGGCGAAGCGCCCGGTCAGGCCGAATACCAAGCTGGACAGGATGGTGTCGAGGTCGGCGATGAACTTTTCGTCGATGCCCGCCAGAATCTCCATCGCGGCAGGCACCACGGCGTCGAGGCCTCGCCGGACCAGGCGATCTCCACCTGGCGCGGACCGCGACCTGAAGTACGCCATCAGCATGCCTGGGTGCTTTTCCCATGGTTCGAATATGGTGCGGAACATGCGCATCATGCCGTCATAGAGGGTTTCGTCGGCCGGATGTGGCTGGCCGGCCAGGCCCGAGTACCGGTTCTCTTCCATCCACGAGTCCAGCGCAGCAAGGATGAGTTCGTCGCGCGTGGAATAGCGCTTGTAGATCGTGGCGAGCGAAGTCTTGGACCGGCGGGCGACCTCACGTAGCTGTACGGCGTCATAGCCGTCCGATTCCAAGATCTCCACGACGATGTCGAGGATCCGATCGCGCTCACTGGCCACTTCGAGAACCCCCTTGCCGCGAATGAGTAACCCGGTTACCGTACCCGGAGTAACACAGTTACTCACATTCCCACTGCGCAATGAAGCGAGGATCCATGGGGCACTTAGACGGAAAAGTCGCCTTCATCACCGGGGTGGCCCGCGGCCAAGGCCGAAGCCACGCCGTCCGGCTTGCCACCGAGGGCGCATCGATCATCGGCGTGGACATCTGCGCTGACATCGCGTCGAACGGCTACCCAATGGCGACCCGCGCCGAACTCGACGAGAGCGTCGCCCTAGTCGAGGCGGCCGGCGGCAAGATGGTGGGCTCGATCGCCGACGTCCGCGACTTCCACCAACTCAAAGCCGCGCTCGACGCGGGCGTCGAGCAGTTCGGCCGTCTCGACATCGTGTGCGCGAACGCCGGAATCGCGACGATGGCATTCCGCGAGCTCACGATCGAAGAAGACCTCGAGATGTGGACCGACGTGCTCGACGTCAATCTGGTCGGGTCGTTCCACACCGCCAAGGCGGCGATCCCCCACCTGATCGACGGCGGCCGGGGCGGCGCGATCGTCTTCACCAGTTCCACCGCGGGCCTGCGCGGGTTCGGCGGGCTGCAAGGCGGTGGCCTCGGCTACGCGGCATCCAAGCACGGCATCGTCGGACTGATGCGTACTCTCGCCAATGCGCTTGCACCGCACAGCATCCGGGTCAACACCGTGCACCCGACTGCGGTCAACACCATAATGGCCGTCAACCCCGCCATGACGGCGTTCCTGGAGAACTATCCCGACGGCGGGCCGCATCTGCAGAACCCGATGCCGGTATCGCTGCTGGAGCCCGAGGACATCAGCGCGGCGATCGCCTACCTGGTCTCGGATGCCGCCAAATACATCACCGGGGTGACCTTCCCCGTCGACGCCGGATTCTGCAACAAATTATGACGGGCCGCGTAGCGAGCAAGCGCGTGCTGATCACCGGCGCGGCACGCGGTATGGGCCGTAGTCACGCCGTCCGCCTCGCCGAGGAAGGCGCCGACCTGATCCTGGTCGACATCTGCCGTTCGCTCGACGAGATCGAGTACCCGCTCGCCTCGCGCGAGGATCTCGATGAAACCGCACGGCTCGTCGAAAAGCAGGGCCGCCAAGCCGTTACGCACATCGTCGACGTGCGTGACGGCGCGGCACTGGCCGCTGCCGTCGACGACGGTGTCGCGCAACTCGGCGGGCTGGACGCCGCGGTGGCCAACGCGGGCGTGCTGACCGCGGGCACCTGGGACACCACGACGTCCGAGCAGTGGCGAACGGTCGTCGACGTCAACCTGATCGGGGCTTGGAACACATGCGCCGCGGCGCTGCCCCACCTCGTCGAACGGGGCGGCAGCCTGGTCAACATCAGCTCGGCCGCGGGCATCAAGGGCACACCGCTGCACACGCCCTACACCGCATCGAAGCACGGGGTGGTCGGCATGAGCCGAGCATTGGCCAATGAACTTGCCGCCCAGCATGTCCGGGTCAACACGGTCCATCCGACGGGTGTCGAGACCGGTATGCGTCCCGCCTCGCTGCACACGCTGATCGCCGAACAGCGGCCCGATCTAGCGCCCTTGTTCGGAAACGCCATACCCATCGTGATGGCCGAGGCGATCGACATCAGCAATGCGGTGCTGTTCCTGGTATCCGACGAGTCGCGGTACGTCACCGGACTGGAATTCAAAGTCGATGCGGGGGTGACGATCCGATGACCGCATTGGACACTCGGTCCGAGCGGGGCCGGCGCGAGTTCGCCGAGGTGATGACGTTCTCGGCGCCCGCCGATCCGACACCTGCCACCGCGAACCTCATCGACTTCGTGTTCGCCGAGGTGTGGACGAGGCCTGGCCTGAGCCGTCGGGACCGGCGATTCATCACGCTGCCGTGTGTCGCCGCGGCCGACGCCGAGGGAGCGTTGCGCGATCACGTGTACGCAGCACTCAACAGCGGCGACGTGACGATCACCGAAATACGGGAAACGGTACTGCATTTCGCGGTGTACGGCGGCTGGCCCAAGGCGTCGCGCTTCAACATCATGGTCGACGAGCAATGGGACCGCATTCACCGCGAGCGGGGACTGACACCGCCCCCGCCCGAACCGCTGCTGCCGCTGGTCACGCCGAGCGATCCCGAGAGCCGGCTGGCCTGCGGCGAACAGTCCTTCAAGGACATCAACTGCATGCCGTTCGCGCCGATCCGCGACAACCCGTATTCCGGCGCCGGGATTCTCAACTTCGTGTTCGGCGAGATGTGGCTGCGACCCGGCCTCGGCATGAAGGAGCGGCGGCTCGTGACGGTGGCGTGCGTGGCGTTCCAGGACGCACCGCTGCCGATCATGAGCCACGTCTACGCCGCGCTGAAGAGCCGCGACGTCTCGTTCGAGGAAATGGACGAATTGGCACTGCATTTCGCCGCGTACTACGGATGGCCCAAGGCGTCACACCTCAATCAGGTGATCGGCGAGCAGAAGCAGCGCGTGTTGGCGGAGTGGCAAGCATGATCTTCGAGCACATCTATCCGGCGACCGGAAAGCCGAACGGGACCGTGACGCTCGCGGGGGCCACCGAGATCGGCCGCGCGGTCGAAGCGGCCCGTGACGCACAACGCGAGTGGATGTCGATGACCGTCGACCGGCGACGCGACCTGCTGATCGACCTTGCCGACGTCGTGCACGACCACCTGGACGAACTCGCAAGCCTGAATGTGGCCGACTACGGCGTGCCGATATCGTTCGCGGGCACCGCGTTATTGCTCGAGCGGTTCCTGCGTCATTTCGCCGGATACGTCGACAAACCGCACGGTGCCAGCACCCCGGTCAACGGCTCGTTCGACATCAATCTCATCGAACGCGAACCGTACGGTGTCGTCGGTGTGATCACGCCGTGGAACGGCGCACTCGCGGTCGCCGCATCATGCGTCGCGCCCGCGCTCGCGGCAGGCAACGCCGTGATCCTCAAACCGTCCGAGCTCGCACCGTTCGCCGCACTGCGATTCGGTGAACTGTGCGACGAGGCGGGGTTGCCCGCGGGCCTCGTCAGCGTCGTGCCCGCCGGATTCGAGGGCGGCGACGCCCTGGTGCGGCATCCCGGCGTCGGCAAGATCGCCTTCACCGGCGGCGGTACGACCGCACGCAAGGTGTTGGCCGCCGCGGCGGCGAATCTGACTCCGGTGGTCACCGAACTCGGCGGCAAGTCAGCCAACATCATTTTCGACGACGCCGACCTCGACCTGGCGGCGACGCTGTCCGCACACCAGGGCCCGCTCATGCAGTCCGGCCAGAGCTGCGCGTGCGCGAGCCGAATCCTGGTGCAGGATACCGTCTACGACGCGTTCGTGGAGAAGTTCGTCGGCGTGGTCGCACGGGCCAAGGTCGGCGATCCGATGGATCCCGCCACCACATTCGGACCGGTCATCAGCCAAGCCGCGGCCGACCGAATCCTCGACACCGTCGCTGCGGCGGTGTCGAGTGGCGGGGGCGAATTGTTGTTGGGCGGCAGCCGGATCGGTGGCGACCTCGCCGACGGCTACTACATCGAGCCGACGGTGTTCGGCGAGGTGGACAACTCGTCTGAACTGGCGCAGGTGGAGACCTTCGGCCCCGTGGTGTCGGTGATGAGATTCCGCGACGAGCAGGAAGCCGTGGAGCTGGCCAACGCCACGCCGTACGGACTCAACGCGTTCGTGCAGACGACCGATCTGGCGCGGGCGCATCGCGTGGCCCGCAAGCTCGAGGCCGGTTCGGTATGGATCAATCAATTCAGCGACATCTCACCACAGGGCCCGTATGGCGGGTACAAGCAGAGCGGCTCTGGCCGAACCGGGGGCATCGAAGGGCTCAACGAGTTCAGGCAGGTCAAGAACATCAGGATCGCCATGCGGTGATCGGCTCGCACATCGAATTCACCCTTCGACCGGGGTGAATTCGATGTGGAGTTCGGTGAGTCCGCGCAGCAGAAACGTGGGCTCGTACGCGTAGCGGCGGTCCCCTGCGGGTCCATGTGCAGCCTCGCTGATGGCGATGTCGCGCATGCGGTCGAGCAGTCGGTGCACGGTGATCACGCCTTCCACGCGCGCGAGCGGCGCTCCGGCACAGGTATGGATCCCGCGCCCGAAGGCGATGTGCTCGCGCACATTCGGGCGTTGGATGTCGAACTCGTTCGGATCGTTGAACTTTCGCGGATCCCGGTTGGCGGCACCGAGGCACAGCATCAGCACGGTGCCCGCCTTGATGTGGACGCCACCGAGCGTCGTGGTCTTGCGAGCAAGTCGGAAGTCGACCTTGGTGGGGCTCTGCATGCGCAGGGCCTCCTCGATGAATGCCGGGATCAGGTCCGGCTTGTCGCGCAGCAGCTGCTGGTAATCAGGCCGCTCACCAAGGGTCTGCACCGCCGCACTGAGCAGCTTGGTGACGGTCTCCTGGCCCGCGGCGAACAGGAATGTGGCCGGTCTGACCACTTCGAGCAACTCGGGGATCGAGCCATCGGGATACGTCGCAGAAGCCATGCCGCCCAGGACGTCTGCGCGTGGCTCACGCCGGCGCTCGGCAATGTAGGCGCTGAACTTGTCGTCGAGATACTGCAGCGGATTGAGACCGACCGGTTCGCCGTCGAGCGCGCCCACCCGACTGCCCGGCTGCTTGCCCGCGCCGAGCGCCAGCCGGAATTCGGCGCGATCTTCCTCAGGCACTCCGAGAAGGTCGGTGATCGCAAGCGTTGCGAAGGGTTTGGCGTACTCGCCCAAGAACTCGCACCGGCCGTTTGAGATGAACTCGTCGAGTTGGCGGTCGGCCAGCTGCCACATGTAGTCCTCGTTCTCCTTGAGCCGGCGGGGCGTGAGCAGCCGGCTCAGCAGGGACCTGGCCCGCTCATGTTCGGGCGGGTCCATCACGACCATGTGCTCGAATATCGGGAACTCGTGGCGATGCGCCTCGATCTGCGCGGTGATGTCGTCGCCCTCGGGCTCGAACGGCAACGGCGGGAACGGTCCACCGATCGCATTGACCGCCGAGAAGGATTCGGTGTCCTTGAAAGCCGCCATCACCTCCTGGTAGCCGGTCACGGCCACCACGCCGTGGTGCGGCTCGACGAACACCGGCCCCTGGCTGCGCAGATAGTCGTAGTACTCGTAGGGGTCCTGTGTGACCGCCGGGTCAGAGAAGTAGTCGACGGTGGCCAGATCGGTCATTGCTCGTTCGCCTTTCGTGGAGAGAGTTGGAATGTGATCGCCTGGCGCGGACACGCGTCCACAGCTGCTCTCACCCGCTCCCACTGTTCGGGTGTGACTTGTTTGGCGCTGGCGACCTCGTCGTCGCCGAGATCGAACACGTCGGGTGCGAGGTCGATGCACAGCGCGTGGCCTTCGCACAGGGCGGCGTCGACCCGCACGTGCCTGTCGCTGTTGTCGTTGGCCATTTGTTCCTCGATATCCTGCACTTTGATCGATCGATCAAATTGTTAAGATGGCTCATGCTTACCACCTGCCGCGGATCGCGGTCAAGAGCGTCGGCGCTGTCGCGAGACGGCTTGATAGACAGAACTTCTCGGCGGTTCGCCTGATGCCCGCCACACGCGCGACCAAAGAGAAGGACGCCGGCACCCGGCGTCGCCTTATCGAGGCGACCGCTCAAGTCATCCGCGACGAGGGCTACGCCGCAGCGACAACACGCCGTATTGCCGCCGTGGCCGGGGTTCGGTCGGCATTGGTCTACTACTACTTCGACACTCTCGACGACTTGTTCGTCGCGGTATTGCGAAGCGGCGCCGACGCAGCGCTCACCCGGATGCGCGAGGCGATCGCCGACGAGGACCCACTCCGAGCCCTGTGGGTCCTCAACTCCGACTCCCGCGTGACCGGCCTGAACACTGAGTTCATGGCTATGGCCAACCACCGCAAGGCCATCGGCACCGAACTCAAGTCCTATTCCGAACGCGTCCGCGACATCGAGACCACCGCCATGGCCATGGTCCTGCGCACACACGGCGTCGACACGGACGAGTACCCACCCGTCGTGATGTCGATGCTGCTCACCCAGTCGGCGCGCAGCCTGTGCAACGAGGAGGCCGTCGGCGTGACGCAAGGACACGACGAGTTTCGCGCGTTTGTGGAACGGATACTGAAGCGGTTCGCGACGAAATAGGTTGAGCTACTTCAACATGCTGCCGGCGTCGACCGTCACCGGAAGACCGGTGATGTAGCGCGCCTCGTCGGAAGCGAGGAACAGCACGGCATTGCTGATATCGACCGGCTCAACCCAGCCGATCGGCAACACGTGCATGAACTGCGCGACGGCGGCCATATCGTCCGGGCCCGGGTTCTCCAAGTCGGGACGGAACAACTTCATGGTCCCTTCGTTCATGAACATCGGCGTGTTCACGTTGGTCGGATGCACCGAGTTGACCCGGATCGAATGCGCGCCCAATTCGACGGCGAACGTCCGCATCAGCCCCACGACACCGTGTTTGGCCGCGATGTAGTGACCGGTGTTCGGATAGGCCTTCAGCCCGCCGACCGAACTCGTGAGGATGATCGATCCCCCACGCCCCAACGAAAGTAGATGCGGCACCGCGGCTTTGACGGTCTTCCAGACCCCGGACAGGTTGACCCCGATCATGTCGTCCCAGTCCTGCTCACTGGTCTTGTCCAACGTCTCGCCGCCGTTGCCGATACCCGCGTTGGCGACAATGACGTCCAGCCTGCCCAACTGCTCGACACCGCCGTCGACGGCAGCTTTCAGCGCGTCGAAATCGCGGACATCCACCTCGGCCGTGACAATCCTTCGGTTCAAACCCTTGACCAGGTCGGCGGTCTCCGCAAGATCGTCTGGCGTCGATGCCGGGATCACGCTGTTGCTGCTGACCGCCCGACAGACGTCGACCGCGATGATGTCCGCGCCCTCCTGCGCCAGCCGGACTGCGTGACTGCGCCCCTGCCCACGCGCCGCACCAGTGATGAATGCAACCTTGCCTTCTACCCGCCCTGCCATCGCGCGACCCTTTCCATACGTTTGATCGATCGATCAAACATGTCAGTGAAGCGCGCGTGTGTCAATAGGGAATTTGATCGATTGATTAATGACTGCATGCCATCGCGGCGCAGGGCGCGCTTACTGAACTCTCAGGTTGGGAGCGCGTTCGCCGATACGTAGAAATAGGCCGTCTTGCAGCCAGTTCACAGCATACTCACAGTTATGTAGCACTACTAAATGAGGTTAGCCATACCTATTGTCCCTTAGGTAAATCTCAGCTAACGTCTCATCGCCGTCATAGACCGACGTATCAATTCAAAGAGGAGATTTTTGTGCAGATCGCACTTCAGCCCAGCTCGGCGCAATCGCCGGGACGCATGAACAAACTCGTGATTGGCGGCATCGCCGCACTGGGTGCCGGCGTCATCGCCGTCAACCCGGTGGCCACCAGCCCCGCACTGCTCGAAGCCCAGCATCGTGCGGTGCAGCTCGTCGCCGACGTCACGCACTCCCCCAGCGAGGTGTACGGCGAGCTGTTCGCCAAGACCGGCGACAACTTCACCGCCCTCGTCGAATCGATCACCGCCAACCCGTTCCCGGTGCTCAGTCAGATCATGGAAAATGGGATCGGCTATGCCGACCAGGTGGGAACCGGCGTGCAGACCGGCTTCACACAGTTGCAGACGTGGTACGAGACCGGCATCGCCGACAACTACGAGCTGAGGACGTCGGGCAAGACCTACGTCGCAAACATTCAAGCCGCAATCGAGACCGGTGACTTCGGCACGGCTTACGAGAACTTCAACCGGCTCACGCTGTTCGGTCTGATGGCCACCCTTCAGCCGATATACAGTGTCATCCTCTCCTCGACCCCCCGCGGCGGCGGCGCGTACTACACCGGCATCATCGAGCAGATCGCGCAGAACTTCGCCGACGCAGTCGGCGCGGTGGCCAACTCGAGCACCCTGATATTCGGAGCCTTCCAATCCGTGTTCGCGCCACTGAGCGGAGCCGCATTCGAATTCTCGCGCGCCACCGAGGCGATCTCGGCCGCCCTGACGGCAGGCGATACGGAAGCCGCGTTCAACGCGATCGTGAACACCCCCGGCGTCGTCATCAACGGGTTACTGAACGGGTTCGACTACAACGACGACGACACCACCGCCGCATGGCAGGGATTGCTCACCTCGGGCGGTCCGCTCGGACAGTTCCTGGTGACCATCCCGACGAAGATCGCCAACGCGATCGACAACACTCCGGCGACCCCGTCCCTCACCGGAGGGCTCAGTCTGGCGAGCCTGTTGTCGCCCGCCGCCCAGTCGGTTGAAGCTCCCGACGTCGCCGGTGCCGAGGTTGTCACCGATGAGACCAAGGCCGGCGATACCAGTGCGATCGAGGATGCGTCGACGGACGCCGTCGAGAGCGCAGCCGCAAGCGGTGCGGTCAGCACCGCAACCACAACCACGGGCGCCGATGAGGCTGAGATCGCGCCTGCCACCGACACCGAGGCACCCGCTACCGACACCGAGGCCGCCGACACGGACGCCGACGACGCAACCACCACCAAGCCCGCCACGGAAACCAAGCCGAAGCCCAAGACGTTGGGCGACCGGCTTAACGCGGCCGTCAAGAAGCTCGGTGACAAGGTGAAGAAGCCGGCGAGCAAGTCCGACACGTCCGAGAGCGGCGCCGCCGCGTCCTCGACGGGTGCGTCGACCGCCGCGGGAAGCGAGGCCAAGAACGACTCCGGCGATGCTTCGCCGAAGGCCACGGGCAAGCACGCGAAGAAGGAATCGGCCAAGCAGGCCGACAAGTCTGCCGCCTGATCACCGCACAAACAGAACTGGGCCCCCTCCGCGGGAGGGGGCCCAGTCTTGTCAACGACGAAAAGCTCAGAGCCAGGTGTCGTGTGTGGTGGTGGTGAGGAACGCCTCCAGGTCATCGCGCCACTGCGCCGGAGTGTTCTTGTCCGGTTCGATGCCGGTGTACTCGCCGCGATAGAACAGCAGTGGCCGAGGCCTCCGTTTGGGAACCTCCGACAGTGAATGCACCGCACCGAACACCACGAAGTGATCGCCACCGTCGTGCACCGAATCGACCTTGCAGTCGATGTGCGCAAGCGCACCGTCGATCACCGGTGCCCCGAGCTTCGAAGGCTGCCAGTCGATTCCGGCAAATTTGTCGGGCTCCTTTGAGCCGAACCGCGCCGAGACGTGCTGCTGCTTCTCGTGCAGGATGTTCACACAAAACATGCCGCTGGCCTCGATGGCCTGCCACGACCGGGACTGCTTGGTCGGGCAGAACAGCACAAGCGGCGGATCCAGCGACAGCGCGGCGAACGACTGGCATGCGAAACCGACCGGCACCTCGTCATGCACCGTAGTGATGATCGTGATGCCGGTGCAGAACTGGCCAAGCACATTCCGGAATGTGCGCGGATCGATCGGCTCAGACTGCGTCACTTGAATCCGACACTGAAGTCATGGCCCCACAGGCTGACTGCGGTCGATTCACGGGCTACCCAGTCGTTGTCATCGACTTCGAGCCCCTCACAACCGAATTCGATGTCGAACCCGCCCGGTGTCTTCATGTAAAACGACAGCATCTTGTCGTTGACGTGGCGGCCCAGCGTCGCCGACATCTTCACCTTGCGGCGCAAGGCACGGTCCAGGCACAGGCCCACGTCGTCAGCCTCGCCCACCTCGACCATGAGATGCACGATGCCGCTGGGCGTCTGGCCCGGCATGAACGCCAAGCTGTGGTGGCGCGGGTTGACCCCGAGAAACCGCAGCCATGCCGGCTCGCCGTCGGCCGGCCGGCCGACGAGCTGCGGTGGCAGCCGCATCGAGTCGCGCAGGTGAAAACCGAGCACGTCGCGATAGAAGTGCAGGGTTTCGGCATCGTCCTTGGTGGTCAGCACGACGTGACCGAGCCCCTGCTCCTCGGTGACGAACTTGTGCCCGTACGGGCTGACCACACGGCGGTGTTCGAGCGCGACGCCGTGGAAGACCTCGAGCGTGTTGCCGGACGGATCGTCGAAGACGATCATCTCGTCGACCCGGCGGTCGGCCAGTTCGGTGGCAGTGGCTTCTTTGTAGGGGGTGCCAGCGGCCTCGAGCCGGCTGCGGATGTCTTGAAGCTCAGCGGCATTGGCGGTTTCCCAGCCGGACTCCAGCAGCCGGTCATGTTCGCCGGGAACAATCACCAGCCGCGCGGGGAACTCGTCCATCCGCAGGTACAGCGCGCCCTCGGTCTGGCCCTTACCCTCGACCATGCCGAGCACCTTCAGGCCGTACTCACGCCAGGCCGCGACGTCGGTGGCTTCGATACGCAGATAGCCCAGTGACTTGATGCTCATACGGCTTAGCCTCCCAGGAAATCGACAGTGAGCTTGTTGAACTCGTCGAACTTCTCCACCTGAGCCCAGTGCCCACACTGCCCGAAGACATGCAGCTGCACGCGCGGAATCTGCTTGACCGCGACGAGCGCGCCGTCGAGTGGGTTGACCCGGTCCTCACGCCCCCAGATCAACAGCACCGGCTGACGCAGCTTGTACACCTCGCGCCACATCATGCCGAGCTCGAAATCCGGGCCGGCGAACGATTTTCCCATCGCGCGGGCCGCGGCAAGCGACTCGGGCTGGCTGGCGATCTGGAAGCGCTCCTCGACCAGCTCAGGGGTTACGAGCTTCTGGTCGAAGACCATGATGCGCAGGAATTTCTCCATGTTCTCGCGCGTCGGGTCGGCCGTGAACTTGCCGAGCAGCTTCACACCCTCGGTCGGGTCCGGCGCGAACAGATTGACACTGAGACCACCGGGCCCCATCAACACGAGCTTGCCAGCGCGGTCCGGATAGTCCAGTGCGAAGCGCACCGCGGTACCGCCGCCGAGCGAATTGCCGAGTAGTGGAATGCGGCCCTGCAACCCGAGATGGTCGAACAGGCCGAGCAGCGCCTTGGCGCTGTAGCGGTTGTACTGCTCGTGCTCGGTGTGCTTGTCGGAGTGCCCATACCCGGGCTGATCGACCGCGAGCACATGGAAATGCTCGGCCAGCA
Source organism: Mycobacterium venezuelense (assembly GCF_054919535.1). NCBI lineage: Bacteria > Bacillati > Actinomycetota > Actinomycetes > Mycobacteriales > Mycobacteriaceae > Mycobacterium > Mycobacterium venezuelense. The sequence goes on from NZ_JBONDW010000016.1 coordinate 17,530, forward strand.
CCGCGACATTGCGGCCGAAGTTGGACCAGGCCGACGCGCCGGGGCCGCCGCCGTGCAGCAGCACGATCGTCTGAGCTTCTGGGTCACCGGCCTCGTGGTAGTGCAGTCGCATGTCCAAGTCACCCGCGCGGACCTGCGCGTACCGCGACGTGGACTCGAACGTGATCTCTTGCTGCTGTGCAGCTTCGGCGGCGAAGGAAGTCATGTCAGACCATCGTGTCCGCGGGCGGGAGGCCGAACTCGTTGTTGCCGAAGATCAGGTACGCGCGCTCGGGATCGTTGGCCGCATGCACGCGACCGGCGTGCGCATCACGCCAAAACCGTTGCAGCGGAGCACTGTTGGCAAGCGCGGTGGCGCCGGCCGACTCGAAGAGCCGGTCGATCGACGCGATCGCGCGGCCGGTGGCGCGCACCTGGTCGCGACGGGCGCGGGCCCGCAGTTCGAACGGGATCTCCTTGCCTTCCTTGAGGAGCGCGTACTCGTCACCGACGTTGCCGATCAGCTGGCGCCACGCGGCGTCGATGTCGCTGGCAGCCTCGGCGATACGCACCTTGGCGAACGGGTCGTCCTTGCCCTTCTCCCCCGCGAAGGCCGCGCGAACGCGCCTGCCCTGATGCTCGACGTGCGCGTCGTACGCGCCGTAGGCCATGCCGACGATCGGAGCCGAGATGGTGGTGGGATGCACCGTGCCCCAAGGCATCTTGTAGACGGGCGCGGTATTGGTCGCGTAACCGCCCGCGGTGCCGTCGTTCATCGACTTGTAGGACAGGAAGCGGTGCCGAGGCACGAAGACGTCCTTGACCACCACGGTGTTGCTGCCCGTGCCACGCAAGCCGACCACGTGCCACACGTCGTCGATCGTGTACTCGGTACGCGGAATCAAAAAGCTGCCGAAATCGACCGGCCGACCGTCCTTGATCACCGGACCACCGAGGAACGCCCACGTCGCATGGTCACAGCCCGAGGACCAGTTCCACGCGCCGTTCACGAGGTAGCCGTCGCCGGCTTCGGTCACCACGCCCGCACCCATCGGGGCGTATGAGGAGGACACCCGAACCGTCGGGTCCTCGCCCCACACCTCTTCCTGCGCCTGCTGATCGAACAGGGCCAGGTGCCAGTTGTGCACACCGATGATCGAGCTGACCCAACCGGTCGAGCCGCACGCGCTCGCGATCCGCCGCACCGCCTCGTAGAAGACCGTCGGGTCGGCCTGCAGGCCGCCCCACTGCTCGGGCTGCAGCAGCTTGAAGAAGCCGACCTCGTCGAGCGCCTTGATCGACTCATCCGGGATCTTGCGCAGATCCTCGGTGGCCTGGGCGCGCTCGCGCAGTTGCGGCAGCAAGTCATCGATGCCGGCCAGTACCGCCTGCACGTCACGCTGTTCAATGGACGTCACTGAATGCCTCCCAAGAATCGCTTAGACAGAGATTAGAACACGTTACGATTTGTGTCGAGTAGCGTGTTCATACAGCGGCTGGACCTGGGCAAGTAGGTTTTTGTAACCTGTTCTAGTTATGGCCGGATTGATGAGTAGAGAGGGCCACCGCCCGTGACCGATGAGCCACTGGGTAGCCACGTGCTCGAACTGCAGGTGGCTGCGGTCGTCGAAGAGACGGCCGACGCCCGCTCTCTGGTGTTCACCGTCCCCGAGGGTTCCACCATCCCCGCTGAACGGTTGCGGTATTCCCCCGGCCAGTTCCTGACGCTTCGCGTACCCAGCGACCGCACCGGGTCGGTGGCCCGGTGCTACTCACTGTCGAGCTCCCCGGTCACCGACGATCAGCTCACCGTCACGGTCAAGCGCACCGCCGACGGTTACGCCTCGAACTGGCTGTGCGACAACGCGCACGCCGGCATGCGGATGCACGTGCTCGCGCCGTCGGGCACATTCGTGCCGCGCAACCTCGACACCGATTTCCTGTTGCTCGCCGCGGGCAGCGGTATCACCCCGATGATGGCCATCTGCAAGTCGGCACTGGCCGAAGGCAGCGGCAACGTCGTCCTGATCTACGCCAACCGCGACGAGAACTCCGTGATCTTCGCGGCCACTCTGCGCGACCTGGCCGCCAAGTACCCGGACCGGCTCACCGTCGTTCATTGGCTGGAGTCCGTGCAGGGCCTGCCGAGCGCCGCGGCACTGGCCGGCCTGAGCGCGCCGTTCGCCGGACGCGAGGCGTTCATCTGTGGGCCGGGTCCGTTCATGGCCGCGGCCGAGGAAGCGTTGCGCCAAGCCGGTGCCGCCGACGAGCGCATCCATATCGAGGTGTTCAAGTCGCTCGAGTCCGACCCGTTCGCCGCGGTGGTGATCGAAGAAGACGAGGACAGCGACCAGGGCCCCGCGACCGCTGTCGTCACCCTGGACGGCACGACGCACGAAATCCGTTGGCCCCGTTCGGCGAAACTGCTCGACGTACTTCTCGACAAAGGTCTCGACGCGCCGTTCTCCTGCCGTGAGGGCCACTGCGGCGCGTGTGCTGTGCTGAAGAAGTCCGGCGAGGTCGAGATGGAGATCAACGACGTACTCGAACCCTCCGACCTCGAGGAGGGGCTGATCTTGGGGTGCCAAGCCACCCCGGTATCTGATTCGGTCGAAGTCACCTACGACGAATAGCGTGCGGGCTAACATTCGCCGGACCGGAGGGAGAGCCGTGAAGAGGATTCTTGGGGTACTGGCGGTGTCTGCGGCCACTGCGGCGCTCACGGCCCCTGCGGTCGCCAACGCAGCGGTCAACAGTGCGGTGACCTCGATACCGACACCCAACGGCATCTTGGAAATGCACGTAACGGCCGACTGTTCGGGCGATCGCTGCACGTTCAACACGCAAGCCAACCTGCTGGGACCCAACGGCCCCATCGGGCTTCCCGGCGATACCTGGGCCCGGCAGACCATCACCCTGCGCAGCACCGATCGCAGTGTGTGGCAGGAAGCGTCTTACAGCGCACCGTCCGGCGTACCGCGCGAACTCAAGGGCGCCAATCACAACAACGTGCTGTCACGGATGCTGAAGGCCACCAACAATGTCGAGGTCTCGGTGACCTACTTCGGCGGCGGCGGGCTCGAGCGCTTCCGTGTCGACGGCGATTCGATGCCGATCGACTGGCGAACCGGCCAGCCCGACCGGGACGCCGACTTCATCGCGTGCTCGGTCATCCAGGTGGTGTCGGGAGGCGCGAACCTCACGACACCGACCGCCTGCGCCCAGACCAACTTCGGCTGAGCGCAGGCCAGGCCCACGTCAGCGCGGCAGGCCCAGCAACCGCTCCCCGGCCAGCGTCAACAGGATCTGCTCGGTGCCACCGGCGATGGTCAGGCAACGCGTGTTGAGGAAGTCGTGCACCTCTGAGTTGAGAACCACACCGCCGCCCGCGGAGAGCTCCATCCGGAACTCGGCCAAAGCTTGCCGATAACGCACGCCGATCAGTTTGCGCGCGCTCGCCTGCGCACCGGGATCCTGGCCGCCGACCGCAAGCTGGGCGATGCGCTGATCCAACAGTGAGCCCACCTGGGCCGTGAGTATCAGCCCGCCCAAACGGTCCTCATCGGCCGCGTCGACGTCGATCTCGCTGACGGTACGCAGCAGCTCCTCCATCGGATTGCCCAGTGCGGTTCCGCCTGCCATCGCGACGCGTTCGTTGGCCAGCGTGGTGCGGGCCAACCGCCAGCCGTCGTTGACGGTGCCGACCACCATCTCGTCGGGCACGAAGACGTCGTCGAAGAAGACCTCATTGAACAGCTCGTCGCCGGTGATCTCGCGCAGCGGGCGGATCATGATGCCCGGTGACCTCATGTCCACAAGGAAGTACGTGATGCCCTTGTGCTTCGGAGCATTTGGGTCCGTTCTGGCCAGACACACGCCCCAATGCGCCTTCTGCGCCGCCGAGGTCCACACCTTCTGGCCGGTGAGCTTCCAACCGCCCTCGGCACGAACGGCTTTGGTCCGCAACGCGGCCAGATCAGAGCCCGCGCCGGGCTCGGAGAACAGCTGGCACCAGATCAGGTCACCGCGCAGGGTCGGCGGGACGAACTGGTCGATCTGTTCGGCGCTGCCATGCTCGAGAATCGTCGGTACCGCCCACCAGCCGATGACCAGATCCGGCCGTTGGACCTTCGCCGCGGCGAGCTCCTGATCGATCAGCAACTGCTCGGCGGGTGATGCGTTGCGCCCGTACGGCTTCGGCCAATGTGGCGCCTGCAGACCGGATTCCGCGAGGGCGATCTGCCGCTTCTCGACCGGCTGCGCGGCCACCTCGGCGACCGCGGCGCTGATCTCGGGACGCAGATGCGCGACCGACTCCAGATCGATGGTCAATTCCCGGCGCACGCCCTGCCTCGTCAACCCCGCGACGCGGCGAACCCAACGGCGCCGGCCACCAAGGAAGTGCGCGATGCCGTACGCGCGCCGCAGATACAGATGCGCGTCGTGCTCCCACGTGATGCCGATACCGCCGAGCACCTGAATGCAGTCTTTGGCATTGGCGATCGCTGCGTCGATACCGGTGGCGGCGGCGACCGCGGCGGCGACCGAGCGCTGCGGATCGTCGGATTCGCCTGCGGCGCGGGCAGCGTCGGCCGCGGCGACCGAGACCTGTTCGGAACGCAGAAGCATCTCGGCGCACATGTGCTTGATCGCCTGGAAGCTGCCGATCGGCTTGCCGAACTGTTCGCGCACCTTGGCGTACTCGGCGGCGGTGTGCAGCGTCCAGCGAGCCAGACCGGCTGCTTCAGCCGAGAACACGGTGGCCGCGGCGTCTTCGAATCGTTGCCGCGACACCGCGAGCACCTCGGCCGGCGCCGAGTCCAGGACAACCCGGGCCAACGGGATGGAGAAATCGGTGGCCTTCAGGTGCTCGACCGTCACACCGTCAGCGCCCGCGTCGACCAACAACACCTGCTCACCTGCCGGCACCAACAGCACACCCGCCGCGTCGGCACCCAGGACGTGCTCGACGGTTCCCGACACCCGGACCCGGTCCGATGTCGCCGCCGGGGCGGCTCCGGCGGTGACCTCGACCGAAGCCGCCAGCGCCACACCCGCGCTGCGCTCACCCGACATCAAGGCATCCAGAAGCGTGGCATCGGTGACCAGCAGTGTGGCCAGCGCCGTCGTCGCAAACGGGCCGGGCACCAGGGCGGCCGCCGCTTCGTCGACCATCGCGCACAGGTCCTCGACAGTGCCACCGGCGCCGCCGTGCCCTTCGGGGACCGCGACGCTGAAGATCCCTAGTTCGGCGAGGCCCCGATACGTCGTGCGCCAGGCCTGCGGATCGTGTTCAATCTCACGCACGGCGGCAACCGCGCCAGACGCCGATGCCCAGCTTCTCACCAGCTCGCGGGCGGCAAACTGCTCGTCGGTAATCGTGGCTGACACCGTCAACTCCTAGCCGTAGTGCGAGAAGTCCGTGCTTCCCACTAGAACGTGTTCTAATGGTGACAGTGTTCGACCGTCAAGTCGACCCGCGTTATAGCAGGACACGTCCGTGTCTTTACCGGCCCGGAGGTGAGAAAAAGGAGATCGGCGTGCGTATCGTTTTCGATGAGGTACGCAGTATGAAGGAGTCGCCAACCCCATGGCCGGAGTGTCACAGCCAGCGCGCGACGAGCCACCCGGCTCGGACACGCGACCACGTGAGGTGACGAACGTGTCGGTCCTCGCCGAATCCGAACTCGGTTCCGAAGCTCAGCGTGAACGCCGTAAGCGCATCCTCGATGCCACGCTGGCCATCGCCTCCAAGGGCGGTTACGAGGCAGTGCAGATGCGCGCCGTCGCCGAGCGCGCCGATGTCGCGGTCGGCACGCTGTACCGCTACTTCCCGTCGAAGGTGCACCTGCTGGTGTCCGCGCTCGGCCGCGAGTTCGAGCGCATCGATGCCAAGACCGACCGCGCCTCGCTGTCCGGTGGTACGCCGTATCAGCGGCTGAATTTCATGGTCGGCAAGCTGAACCGGGCGATGCAGCGCAACCCACTGCTCACCGAGGCCATGACCCGCGCGTTCGTATTCGCCGACGCGTCGGCGGCCGGTGAGGTCGACCACGTCGGCAAGCTCATGGACTCGATGTTCGCGCGCGCCATGAGCGACGGCGAACCGACCGAGGACCAGTACCACATCGCGCGGGTCATCTCCGACGTGTGGCTGTCGAACCTGCTGGCGTGGCTGACCCGGCGCGCCTCGGCGACCGACGTGAGCAAGCGACTGGACCTGGCCGTGCGGCTGCTGATCGGCGCAGAGGACCAACCTAAGATCTAGCGGGTGAGCGAGCTACCCGCCGACCTGTCGCAAGTTCTGTCCGAGGCGGCCGGGGCCACGCGGCTTTTGGTCACGTCCGACTTCGACGGCACCCTCGCACCGATCGTCAACAATCCCGGCGATGCCCGCCCGTTGGCCGATGCCGCCGACGCGCTTGTCGCCCTCGCGGACCTTCCCGGCACTGCGGCCGCGCTGATCTCCGGCCGTGCATTGACGGTCCTGCGGGAGTTGTCCGGGATGCCGTCGACCGTGCACCTCGTCGGCAGCCACGGAGCCGAATTCACTTCGGGATTCACCCATGACATCGACCGTGAGCTGTTGGACCGCATCACCGCCGAACTGAACGCGATCGCCGCCGACCGGCCGGGCGTCACCGTCGAAACCAAACCTGCCAGCGTCGCACTGCACGTGCGCAACGCCTCGGCCGACGACGCCGATGGCGCACTCGCTGCGGCGCGCGAAGCCTCGACGGCCTGGCCCGCGCAACTCACCGAGGGCAAGGCGGTCCTCGAGTTCGCGGTCATCCAGACCGACAAGGGTGAGGCCGTCGATATCCTGCGCGATCAGGAAAATGCCTCGGTCGTGGTCTTTTTCGGCGACGACGTCACCGATGAGAAGGCGTTTCGGCGGATGCGCGACGGCGATGTCGGGATCAAGGTCGGGCCGGGCGAGACGTTGGCGGCCTACCGTGTCGAATCGCCGCAGGACGTCGCGACCGCGCTGGCGTACCTGCTCAAAACCCGCCGCTCGCAGTGCTGACCGCCGACGAGCTCGCCGCGCGCACGGCACGGGCGGTCGCCGCCGCGACCGCCGCAGGCACAGCACTCGGGCTCGAAGTCGACGATCCCCGCATTTTGTACGACGCGTTTTCCGTCATCGTGCATTTGGCGCCGTCTCCCGTTGTCGCGCGCGTGCCGACAGTCCTGCCTCATTCGTTCGTCGCAGATCCGAATCGGCAGACAGCGCAGCAGAAATCGGAGTTGGCCGTCGCGGGTTGGCTGGCCGACCGTGGCCATCCCGTCGTACCGCCGAGCCCGCTGGTGCCCCGCCAACCGGTCCGGCGCGACGGGTTTTCGATGACGTTCTGGGAGTTGGTCGAGCAGCTCCCGGACACCGAGCCGGATTGGAACAGCCGCCTGCAACAGACTGCGCGACTGCACGCGGCTCTGCGCGACTACGACGGACCACTCAGCTTCTGGGCGCCGTTCGGCACCTACATTCCCGAGGGGCTGGCCGAATTGCAGCGCCTGCCGGAACTGATTTCGGCTGTCGACCTCGAACGGGCACAGCAGGAATGGGCCGTCCTCGCGCCGGTGCTGACGTCTCGCGCGGCTTTCGAATCCGCCTTCCCCGGTGTCGACCTCCAGCCGATTCACGGTGACGCGCCGTACTACAACATGATCGCCACACCTGACGGCGAACTGTGCTCGGACTTCGAACTCGTGACCATCGGCGCCGTCGAGTCCGATCTCGCCATGATCGACACCGAAGGCATCGCGAGCTACGACGCGGCCGCAACCGAGTTGGGGCTGCGCACCGTCGACGAGCGGGTGCTGCGAGCCACGGAGGCCGCGGCACGTCTCGCGACGATCGCAGCGCTCGCGATGGCACCGGAACTGCCGGTACTCATCGAGCATCTGACGCCGGTGATCGACGCCTGGCGAGCCACCTCACCGGTGACCGAACTCTAGGCCGGTTGGCCCGACGTACGCCCGCGCACCACCTCGGTGTCCAGCACGTCGATCACGGGCAGGCCTGACCGCGGTGGATTGTGCAGCAACTGCCCAGCGCGGCGGCCCTTTTCGACACTGGACTGCACGACCGTGGTGAGGCCGCGCCGCAACGCCTCTGGCACGCCGTCGAATCCGGTGACCGTCATCTGGCCCGGCACATAGATCCCGCGCGAGCGCAGGTAGTCCATCGCCGACAACGCCAGTACGTCGGCCGTGCACATCAGCGCGGTGATACGCGGATTGGCTTCCAGCGCCACCTCGGCGGCCGCCCCGCCCGATGTCGGCAGATGCTCGTAACTCTCGACGACGGTCAGCGACGCCGGGGCCAGCCCGGCGGCCACCATCGCGTCGTACACACCGTGAATGCGCTCGCGCTGCACGTGGAAGTGCGGGGACAGCACGCGTTCGGGATCGGCGAGCGCCGGCTTGGGGCTGCCGTGCGGCCAGTCTCGGCCCAATCGCATCGTCAGCAGGCCGATGTCACGGTGGCCGAGTTCGAGTACATACTCGGCCAGTTTCCGCATGCCGCCGCGATCGTCGATGCTGACCCGCGACACCCCGGGCACATCCTTCGGCTGGTCGACCACCACAACGGGAAGATGGCGCTGCCGCACGACGGGCAGATAGGGGTCGTCGTCGGAGGCCGAATACACCACGAAACCGTCGACCCCGGCCGACAACACCGCCGCCGAGCCGTCCTCGAAACTACGGTTGGGTCCGACCGCGACCAACAACAGCCCCTGACCGGCCTCCTCACACGATTCGGCCAGGCCCGCAACGAAATCCAGCGCTGCCGGGTCGCTGAAGGAGTAGTTGAGCGGTTCGGTGATCATCAGCCCAACGGCTCCGGCTTTGCGCGTGCGCAGCGAACGCGCCACCGGGTCAGGGCCCGGATAGCCCAGCCGCTTGGCGGCATCGAAGATTCGCTCGCGCAGATCGGCCGAAAGCTGATCCGGCCGGTTGTACGCGTTCGAGATCGTCGTCCGCGAAACCTTCAGTTCGGCCGCCAACGAGGCCAGGGTGGCCCGACGTGGCGGGTCGGGACTCCTGGACATGCTCTCTGAGGCTAGTGGATGAATCCCATCGCCGACCGCGTGGCACGCTGGGCCGCCCACACCGCAAGCCAGAACGCGCACGCGATCGTCACGATCACAAAGCTCGGCGGCATGTTGAAGATCGCGGAAACCGCCAGACCGGCCCACACCGAGACCAGGCTGATCCCGGTGGAGATCGCCATCGCGGCCAGGGGTTGGGCGGTGAGCATGATCGCCGTGGCAGCGGGCGTGACGACGAGCGCGAACAACAGCAGGGTGCCGACGGCCTGCACGGCCATGGTCACCGCGACGCCGAGCAGGGCCATGAACAACACCGACAGCGCCCGCACCGGCACCCCCTTGGCCTCGGCAACCTGAGCATTGACCGAGGCGAACAGCAATGGGCGATACACCAGCACGACCGTCGCGGCCAGTAGGACCAGCAGCGCGGTGAACGTCAGCAGCTGCTGGTGAGTGATCGCGAGCAGATTGCCGAACAGCACGTTGGTCAGCGTCGACGAGTTCTTGGTCGCCAGCGAGTTGAAGAACAACCCGAAGCCGGTGGCCAACGCCAGGACGGTTCCCGTCGCGACCTCGCGGTCGTCAGCCCGCTTACCCAGGGCGCCGATGACAAGTGCCCCGCCGATACAGAACACGCCGAGCCCGAAGACGACCGGCAGGCCCAACAGCGCCGCACCGGTGGCTCCTGGCAATCCGATGTGAGCGAGCGCGTGTGCGGCGAACGCGGTGTTGCGCACGATGATGAAGTAACCGATCAAGCCGGCCGCGAGCGCGACGAGCGTGCCGCCGATCAGCGCATTGCGCATGAAGGCCGACGTCAAAATCTGCCACCAGTTGTGCTGATAGCCCAGTGCGAGATTGCTCTGGGCGACCACGAACGTCGGCATCACCCGCCGCTCCTCATGTACATCTGCCCCTGCAACGTATTGGCCACCTGCACCTTGGTGCCGTACAGGTGAGTCAGTAGATCAGCATCCACCACCTCGTCGATCGCGGCGTGGTGGGCATGCCCGTCGAGCAGATAGATGGCGCTGTCGAGCACCGCGAGCAAGGGATTCAGATCATGGGCGACAACCAGAATCGTGACGCCGAGTTCGTTGTTCAGCCGAGCCAGCAGCTGCACGATCTCATGCTGGTTGCGCAGGTCGAGAGCAGCCAGCGGTTCGTCGAGGATGAGCAGCTTCGGATGCCCCACAAGGGCGTTGGCCAGCGCCACTCGCTGCCGCTGGCCACCCGACAGCTGCGAAACCCGCATATCGGCGAACTCGGTGGCCTCGACCCACTCCAACGCCTCGGCCACGCGTTCCTTGTCGGAGCGCGTCGTGCGGCTGAAGCCCCAACGGCGCCCGGTGAGGCCGAGCGTGACGGCGTCGCGCGCCCGGATGGCCTCGCCGGCACCGGCGACGTAGTCCTGCGGCACATAACCGATGAGGTCGTTGCGTTCGCCGGGACGACTGCCGAGCACGCGCACGGAGCCCGATGCGACGGGCAACAGCCCCAGCACGACCTGCAACATCGTCGACTTACCGGATCCGTTGGAACCGATCAGCGCGACGATTCCGCCGGCCGGGATCTCGAACGTGCCCTCCGACCAGATCAGGCGTCCGCCCCGGACCACGCTGACGTCGTCGAAGACCAGCGCGGGTTCCGATTCACTGTTACGGCTGGACACCAAGGGCCTTGGCGAGCGAGGTGAGTTGATCCACCTGCCAAGCCTCGAACGAATCGGCGCCCGGCGCCACCGTTTCCGTCACATCGACGACAGGAACGCCAGCGGCTTCCGCCGCGGAGCGGATCTGCTGCGGCACCGAGCCCTCGGTCTGGGTGTTGTAGATCAGCACGTCGACACCCTTGTCGGCCAGCAGGCGCAGGAACGCGTCAAGGTCGGCAGGCGACGGGTCGCTTTCGTTGGACGAGGCCACCTGATAGCCCTCCGGCGTGCGATTGACCAGTCCGACCGCGGCGGCCATATCGTCGAACACCGCCTCGGTTGCCGCGTAGGTCTTGCCGGATGCGTTGCTCTTGATGTCGTCGATCAGCTGGTTGTACGGCTTCATCGAATCGGTGAAGGCCGTGCGCCGCTGCTCGAAGTAATCCTTTGCGTCCGGCGCCAATTCGCCGAGCTTCTCGGTCACGGCATCGGCGACGGATGTCACCGCTGCCGGGCTGTACCAGGCGTGCGGGTTGGTTCCGTCACCGTGGTCGTGCCCCTCCTCCTCGTGGCCGTGGTCGTGCGTCTCGTCCTCGTGCGCACCGGCATCCTCGATGGCCGCGACGACCGGCGCGTCGGGGGCGGAGCTTTCGGCGAGCTTGCTCGCCCACTCGTCGTAGTGGCCGCCGTTGATCACCACGAGCTGGGCACCCTCGAATTTCGCCGCATCCGAAGGCGACGGTTCGAAGTCGTGCGGGTCGACCGACGACCCGGCGAGAACCGTCGTCACCTTGGCGCACGCCCCGCCGAGCTCCGAAACGATGTCGCCCCATTGGTCAACACTGACCACCACGTTGACCGGGGTGGTCGGGCAGTCGCCCGCGGGCTCGGCCGTCGAGGATTCGTCGGAACCGCAGGCGGCGAGTGCAAGAGGCGCGACAAGGACGAGGCTCGCGGCCAGAGTGCGCAGGTGGATGGGCGATATCACGCCGATAACGATAACCGTTTGCATTACTCGACGCACATCCGCATGGTCTGGAACGCCGAATGGCCACCTTTGACACGGAGCTTTGGCTGACGCGTGTCAGAAGTGGCCACTCGACGTTGTGACGCTAGTGTTCGTGGCCGACCGCGCCACTGAGCTCGTTCGGCGTCTGCTCCAGTGTCACCGATTTCGTCACCTCACCGGATTCCACATCGACGAGATGCAGTTCCTTCGTCGCCGGGTCGGTGACGTAGACGTCATGCCCGCGGGTGAACACCGTCGGCCGGGGCTGCTGCCAGTCGTCGGGTTCGGTCCACTGCTCGGTCACCGCAATGGTTTTGGTGGTATCCCCCGTATTCGGGTCGATGACGTACAACTTGCCATCGGTGCCGAGGATCAACGCTTCGGCATGTGGCCCGCGCGCCAGCGACCGGAACGAGTAGCTGACCGACGGCGGCAGCGTGACAACGCGAAGCTGGTTGGTGGTGGTGTCGATGAGCGCGAACTGGTTCGGCCGTTCCAGCTCCGCGTCGGGATCGACCTTGAAGTCACCGAGCGCCACCGGCGACTCTTCATGGCCGCGCAGATTGCCCACCCTGCCGTACTCACCCGGTGCCGCGATCTTCGTGAACGCGCGGTCCGAATACGTCAACACCCCGTTCTCGCAACCGAGTACGACGGTCTCCCCATCGACAACCGTTTCTCCGTGCAGGCCGGGGCACTCGGTGTTGCGCGCGATCTCGGCCTGCCCGGAATCGAAGGCCACGGCTCCCGTGCGCTCATCGGGGTCTCCCTCACTACGCACCCAGCTGCCGTCGGACAGCACGACCGCCACCCCGTGATGCGGCTTGGTCGACTTGAGTGTCTGGGTCTCGGGCTTGCCACCCTCCAGCTCGTGGGGGTCGAACACGGTGATGTCGCCCGATCCGTCGGCGAACAACGCGGTGCGCTCCCCGTGCGGTACGACGTGGCCGGGCTCGCTCGCCTCGAACGTGGTGTCGGTCAGTTGGCCTGCCGACGCGTCGAGCACCCGGAAGCCCTGGTCGGTGGACACCAGCACGTGTGCGTCGTCACCGGCCGGATTGACGCGCAGGAATCCTTCCAACGGGATCGTCGACTTGACCTCCAGGTTGTCACCGTCGAGCACGTACAGGCCACCGTCGTAGGTGACCACAAGCGGCTCGACGATCGGCTCACTGGGCGCGTCGGCGGCGTCGGTTTGGCCGCCGCTTCCGCACCCGGCCAGCGCCGCGGCGAGAAAGAGTCCGCCGACGGCGGCGAGTGGTTTGTGCATCCGTTCTCCTTGATCGGTCAATTTAGTTGTTTGACAATGGTTTCGGTGTTGGCGCGCATCATGCCGAGGTACGTGTCGGCCGGGCTGCCCGGTTCGCTGAGCGATTCGCTGTAGAGCGATACGACGTTGACCTGCATGCCGGCCTGCTCGGCGAGGACGCGCGCCAGGCGGTCGGGTTGCGACGAGTCGACGAAGATCGCCGGCACTCCCGCGGTCCGGATCGCGCCGGCCAACGACTCCAGATCCGACGCGCTCGGCGACGCGAGCGTGGTGCCGCTGGGGATGACCGCGCCGATCACCGTGAAGCCGAAGCGGTCTGCGAGGTAGCCCAGCACGTGGTGGTTGGTGACGAGCTTGCGCCGCTCGGCGGGAATCGCCGCGAACTGTTCGGTCATCGAGTCCGACAGCGCGGTCAGTTCATCGCGGTAGCGCGCCGCGTTGGCGGTGATTGCCGCACCGTCGATTCCGGACAGCTCGGTAACGCGGTCGGCGATCGTATCTACCGCGAGCACCATGCGCTGCGGATCGGTCCAGAAATGCGGGTCGGGGCCGCTGTGTTCGGATTCCGAGAACTGCAGCGGTTCGACATGTTCACCGACCGCCAACGTGGGAACACCGTTTTCGGCTGCCGCATCGACGTGGCGCTGCATGGATTCTTCGAGGCCAAGGCCGTTGTAGACGATCAGATCGGAACTGTTGAGCTGAGCCGCGTCGGCCGCCGACAGGCTCGATGAATGCGGATCGGCGTTGGGTTTCATCACCACTTTCACGTCGGCCTCCGCACCGACGATCTGCCGTACGACATCACCGAGAATTGTTGTTGTGACCGTGATTTCAGGCCGCCCGCCCGCCTCGTTCTGGGCGCCGCACGCGCCGAGCAACGATGCGGTCAGGCAGAGCCCGGCCGCGAACCATCGCCGGATCACCGCCCGGTCTCCACCATGAACCCTGGGGCGATGGACGTTTTCAGCGTGCGTGCCAGCCGAAGGCCGTCCCGGTAATCGATTTCGTAGACCGCCCGGCCCGCGGCATCGTTGAGGTATGCCCGGTCGGCGTCGACCTCGATCACCGGGGTGGGCCCAGCGGATGGCACCGGGCCACTGAAAAGCGGGACAGTTGCCGTTTGTGTACCGGTTTTCGTATCGAACTGGCGCAGTTGACCGTCGGCAGTGAGCACCAGCACCGCGTCTGCTGAGACCGCGTTGGCTGCGATCACGCCAGGCACCCGCACCGAGGCCCAGGCACCGCGCCGCCCGTCGAGCACCCACACCTCATCTGCGGTCACGGCGGCCAGGGTGCTACCGCCGTATCGGTACGACAGCGGGCCGAGTTTAGCTGCGGGACGGGCATTTCCGAATGGCATCGGGTCGGCCGTCAGTTTCCCGGCTCGTTTCGCAATCCGCACCGCGCCGTCGGCGCAGCCGAAGACCAGCGAGCCGCCGACCATCGAGGCGCCCGTGACGCCGGGACACTGCCCGAGGGGCTGCGCCGTGCCGTCGGTACCCACGGCACTGATGACACCGGCACGGGTCACCGTCACGAGATCCTCTCCGAGCGGAGCGATCTCGGCGATATCACGCAGCGGGCCGAATCCGTCGACCGTGGTCACCCGATGCTCACCGAGTGCGTCGCGGTCGAGCACGTCGACGGTGCCGTCGTCGCGGCGCAGCACGGTGAGGGTGCGCTGACCGACAGCATCGGCGAACCGGCCGTCCAGGTGACCGGCGAGGCCTGCCGGTTCGACGTAGTAGTGCGAATGGTCGCCGTGGTCGAATGTCCACGAACCGCCGTCCACCACGGTGATCGCGCCCACACCGCGCAGGTAGGCGAACCGCCCGTCACCGCTGATGCCGTCGGTCGGACCGAACTCACCCAGCGAGGTCTCGGTCTCTTCGCCGGCGTCGAACACCACGCTTGCGCCGGTGTCCGGATCGACCAACACCAGCCTCGTCACCGGATCCTTGCTTTCCTGGGCGTCGATTCCCGTGTCGTCGTGTGCCGCGGAAGTCGTTGACGCAGTCGGGGTTTCCGGTGATCCACAACCGGCGAGCAGCAGGACGCACGTCATCAGCGCCAGGATCGCCCTCATGCCGCGGCTCGCTGAAACATCGACGCGGCGATGACCGAGCAGAAGAACAATCCGACCGCGACAGCGGCGATACTCGCCCCGCCCGCGGTGGCGGCGTGCCAGGACACCAGCAGCCCGAGCCATACCGACACCACACCGATGCCGGCAGCCAACACCATGATTCGCCCGATCGAGTGGGCCCACAGCGTCGCGGCGGCCGGCGGGGCCACGAGCAGGCCCAGCACCAGCAGCGTGCCGACGACGTGGAAAGACGCCACGATCGCGACGGCGATCAGGACCGTGAGAGCGATTGCGGCGAGCCGTGGGTTGAGCCGCAGGGTGGCCGCCTTGCGGACGTCGAACGTCGCCGCGACGAAGGCCCGACGGCCCACGAATGCGACCGCGGCGATGAAGGCCAGCGCGGCACCGAGCACCGCGATGTCGCGTGGCCGCACGCCAAGCACATCGCCGAACAGGAAGGCGGTCAGATCAACCGCGTACGTGCTCGAGTGCGACACCACGATGACGCCCACGGCCAGCATGCCGACCAGCAGCAGACCGATACTGGTGTCCGAGGAGAACCTGGACGAACGGCTCAGCGCCGCAACACCGTATGCCATGGCGAGCGCGGCGATCAGCGCGCCGACGAACAGATTCCCGCCGACCGCCGAGGCCAGCGCGACGCCCGGCAGCATCCCGTGCGACATCGCGTCGCCGAGGAACACCGAGCCGCGCAACACGACCCACGTGCCGACGATCGCACACATCAACGCCACCGCCGACCCCGCGACCGCCGCACGCACGACGACCTCGGAGCCGAACGGTGCACCCAACCAGTTCAGCACGGCTAAACTCTTATCATCAATGAAAACCATTTTCAACAAGGAGTTGGCTTGCATCCCATCCGGCTGAACCGAGTGACGTTCGGCTACAACCGAACTCAGGTTCTCACCGATCTCACGGTCGAGTTCGCCGGCGGCGCAACCACCGCCATCGCCGGGCCCAACGGATCCGGCAAATCAACGTTGCTGGGCCTGATCGCCGGATTGCTGCGCCCCCAACACGGCTCGGTCGACCTGGCCGGGGCCGATGACATCGCGTTGGCCGTGCAGCGCGACCAGGTCGCGCAAACGTTTCCCATCACGGTCGGCGAGGTGGTCGCGATGGGCCGCTGGCGCAGGCTCGGCCTGCTGCGCCGCGCGACGCGGGCCGATCGCGACATCGTCGACTACTGGATCGACGAACTGGCACTCGACGGGCTTCGCCACCGCAGGCTGGGCGAGTTGTCCGGCGGGCAGCGGCAACGCACGCTGCTCGCCCAGGCGTTCGCCCAGCAAGCACCCATCCTGCTGCTCGACGAACCGACCGCGGGCCTCGATGCCGACAGCGCCGAAACGGTCTACCGCCAACTTCACCGGCTAGCCGCGTCGGGCACCACCGTCGTCGCCGCGACACACGATCCGGATGCGCACGCCCGATTCGACCACCACATCGACCTGACCACTTTCGCGGCGGCGATAGGCTCAAGCTGTGCTTCGACATGCCTTCAGCCCCGCCGAACGGCAGGCCGTCTACCGGGCCATAACCGAGCGCCGTGACATGCGCCGATTCGTGCCCGACAGCACGGTTCCCGCCGACGTCCTCGGCCGGTTGTTGCAGGCCGCGCACGCCGCGCCGAGTGTCGGCCTGATGCAGCCGTGGCGGTTCATCCGCGTCACCGACGCCGCGCTGCGCACCAAGATCCACGCGCTCGTCGACGAGGAACGCGCCCACACCGCGGAGGCGCTCGGCCCGCGCGGCGAGGAGTTTCTGGCGCTCAAGGTCGAGGGCATCCTCGACTGCGCGGAACTGCTCGTCGTCGCACTCGGTGAGGGCCGGGAGCGCCACGTCTTCGGCCGCCGCACGCTGCCGCAGATGGATCTGGCCTCGGTGTCGTGCGCGATCCAGAACATGTGGCTGGCCGCGCGCGCCGAAGGGCTCGGCATGGGGTGGGTGTCGATATTCGAGCCGCGCCCGCTCGCGCATCTGCTGGACATGCCCGATGACGCCGAGCCGGTCGCGATCCTCTGCCTCGGCCCGGTCCCGGAGTTCCCGGACCGTCCGGTGCTGGAGATCGAGCACTGGACCGTCGGCCGGCCATTGCCCGAGTTCGTATCCGAGAACGGCTGGCCGGGCTGATGACCACCGTCGACCTCAACGCCGATCTCGGCGAGAGCTTCGGAGTGTGGCAGCTCGGCGACGACGAGGCCATGCTGGGCGTGGTGACGAGCGCCAACGTCGCGTGCGGTTTCCATGCCGGAGACCCGGCGCTGTTGCTGCGCACGTGCCGGACCGCGGCGCAGC
Organism: Mycobacterium venezuelense; assembly: GCF_054919535.1. Taxonomy (NCBI): domain Bacteria; kingdom Bacillati; phylum Actinomycetota; class Actinomycetes; order Mycobacteriales; family Mycobacteriaceae; genus Mycobacterium; species Mycobacterium venezuelense. The sequence continues at coordinate 34,906 of NZ_JBONDW010000016.1, forward strand.
GCGGCGTGGCTGTGGGCGCGCAGGTCAGCTACCGCGACCTGGCCGGATTCGGCAGGCGCTTCATCGACATCACACCCGAGGATCTGACCGCCGACGTCATCTACCAGATCGGCGCGTTGCAGGCGATTGCACATGCCGCCGGTACGACCGTCGCCTACGTGAAACCGCATGGGGCGCTGTACAACACGATCGTCAGCCATCGCGAGCAGGCCGCCGCGGTCGTGGCCGCGGTGTCTGCGGTCGATGCGGGGCTGCCGGTGCTCGGCTTGTCGAGCTCGGTGTTCTTCGCCGAGGCGTCCGCCCGTGGCCTGCGCACGGTCGCCGAGGCCTTCGCCGACCGGGCCTACCGGCCCGACGGCACCCTGGTGTCACGACGTGAACCGGGGTCCGTGTTGCACGACCCGGGCGAGATCGCCGAACGCGTCAGCAGCATGGTGACGTCGGGCGAGGTGACCGCGATCGACGGGACCACCATTCCGATCACCACGGAATCTATTTGCGTACACGGCGATTCGCCGGGTGCGGTGCAGATCGCGACGACCGTGCGCGAGCGGCTTGTCGCAGACGGGGTTGAGTTGGCTGCGTTCACTCAAGTCGGTTCGTAGCGGGCCGCCGGATCCTCGGCAGCGTGGACGACCGCCGCAATCACGATGCGAGCCAGATGATCGTCGACGAGGCGATACTTCACCTCCCGCCCGACACGTTCACCGGCTACCACCCTGGCCGCCTTGAGAATGCGCAAATGCTGGCTCACAAGTGACTGCGGGGTGTGCAGGGCGTCGACGAGCTCATGGACACAGCGGGGAGAACCGTTCAGTTGCAACACAATCGCAATCCGGACCGGTGCCGATACGACGCGAAGTAGCTCGCCCGCCGCGTTGAGAACGGTGACCGGCGGCTGCAGCGGGGGCACTGCGCCAAGTTACCGCGCAGCGTGACGCTTGTCGACAATCATTTTCAATAAGGTGTGCGGATGTCAATTCAACGCGATGGCGCTCTCGGTATCCGACGGCGTATCACGGCATCTCGGACACACCCCATAAAGGTCGAAGTAGTGCGTGATGTCCGTGTATTCGGACCGGCGGCCGAGCTGACTGGTGTGCTCCTCGAATGCCGGCGCCGTGAAACCCACCGCCCGCCCACACCGGCGGCACACCAGATAATGACGATGTTCGTTCGTCGTACGCAATCGGTAGAGAACCTCCCCCTCCTCAGCGCGCTGCGTCTCGGCGATCTCATCGTCGACGAGGGATCGAAGGATGCGATACACCGTCGTCAGCCCGATCGGCAGCGACCGGTACTGACGTAACTCGCGGTGGATCTGCTGCGCGCTGCGAAAGTTCTCGCTGCTACCGAGCACGTCCAGGAGTTCGCGTCGATTCCCCGTCCACCGTCGACGGCTCGGTGACCCGGCGTGCGCAGCACCGAGTGAGTCCGTCACGCTTCGTTGTCCTCGTCGGCGAATTCGCCAGGCACCGACGGCGACACACCCGCCCGCTCATGCGCGGAGCTGCCCTCCAGCACCCGCTCGGCTTGAAAAACCGCGAGCGCCACCAGTTCTCGCGCCCGATCGTCGACGAGCTGATAGAACATGCGCGTCCCATCCTGACGAACCCCCACGATTCGCCCCCACCTCAGTTTCGCCAGATGCTGCGATGTGGTCGTCGGCGTTTTTCCCACGATCTCGGCAAGTCGGTTCACCGACAGTTCGCCATGGTCGCGCAACGCAAGGATGATCCTGATCCGCGTCGGATCCGACAGCAACCGAAACACCTCAGTGGCCAGATCCACGTACGCACTCTCCGGCCCAAAGCTGCATGTCTTCTTATCTTCGGACATACGAAGATATTAAGGCAGTGACCTGCCGTTGCCAAGCATCTGCGCGGTGCCATGACCCATCGGCGATCCGGTTTCACGGTCGCTCCTGATCGCTGCGGCTGCGCAGCCCGCCCTCGTCGTCGTAGCCGACCAACCCGTCACAGGGCACTTCCCGCCAATCGCCGAACGGATCGTCGTAGCTGCACCAATCTTCGGGCCGCGCGAACTCATCGCCGGTCAGCAGGGCCGCGTTCAGCGTCTCGACCACCACCTCGGGGATCGCCCCGCAACACAGCACCGTCATCGCCACATGCCGATCGCCGTACTCGTCGTCCCAATGCGATGCGGCCAACGCCTGACGCTCGGCCCCGACGGTGGCGAGTTCGGCCGCGCTCATCGCCGCGAGCCATCGCCCCACGTCCGCGATGCGCATGGTCGGCCCGGCGGACTCAAGCCAAATGACCGTGTCCGGCTGGCTGGCCAGCCAGATCCGCCCGCGGGCCCGCACGACACCGTCCAATAGGACGTCAATCCCGGTGTGCAGCCGACCGGGATGAAACGGGCGTTGCGCCACGAACTCGACCAGCGAAACGTCGCAGTCGGGTGTCAGCGGCGGCTGCCCGGCAAGCAGGGATTCATGGGGATCGACGTCGGCGCCGCGGCGTGACCACGCATCGAGGTCGCGTAGCGCCGATTCGATTTGAGAAGGCTCCCAAGCGATTCGGCATCGCGGCGCCAGCCGGCGCAGCACGGCCAGCGTCACACCGTCGAGTTCGGTCAAGACCAGGACGTCGGCGAACTCGACCTGCCCGACAACCACCTGGGCAACCGGCCGGAAGTCGTCGACTTCCTCGTCGCTCGTCGCATGGGTCATCCAGACGTCGGTGTCGATGCACGTCACCACTGCGCTGATCACAACATCACCGGCCGCGGGTCCGTCGGGGCAACCCTCCCCGATATGCACCGGCACGTGGTTGATTGCGTGGCAGATGCGCTCGGGTTCGGCCCACGGTCCGAGTAACAGCACGATGCGGCGGACGTCCGCCCGACGGGACAACCGCCGCAACAGCACCAGCACGTCGTCGCGGATCGCGCGGTCGATGCAGCCGCCGGCAAGCTCGAGAACCGATTCGCTGGTGTAACACTCACTGTCCCGCAGCTTGCTGACCCGGCGACGCAGCACATGTCCGTCGGGCATATGGCTGACCACCACAGTGCCGGCTGCCTGCACCAATGCGGCCGCGACACCATTGGAACACCCGTGCCCGCAGACGAGCACCACCGGAGTACGCATCGCACCCCTTATCGGTAATGGTTTTCAATAGACCGGTTTCACGCTACAGTGCCACGCAACCCTTGTCGAAAACGATTTTCAATAACGCGGGGCTTCAACAGCACGTTAGAGGCCGGTGAGAGGAGGAACCATGGGCCGACTGGCCGACAAGATCGCGTTCGTGACCGGTGGAGCGCGCGGCCAAGGCCGCAGCCACGCTGTGCATTTGGCCGACGAAGGCGCCGACCTCATTCTGGTGGACATCGGCGAGAACATCGACAGCAATCAGTATCCGCTCGCGACAGCTGCCGATCTCGACGAGACGGCCAGACTTGTCGAGAAGGCCGGCAGGCGCGCCATCTCCGCACAGGTCGACGTCCGGGACCGGGCCGGCCTCAAGACGTTTCTCGCGGGCGCCGTAGCCGAACTGGGCGGCCTGCACGTCATCGTTGCCAACGCCGGTATCTGCCCACTCGGCAACGACATTCCCGTCCAGGGTTTCATCGATGCCTTCGATGTCGACTTCGTCGGGGTGGTCAATACCGTCCATGTCGGCCTTGCGCACCTGGATGCCGGAGGGTCGGTCATCGTCACCGGTTCCGTGGCCGGCCTGGTACCCCAGGCCGGCGGCGTCAACGGGCAAGGCGGCCTACAAGGGCCCGGTGGTGACGGATACGGCCTGGCCAAGAAGATGATCCGCGACTACACACGCTCATTGGCGTTGACGCTGGGCCCGCAACACATCCGGGTCAACGTCATTCACCCGACCAACGTCGACACCGACATGTTGCAGAACTCGGCCATGTACAAGACATTTCGACCCGACCTGACCGAACCCACCCGTGAAGACGCCGAGGTCACCTTCCCATACATGCAGGCCATGCCGATCCCCTACATCGAGCCGTCAGACATATCGCACGCGGTGGTGTACCTCGCTTCCGATGAATCCCGTTACGTCACCGGGCAGCAGCTCTTCGTCGATGCCGGCGCATCTCTGAAACTGGGTATCTGACAAGTGGATACCTTTCTGAACCGGTGAGCAGCGATCAATTCTCTCGCCGCGAGATCGACCTTGCATTGGGCGCGTACATGGGCATTCGCCGCTGCACACAGCGTGAGGCACTGCAGGCGATCGTCGGCGCGGCACACGCCACGGGGATCGGATTAGGCGGCGTATCCCATGCGCTCATCGCCGTCATCACCGGCGACACGACTACCGCCCCATCACCGGCAATCGACCACTGGACATCGGTGTTGCGTCTTTGACATAAAGCCATTATTTGCCGACTCGGCAAACCGACTTGCACCCGGCTGCGGGGATCATGACGATGGACACATGCAGCGTGACGTTCAACCAAGCCGAACTGCCACACCGGATTACGACCCGGCCGGCGATCCGCAGGAGTTCTGGGAAACCGTCTATGGAAACACCGGCCAGTCGTGGAGTGGTCGGGTCAACCCGCACCTCACCGAGCTGGCATCGACCCTGTCGGCGGGACGTGCCCTGGACCTGGGCTGTGGCCAAGGCGGCGACTCGATATGGCTCGCCCAGCGGGGCTGGCAAGTCGTCGCGGTCGACGTCGCATCCCGCGCCCTCGAACTCGCCGCACACCGCGCGCGGGAACTTCACGTCGACGGTGTGATCGACTTTCAGCGCCACGACCTGAGCGAGAGTTTCCCGACCGGCACGTTCGACCTCGTGTCAGCGCAGTACCTGCATTCCCCGGTCCGGCTGCAACGCCCACAGATCCTGCGGCGTGCCGCCGAGGCCGTCGCTCCGGGCGGACTTCTACTGATCGTCGACCATGGCTCTGCGGCACCGTGGTCATGGGATATCCCCGAACATCGGTTCTTGTCACCCGATGAGGTTCTGGACTCGCTGGAACTCGATGACGGTCAATGGGATCGGCTGCGCGTGGCCGCGATCGAGAAGGAAGCCACCGGCCCGCAAGGGCAGGTCGCTACGGTGACAGACCACGTGATCGCCGTGCGCCGCCGCCGGGCTCAGTTGGAGTCAACTCATACCGAATAAGGCGAGCGCTGTTGGCCACCACCGCAACCGAGGACGCGTTGTGGAGTACCGCGGCGAGCACCGGCGACAACGCGCCGGCGGCCCCAATGACGAGGCCGATGGCGTTCACCGCGATGGACATCGCATAGTTCTGCTGGATCACATCCACGGCACGGCCCCCGAGGTCGCGCACGTCGAGCAGCCGTCGTAGATCGTCGCTCGCCAGCGCGACATCAGCGGTTTCGACTGCGACGTCGGTGCCGCCAAGACCCATCGCGATACCGATGTCGGCTGCTGCGAGCGCCGGTGCGTCGTTCACACCATCGCCGATGACTGCGACGGTGTGCCCCTCGTCGTGAAGCTCGCGTACCACTGCGAGCTTGTCCTCTGGCATCACCTCGGCACGCCACTCGGTGATTCCGAGCTCCTCGGCGACGGCGGCCGCGGCGTCCGGGTGATCGCCGGTCAACATCACCATGCGGCGCACGCCCGTCGCACGCAGGGCATTCAACACCTCGAAAGCCTCTGGCCTGACCTCATCTCGAAGGCTGATGAGGCCGATCAGCTTGCCGTCGACCGCGAGCAGCAGCGGCGTCTCCGCACGCTTGCGCAGCTTGTCCACCCATTCCGAGGCACGCTTGGTCACCCGCACTTTTTCCTTGCTCAGCAGCGACGGACTTCCCAGCAGAAGTGTTCGACCGTCGGCCCTGGTGCGCATTCCCAGCCCGACGAGGACTTCACACTCCTCGTGCGGCGGTATCACGATGTGGCGTTCCTGCGTCGACCGGATCACCGCCTCGGCCAGCGGATGACGAGCGTGGATCTCCGAGCTGGCGGCATAGGCCAGAACTTGCTCGGGCTCCCAATCCTTGTGGAAGGCAACGACGTTGGTGACGATCGGACGGCCGATCGTCAACGTGCCCGTCTTGTCGAACACCACCGCGTCAACCCGGCCGGCTTGCTCCAGATGCGAACCGCCCTTGATCAGGATGCCGCGGCGCGCGCCGTTGCCGATCGCGGCACTGATCGCCGTCGGTGTCGCCAGCCCCACGGCGCACGGGCAGGCCACCAGCAGCATCGTCATCGCCCGCCGCACATCCCGGGTCACGACGAGTGTCGCGGCCGAAAGCAGGAACGAGGCAGGGACGAAGCGTCGCGAGAAGTTCTCGCCGACCGTCTGGATGGGTGCACGATCATGTTGCGCCTCTTCGACGCGGGTGATGATCCGGCCGATCGTCGTGTGCCGCCCCACCGCTTCTGCCCTGACCACGAGCTCGCCACGAACCACGACCGACCCGGCGAACACCTTGCTACCGGCCGTCACTGCGACCGGTAGGTTCTCCCCGGTGATCGCAGACTGGTCGACGATCGCCTCGCCTTGACTGACCACACCGTCCACGGCGAGCGCCACCTGCTCGTGGACGACCACCTCATCGCCGATGCGCACAGTGTCGACGCCGACCTCGACCTCAGTCCCATCGGACATCCGCAGCCATACCGTGTCCTGCGTGCCCTGCAGCAGGTTGGCGATGGCGCGACGGGTTCGCCGCAACGTCAGGTCCTGGAGGTATTCGCCGATGTTGAGCAACCACAGAACCGTGAGTGCCACGACGTTTTCCCGCAGCACCAAGCTGGCCACGGTCGCCGCCGACACCAGCACATCGGTTCCGGCGGCGCGGCGACCGGCGAGAGTGCGCAATGCCCCACGCAGGAACGGATAGCCGGTGATTATGGTTGCCCCGGTGGCGAAGGTGCGGCTGGTCGGCCCGAGCAGCGGGGGACGCGCGAACCCGTAACGGCGAATTCCCAGTAATGCCAAGGCGATAGCACCGATCGCCATCCGGACGATGTCGGCGTTGTGGACGTCGGCGGAGCGCGGCGTACGGACGGGCACCAGGTGTCGCGCCACCTCGGCAGCCGTCGTGATGGCAGACAGCACCGCGTCACGATCGCAGCGCTTCGGCGAGTACCACACCACCACCGATGCGGTGCGCGGAAAGGCGTGTACCGCACGCACGCCCGCTACCTGGTCGACGGCGTCCTCGACCGCAACCGCCCGCACCGCATCGCCGCGCAACCACGGAGCGCGCACACGCATCCGGCCCGCGGCATCGGACACCACCGTGAGGCTCGCCACGGGCTCAGTGGTCGTGCAAATGTTCGGCGTCACCCACGGCAGGCGGCGGCACTTCCTCGCCGATCCGTTCTCGCGCCTCAGCCATCACATCGGCAACCTTCAACCGAGCGGACTCCGCTCCTTCTTCGGCCTTGCGTGCTCCACGCAACGCCCATGCGGTCGTCGTCACCGCCGCTTCACGAACGGGCGCTTTCGCGACCGCTTTACGAAGTCCCTCATACGCAGCGACCCCGACTGCACCCGTTACCACTGTCGTCGCGGCCTTTGCCAGCAAGCCATGCCACACCATTCGCCAAGCCTAACGCCAACTAGTGAAAATGATTGTCGACTGCCTGCCGCGGCGCGGGCCGATTCCCAAACGCTCCTGGCATCATGGCCGCGTGGCCACGGATTCGGCGGTATCGAGATTGCGGCCGAGTTCTATGCAGATACTCGTCGTCGGGATCATCGCGCTCGCACTCGCGGGTAGCACGCTGCGCGCATTCGTGGAAGGCACGCCGGATGTGGCGACCGGAGCCACGGTGTTCTGTGGCGTGTTCGTCCAGGCGCTGCCGTTCCTGGCGCTCGGCGTGGTGATCAGCGGGCTGATCGCGGTGTTCGTGACGCCGGACCGGCTGGCCCGCTGGCTGCCCGAGCGCACCGGTGCGGCGATCCTGGCGGCCGGTCTCGGCGGCGCCGCACTACCGGGCTGCGAATGCGGTTCGGTGCCGGTGGCGCGCAGGCTGTTCGGCGAAGGCGGTGTGGGGGCGGCGGCACTGACGTTCATGCTCGCCGCACCGGCGATCAATCCGGTGGTGCTGGTGGCTACGGCCGTCGCCTTCCCCGGCCATCCGCAGCTCGTGGCCGCCCGGTGTGCGGCATCGTTGCTCACCGCACTGATCATGGGTGCGGCCTGGGCCCGGTTCGGCAGGCCCGAGTGGATCAGCCGACGGCTGCCCGAACTCCATGGCGGCGACGGTCCGCGGTGGGCGGTGTTCACCGAGGCGGCCAGGCACGACTTCCTGTCCGCGTGCTCGTACCTGGTTGTCGGCGCGGCCGCCGCCGCTGCACTGCACGTGCTGGTACCGGGCTGGGTCTATGAACACCTTGCCGGCCAGATCGTGCTCGGGGTGATCACCATGGCAGTCCTGGCCGTGGTGCTCGCGCTCTGCTCGGAGGCCGACGCATTCGTAGCGGCGAGCCTGACGATGCTGCCGCTGCTGCCCCGCCTGGTGTTCCTGGTCGTGGGACCTGCCGTCGACGTCAAGCTGTTCGCGATGCAGGTCGGAATGTTCGGCCGGGCCTTCGCAATCCGTTTCGCGCCTGCGACCTTCGTGGTGGCAACGCTGGTCGCCACGGCGGTCGGACTGATCGTGCTGGGGCCGCAGTGAGCCGCGAGACCGAGAACGCCCTGCTACTGCTGATCGGCGTCAGCACCGCGATCATCGCCGCCACCGGCGCCTACACGCGCTATGTCAAACCGTCCCTGCTGCCCTATCTGGTCGCCACCGCGGTGCTGTTGATCGCACTCGCGCTCGCGGCGATCGTGCGCGACATCCGCGGCCACGCCGACGGCCACGATCACCACCATCGACCGGGTGTCGCCTGGCTACTGCTCATCCCGATCGCCCTGCTGGCCTTCGTGGTACCGCCCGCGATCCGCCCGGAGGCTGCATCGGTGACCGAGGTGTCGACCGATGTGCTGCGCAGACCGTTTCCGCCGCTGCCGGACGGACGCGCCCCGGAGGTCTCACTGCCCGACGTGCTCATCCGCGTCGCACAGGACACCGCAGGCACGCTCGACGACCGCACGATCACCGTCACGGGATTCACGATGCGCGACGGCGACCGCACCGATCTGGCGCGCGTGGTGATCATCTGTTGTGCGGCCGATGCGCAACTCGCCCGCATCCGGCTGTCGGGACCAGCGGCCGCCGACGTCGCGAGTTACCCCGAGAACACCTGGATCAGTGTGGAGGGCAAAGTGCCTGCCGGACAGAGCGATTCGACTGGCCGCACGATACCCACGATAACCGTGCACAACGTGTCACGGACCGATCCGCCACCCCACCCATACGCCTATTGACGGCCGTCAGCGGGTGCCCGCCACCGGCAGCAGTGCCATCTCCCTGGCGTTCTTGATCGCCGTGGCAACCTGTCGCTGTTGCTGTGGGGTGAGCCCGGTGACCCGCCGCGAGCGGATCTTGCCCCGCTCACTGATGAAGGTCCGCAGCAGTTGGACGTCTTTGTAGTCGACGTGTGTGACGCCGAGAGCCTTGAGCTGATTGCGCCTCGGCTTCTTGAGTTCAATTGCGGGCGTGCGCTTTCGCGGAGTCTTCTTGGCCATTTACCAGCTCGACTTCCGCACGCCGGGCAGCTCGCCGCGATGCGCGAGCTCCCTGACCCGAACCCGGGAGAGCCCGAACTTACGCAGGTGGCCGCGCGGCCTGCCGTCCACGGAGTCGCGGTTGCGCAGCCGCACCGGACTTGAGTCACGCGGAAGTCGCTGCAACGCCGAAACCGCCGCGGCCCGTTGTTCTCTCGTGCTCGCCGGATTCCGGATGATCTCCTTGAGCTCGGCCCGCCGTTCGGCGTAGCGCTCGACCAGCTTGTGCCGCTGCTCGTTCTTGACGATCTTGGACACCTTGGCCATCAGCGCTCCTCGCGGAAGTCGACGTGCTTGCGGATCACCGGGTCGTACTTCTTCAGCACGATCCGGTCCGGATCGTTGCGCCGGTTCTTGCGCGTCACGTAGGTGTAGCCGGTTCCGGCAGTGGATTTCAGCTTCACGATCGGCCGAATGTCGGTGCGCGCCATCAGATCTTCTCCCCTCGCCTGCGCAGCCGGGCGACGACTGCCTCGATGCCGTCGCGGTCGATCACCTTGATGCCCTTGGCGCTGACCCGCAGCCGCACCCGGCGGCCCTCACTCGGCAGGTAGTAGGTCTTGCTCTGGATGTTCGGGTTCCAGCGCCTGCTACTCCGCTTGTGTGAGTGCGACACCGTGTTGCCGAAGCCGGGCGCTCGCCCGGTTACTTGGCAGTGGGCCGACATTGAATCTCCTTCGTCTCGAGGTACGGTGACTTAAACATAATGATAATCGTTTTCATTAGCTAATCGGGAGGCCAGGTGAGAACCCCCGTTGTGCTGGTCGCAGGCCAGGGCGACACCGACCGCGTTGTCGAGCAGTTGAGCCGCAAGCCGGGGACCGTGTTGGTCCGCCACACCTACGACGGCCAGGTGGTGCTGCGCACGGTGGGTACCGCGGCCGACACGTCGGATTGGCCGCTTGAACTGGCCCATGGTTGCGTGTCCTGCACGGTGCGCGACGACCTGCTCATACTCCTCCGCCGCCTGCACCGGCGCAGCGACGTCACGCGCATCGTCGTGCAACTGATGCCCTGGCTCGAACCCGAGCCCGTGTGCTGGGCGATCGACAACATCCACGTGTGTGTCGGCCCCGGCTACATCAACGGACCGGCGGCACGCGACGTGAGTATCGAGGCGGTCGTCAGCTGTATCGACACCACACTGTGGCTGCATCAAGCCGTCGGGGAGGACGAACTCGATGACGGCCGCACTGCCGCGCAGGTGGTGGTCGGCCAGGCCGAGTTCGCCGACGTACTGGTGCTCACCGAGCCCGAGGCCACCACCCTGGCGGTGCTGCGCCGGCTCGCACCGCGGGCCCGCATCACAGTCGGCTCCGACCGCGTCGAGATGGCACTCGCGCACCTCGAACCCGACAGCCGGCGTGGCCGCGCCGCCTCTCCGCACGATCCGCTGCTGGCCGGTGAGCCCCCACTCGACCGCGACGGCGAGGTCGGGATCGTCGAATTCACTGCCAGACGGCCGTTTCATCCGCTACGTCTGCACGCGGCCATCGACCTGCTACTCGACGGAGTCGTGCGCACCCGTGGCCGGGCCTGGCTCGCGAACCGGCCCACTGACGTCATGTGGATCGAATCCGCGGGCGGTGGGATGCATTTCAGCAACGCCGGAAAGTGGCTGGCGGCAATGGATTCCAGCGAGCGGGCCTACGTCGACCCCGAACGGCTCGCGATGGCCGCCATCGACTGGGACGACCGGTTCGGCGATCGTCACGTATCGCTGACCGTCCTGATCTGCGGGGCACGGCCCGACGACATCGTCGACGCGTTGCGCGGCGCCCTGCTGACCGACGACGAACTCGGCAGGCCCGGCGAATGGGAGCACTACCCCGACCCGTTCGGGGACTGGCACGAAGACCCGTGCGACGACCAACCCGGAGCAGGCGAGACCGCCGCACCGGGCCGCCAACAAGGAGAACAGCAATGAAGCCAGGAATTCACCCCGACTACCACCCCGTCGTGTTCCAGGACGCGGCCACCGGCAAGCAGTTCCTCACCCGGTCGACCGCGACCAGCACGCGCACCGTGGAATGGCCCACGCCGCAGGGCGTACAGACGCTGCCGTTGATCGTCGTCGACGTCACCAGCGACTCGCATCCGTTCTGGACCGGCTCGGCACGGCATATCGACTCCGCCGGGCAGGTGGAGAAGTTCCGCAGGCGTTACGGATAGGCGCCTCTATGGTGGGGCCATGCGGCTCAAACCCGGCAGGCCCGACCTGGCGTCCTACGCACGGTTTTTCGATGCGCCGGCGGCAACCGCGCAGTCCCCGGTCACAGTCACCTGGGCGGGGGTCACCACGCTGCTGGTGGATGACGGCTCGTCGGCCGTCCTGACCGACGGCTTTTTCTCGCGGCCCGCGCTCTTGGCCGTTGGCTTCGGGAAAGTCGCGTCGTCACTGCCCCGCATCGACGGCTGCCTGGGCCGGCTGGGCGTGCAGCGCCTCGCCGCCGTGTTGCCGGTACACACCCATTTCGACCACGCGATGGATTCGGCGGTGGTCGCCGCACGCACCGGTGCACAGCTCGTGGGCGGAGCCTCGGCCGCACAGGTCGGTCGCGGGGGCGGCCTGCCTGCCGACCGACTCGTCACCGTGACCCCCGGTGAACCGGTTCCGCTCGGCGCCTACGACGTGACGCTCTTCGAGTCCGAACACTGTCCGCCCGACCGGTTTCCCGGCATCATCTCCGAACCGGTGGTGCCGCCCGTCAAAGCCTCGGCCTACAAATGCGGTGAGGCCTGGTCGACGCTCATCCATCACCGTGACAGCGACCGGCGCCTGCTGATCGTCGGCAGTGCCGGCGCCGTCGCGGGCGCGCTGGCCGGCCAACGTGCCGACGTCGTCTATCTCGGCGTGGGACAGTTGGGCCTGCAGCCCGAGCACTATCTGCACGACTACTGGACCGAGACCGTCCGGGCCGTCGGCGCGCGGCGCGTCGTGCTCATCCACTGGGACGACTTCTTCCGGCCACTGCACAAGCCGCTGCGCGCGCTGCCCTACGCCGGCGACGATCTGGACGTCTCGATGCGGGTGCTGACGCGGTTGGCCGAACAGGACGGTGTCGCACTGCACCTACCCACGCTGTGGGAGGCGAGCGACCCGTGGGTGTTCAGCTGACCCGGTGATACGCAGGCGGCAGCGGCATGCCCAGCTCGGCCAGCACCGACCGCAGCCGGGTCGGGTAGTCGGTGATGATCCCGTCGACTCCCAACCCGATCAGGGCGTGCATCGTCTCGACGTCGTTGACGGTCCACGGAATCACCCTCAGCCCCAATTCATGTGCCCGGTCGACGAACGCGCGATCGGTGACCAGGCTGTAGTTGGGCGAGAGCACATTGGCCCCCACCAGCATTGCACCTGCGATGGGATCGCCCACCACGGCCGGATTGACCCCGGCCAGCCATGGCGAATCGGGAACCCACGTGGTCTCGTCCCACAGGGCGACCCGCGGAATCGACGGATCGGCCTGTTGCACGAACGGCAGTGTGCGCCAGTCGAAACTCTGGATGTCGACTCTGCCCGCTTTGCCCGCGGCACGGACAGCGGCCAGGATCACGTCGACGAATTCTTGTGGGCCGGCTGATGTTTCGGGCTTGTCGGCCTCGATCTTCGTTTCGATGTTGAAACGGACATCGGCCCGGTAGGAGTCGGTGAGCGCGAATACCTCGGGCAGAGTGGCGATTTTGTTGCCGCGCACCACTTCGGCGTCCGGGTAGCCGGACAGCAGCTTGCCGCAGTCGAGTGTTCGGACCTGATCGAGCGTGAGGTCGTGCACCAATTTGCCGACGTAGGGATACATGGGGTCACCGGGGAACGCGGGCGCGGTGTCAGAGCATTTCGTTGCCTCGATGACCGGGTCATGCCACACCAGCGGCTGGCGGTCCTTGGTGAGCACGATGTCGAGTTCGAGGGTGCTGACGCCCAGCTCGAGTGACTTCGCGAACGCCCGTAACGACTCTTCGGTGGTCTCGCCGCGGCCGCCCCGATGGGACTGCAGGTCGAACCCGTCGGGCGCGGCGGCTGCCTGCGGGACAGACTGGAAGGCGGCGGCCAGTGTGAACAGCATGAGTAACGAGGCAGCCCTACGCATGGTTGACCACGCTATCCACCCCGGCCGGTACGGTCGGGACCGCACGGGGCGACCGTGCGAATAGTCACCGAATGTTCGACTGGCCGAAAGGATCTGCCACGTGATTCTGGCGGTGGTGCTGCTGGCCGTCGTTCTGGTGTTCGCGCTGGCTCGGCCGGAAGGCTGGCCAGAGGCCGCGGTGGCGGTTCCGGCGGCGGGCCTGTTGATCGCGGTCGGCTCGATCACTGTCGAGCAGGCCACCGATGAGGTGACCAGGCTGCTGCCGGTCGTGGGATTTCTCGCCGCGGTTCTCGTGCTCGCGCACATTTGTGACAAGGAGGGGCTCTTTCACGCCGCGGGGACGCTCATGACGCGGACCAGCGCCGGCAACCCACGCCGGCTCATGTCGATGGTGTTCCTGATCGCCGCCGCGACCACCGCCGCGTTGAGTCTCGACGCGACAGCCGTGCTGCTCACGCCCGTTGTGCTCGCGAGCGCCCGTGCGATGTCGGTCCCGGCGCGGCCGCACGCCTACGTGAGCGCCCATCTGGCGAACACCGCGTCGCTGGTGTTTCCGGTGTCCAATCTGACCAACCTGCTGGCCTTCACGACGGCGGGCATCTCGTTCATCCAGTTCACCGCGGTCATGTCGCTGCCGTGGCTCGCGGCGCTGGCCGTCGAGTTCCTGATCCTGCGGTGGTATTTCCGCCGCGAGTTGAAGGCCACCAAGCCTGCCGCGGCGCCACCCGCGCCCGAGATACCGGTGTTCGTGCTCGCCGTGCTGGCAGCCACTCTGGCCGGATTCGTCGTCACGTCGCTACTGGGCCACTCCCCCGCGTGGGCGGCGCTCGCCGGGGCGGTCGTGCTGGGGACACGCAGCCTGGGCAGCGGCCGCAGCACCGTCACCGGAATCGTGCGCGCGGTCAACCTGCCGTTCCTGGCGTTCGTGCTGTGCCTCGGCATCGTCGTCGACGCGGTCATGCTGCACGGCCTCGACGACGTGATGCGGGATGTGCTGCCTGTCGGCAACTCGCTTCCGGCCCTGCTCGGGTTGGCCGCCGTCGCCGCGGTGCTGTCCAACGCGGTCAACAACCTGCCAGCGGTCCTCGTGTTGCTACCACTGGTCGCGGCGTCCGGCCCTGGCGCGATCCTCGCCGTGCTCATCGGGGTGAACATCGGGCCGAACCTCACCTACGTCGGGTCGCTGGCGAATCTGCTGTGGCGCGACGTCGTGCACCGCAATGGATTGCGCGCCCCGTTCACCGAGTTCAGCGTCGTCGGGTTGTGTACGGTGCCGCTGACTCTCGTGGCAGCGGTTCTCGGCTTGTGGGCGGGTCTGCGGATATTCGGCGTCTAGCCGCGCTCAACGATCGCAGGCAGCCACACGGGATTCGTCAACGCCACCATCGGTCGCGGGACCGCGCGGCGACGTACCTCGGCCCGGACGAAACGCATCGAATCGCCGGATCCGGTCCACCGAATCGAGCCCGCGCCGGATTGATCGATGCGCACATCGGCGACGCGTCCGGCACCCGTGATGATCGCCATCCTGGTGTTCGGGGCACCGCTCACCGCGGCTGTCACCGTGACGTCCGCGGCGCCGGGAGCCACCGGCAACGTGTCACCCGGACCGGCAGCGAGAATGTGCCCGCCCACCGTGCAACTCGCTGTCAGGGTCAACTGCACCGCGCTGGACTCGGCGAGATAGCAGCGGCCGCGCCGCAGCGCGGCGACGAGATCGGCCGCCGACGAACCTTCAGCACGCACGACGGTCTGCGGACGCCCCACCGGCTGATGGGGACCATGCGAATCACTGCCCCCGACCGCGACGACCCGGCGTCCGCGGCGGAGCAGTCGGTGCCAAATGCGCAGGGAAGCCTCGTCATCCACGTTCCAGGCGCCGTTCCACACCTCGATCGCGTCGACGTCGTCGAACCCGAACTCCCACGCCGATCCCGGCACCGGCACAGCGGGGTGCGCGGCGACAACGAACCCGCCGTCCGCCCGGACCTCAGCCGCGAAACGCCGAAACACCCTGTCGGACGGCGTGTAGCGCCAATCGACCCAGTCGCGTGGGCCCAGCCCCACGGCCAGCCAGTGTCCGTGGCGGGTGGTCACCTCTTCGCCGCCGACCACGACCAGGCCCTCGGTGTCGCATTCGGGCCACACCCGGTTCGCCGAGTTCGTGTTGTGGTCGGTCGACACGATGAAATCGAGCCCGGCCGTGCGCGCGACGGCCGCCAGTTCAGCGGGCCGGTATCTGCCGTCGGAATGGACGGTGTGCAGGTGCAGATCGCCCCGGTACCAGCCCGCAGCGCGGTCCGTCGGGGCGGCCGGGTCGGCTTGCGGGCGCTGCAAGCCCGTGACGCCACAGCTCAACGCGATGTCGGCCTGCCACGTCATGCCCAACGGGTTGAGCACGACGGGCCCGAAGGCCAGCATCCAGCGGCCGGCATCGATCGGACCCGGCAAATAGCCGGGTGTCGCATGGCTGGCCGACAGACTGAATTCGCTGCGCGCGCCGCCGGACCAGCCGCGGAAGCCTGCGATGTTCCCCAGCTCGTGGCCCGCCGGGCCGAAGATGCCGAGATCGAGCACGTTGTTGACGACGGCGCCAAGGGAGAAGCGGCTGTGGACCGTGCTGACGTCGATCCGCCGCACCCCTTCCGGGACGTCGAACGGCACATACGCCCATTGGTCGATGCCGAATCCGAACCGGCCGCGGTACGACAGCGTGATCGTCGAGTCCGGCGGCTCGACGCGGACCTGTGTCTTCACGCACACATCGTCCACGGGCCATGTCTAGCCATGGGTTACGCCGACACGAACAGCGGTCGGACGGCCGCGGTCGGTTCTGCGGTGCCGACTCTGTTCACTTGGCCGTGCCGCGCCGTTCGTGTTGACCGGGTAGCACGGCGCAGGTGACCGACAACTCCGGCGTGAGCAGACGAACGTTGCTATTGGCGGGTAGCACCACCGCGATACTGGGGGCGGGCGTCGGCGTCGCCGCTGACGAGATCGTGCGGGCCACCACGAGCGGGCCGGACCTGTGGCAGCGCGAAGACCGCAGCGGCGCACCGCGAGTGAGCGGTCTGCACCTGCAGTACGGCGCGGATGCCGCATCCGAGGTGGTGGTGTCGTGGCATACCGACGTCGCGGTCGGCAAGCCGCGAGTCATGTTCGGCACCCCGAGCGATGGCCTCGGTGAAACCGCACCGGCCGACACCGTCACCTATCGCGATGCGCAGTCGGGCACCGAAATCCGCGTGCACCATGCCCGGCTGACCGGCCTGCTGCCCGACACCGACTACGTCTACGCCGCCGTGCACGACGGCGCGAATCCCGAACTCGGTACCGTCCGTTCGGCGCCGCGAGGACGGGCCGCACTGCGCTTCACCAGCTTTGGCGATCAGTCGACGCCGACGCTGGACGCGATGGTCGCCGACGCGTTCGGCAGCGACAGCCTCGGATCGCCCGCGGCTGGTGACATCACCAGCGCGGTCGAGCGGATGCGGCCGTTGTTCAATCTGGTCAACGGCGATCTGTGCTATGCCAACCTGTCCGGCGACCGCGTCAGGACGTGGTCGAACTGGTTCGAGAACAACTCCCGGTCGGCGCGTTACCGGCCGTGGATGCCAGCGGCAGGCAACCACGAGAACGAGCTCGGCAACGGCCCGATCGGTTACAGCGCCTACCAGGCTTACTTCGCGCTGCCCGATTCCGGAGCCGACGCCGAGCTGCGCGGCATGTGGTACGCGTTCACCGCCGGTGCAGTGCGGGTGATCAGCCTCAACAATGACGACGTGTGCTACCAGGACGGCGGCAACTCCTACGTCCATGGCTACTCCGGGGGAGCTCAAAGACGTTGGCTGGAAAGCGAATTGAAGCGTACCAGCGCCGACGCCGACATCGACTGGATCGTCGTCTGCATGCACCAGACAGCGGTGTCGACCGCCGACCGGACCAACGGGGCCGACCTCGGCATCCGCGAGAACTGGCTGCCGCTGTTCGACCGCTACGGCGTGGACCTGGTGGTGTGCGGCCATGAGCATCACTACGAGCGCTCGCACCCGGTCCGCGGCACGCTGCCGACCGACACGCTGACCCCGAATCCTGTCGAAGACGGCAGCGGCACAGTGCATCTCGTAATCGGTGGCGGTGGTACGTCGATACCGTCCAACCGCATGTTCTTCGCCGAACGACGTTGCCGCGTGCTCACCGGGGTCGAGGCACCCGACCCCGCGCTGAAGAAACGCAAACCGCGATACGTCGAGGAGTCAGCGCCGTGGTCGGCCTTCCGCGACCTTGACAACGCCTACGGGTTCGTCATGTTCGATGTCGATCCGGGGTCGCCTGGCGGTGAGACATCGATCCAGGCAACGTATTTCGCAGTGACCGGCCTGTTCGGCGAGACGACACCGGTGGACCGCTTCACGCTGCGCAAGCCCCGCAAGGGCTGACCTAGCCGCGGCGCTGGCGCGCGATCTCGGCGAGTACCACGCCCGCGGCGACCGAGGCGTTGAGCGACTCGGTGGGCCCGGCCATCGGGATCGACACCACCGCGTCGCAGTTCTCCCGGACCAGACGCGAGAGCCCTTTACCTTCGGAGCCGACCACCACGACCATGGGGCCCGTGCCGTCGAGTTCGTCGAGTGTCGTGTCGCCGCCGGCGTCCAGCCCGACGATCTGCAGGCCGGCGTCGGCCCAGCTCTTCAGTGTCCGGGTGAGATTCGTCGCGCGGGCTACCGGCGTGCGGGCCGCGGCGCCGGCGCTCGTGCGCCAGGCCACCGCGGTCACCGAGGCCGAACGGCGCTGCGGGATCACGACACCGTGGCCGCCGAACGCGGCCACCGAACGCACGATCGCGCCGAGGTTGCGTGGATCGGAGATGTTGTCGAGGGCAACCAGAAGTGCGGGCGTGGACTCGGCCTTGGCCGCCGCGAGCAGATCCTCGGGGTGGGCGTAGTTGTACGGCGGCACCTGCAAGCCGAGGCCCTGATGCAGTGCGTTAGAGCTCATCCGGTCGAGATCGGTGCGCGGTACCTCGAGAATCGAGATGCCCCGGTCTGCGGCGATCTGAACGGCCTCGGTGACCCGCTCGTCGGCGTCGGTGCCCAACGCAACATACAGCGCGGTCGCGGGGACTTTCGCCCGCAGGCACTCCAGCACCGGGTTACGGCCGAGCACGAGTTCGGTGTCGTCGGTCTTGCGCGGGCGGCCCTGCTGCTGGCGGGCCGCCTTGGCCGCCTTCTTGGCGGCCGGATGGTTGGGCCGCATGTGCGCGGGCGGGGTCGCGCCGCGGCCCTCGAGGCCACGACGGCGTACGCCGCCGGACCCGACCGGCGGCCCTTTCTTCGTTCCGGACTTGCGAATCGCGCCGCGGCGCTGTGAATTTCCGGCCATTACTTGATATCCCGATCGAGTAGGGCCCACTGCGGGCCGTCGGCGGTATCGGTGACCTCGATACCGGCCTCTTTGAGGCGGTCCCGGATCGCGTCGGCCGCCGCCCAGTCACGGTTTGCGCGGGCCTCGGTCCGGCTGGTCAGCGCCCACTGCACGAGAACGTCGACGGCGGCCAGCGCAGCCGATGTTTCGTCGCGCGACTCCCAGCGTTCGTCGAGCGGATCGCAGCCGAGAATGCCCATCATGGACCGGATCGCGGTGGCCTGAGCCATCGCTCCCGCGTGATCGCCCGCGTCGAGCGCCCGGTTGCCCTCGGCCCGTGCGGCGTGCACCTCGGCCAGTGCGATCGGCACCGACAGGTCGTCGTTGAGTGCCGCTGCGAACTTCGGTGTCCACTCACCCACCGCGATGCTGCCGACCCGGTTGCGCACCCGGTGGAGGAAATCCTCGATGCCGGTGTAGGCCTTCACCGCGTCCTGCAGCGCGGTCTCGGAGAACTCCAGCATGGACCGGTAATGCGCACTGCCCAGGTAGTACCGCAACTCGGCAGCCCGAACCCGTTGAAGCACAGCGGGAATGGCGAGCACGTTGCCCAGCGACTTGCTCATCTTCTCGCCGCCCATGGTGACCCAGCCGTTGTGCAGCCAGTACCGCGCGAAGCCGTCACCGGCCGCGACTGCCTGAGCGATCTCGTTCTCGTGGTGCGGGAAGACCAGGTCCATACCGCCGGCGTGGATGTCGAACTGAGCACCCAGGTAGGCCTCGCACATCGCCACACATTCGGTGTGCCAACCCGGACGGCCGCGGCCCCACGGCGTCGGCCACGACGGCTCACCGGGTTTGGCGCCCTTCCACAGCGTGAAGTCGCGTTGATCGCGCTTGCCGGTCGCCACACCCTCGCCCTGGTGCACGTCGTCGATCCGGTGACCGGACAGCTCCCCGTAGCTCGGCAGGCTCAACACGTCGAAATACACGTCGCCGCCCGCCGCATAGGCATGGCCCTTGTCGATGAGGCGCTCGATGAGCTCGACCATCTGGGTGATGTGCCCGGTGGCGCGGGGCTCGGCCGACGGTGGCAGCACTCCCAGCGCCTCGTAGGCGGCCGTGAAAGCGCGCTCATAGGTCGCGGCCCACTCCCACCACGGGCGGCCCGCATCGGCGGCCTTGTTGAGGATCTTGTCGTCGATGTCGGTGACGTTGCGGATGAACGCGACGTCGTAGCCGTTGGCGGTCAGCCAGCGGCGCAGCACGTCGAACGCAACCCCACTACGGACGTGACCGATGTGTGGCAGACCTTGCACGGTCGCGCCGCACAGGTAGATAGAGGCGTGGCCCGGCCGCAACGGCACGAAATCACGTACGGCACCGGCCATGGTGTCGTAGAGACGTAGGTCGGTGTCGGTCACTTCGGCCGACCGTTCGCTCCGCTCACGACGCGCCAGCTTACCGGGCTATTCAGCGGGAATTACCAGAGCGGTCGCGATGGCGGCCAATCCTTCGCCCCGACCGGTGAGCCCGAGGCCGTCGGTGGTGGTCGCCGATACCGACACCGGCGCGCCGACCAACCCCGAGAGCACCCGCTGGGCTTCCTCCCGGCGCGGCCCGACCTTCGGCCGGTTACCGACCACCTGCACCGCGGCGTTGCCGACGCGATAACCGGCTGTCTGAAGCAATCCGTGCACGTGACGCAGCATGTCGGTGCCGCTCACCCCCTGCCATTCCGGGCGCCCGGTGCCGAACACCGTCCCGAGATCGCCGAGGCCCGCAGCGCTCAGCAAGGCGTCGCACAGGGCGTGCGCGGCGACGTCGCCGTCGGAATGGCCCGCGCAGCCGTCGGCGTCGTCGAAGTGCAGGCACAGCAGCCAGCACGGCCGGCCCGCCTCGATGGGATGGACGTCGGTTCCCAGCCCGACCCTCGGCAGCATCACGAGTTCCTGGCCAGCACTGCCTCGGCGAGCAGCATGTCCATCGGGGTGGTGATCTTGAACGCGAGCGGATCCCCGTCCACGATCTGCACCGGGGTGCCGAGCTGCTCGACGAGCGACGCGTCGTCGGTCACGCCACCCGCACCTGCGCGCCCATAGGCGCGGCGCAGCACGTCGGCGTGAAAACCCTGGGGAGTCTGCACGGCACGCAACCCGGCGCGTTCCGGTGTGCCGAGCACCGCACCGTTCGCGTCGACGGCTTTGACGGTGTCGGCCAGCGGGAGGCCGGGAACCACTGCCGCATGCCCGTCCCGCAGCGCCTGCACGACGCGGGCGATCAGGGCGGGCGGCGTCAACGCCCTCGCGGCGTCATGCACCAGGATGAATTCGGCATCGCCGGCCGCTGCCAGCGCCAGCCCCACGGATTCCGTCCGGTCGGCACCACCGGCGACGATTTCGGCGTCGCCACCGAACACGAGCTTCGACTCGTCGGTCAGTGCGGGCGGAACCGCGACCACGACCCGGTCGATCACCCCAGAAGCACGAAGCCCCGCGAGGGCGTGCTCCAACAGGGGCGAACCCCCCAATTTGACGAATGCTTTCGGTCGACCCGCGCCGAGCCGCTCACCAGAGCCGGCAGCCGGGACGACGGCAACCGTTGCCACAGCGTGTCAGGACGCGGCGGCCAGAACCTCGTCGAGGATGGTCTCAGCCTTGGCATCGTCGGTGTTCTCGGCCAGCGCGAGCTCACCGACGAGAATCTGCCGAGCCTTGGCCAGCATGCGCTTCTCACCGGCGGACAGGCCGCGCTCCTGATCACGACGCCACAGGTCGCGGACGACCTCAGCAACCTTGTTCACGTCGCCCGAGGCCAGCTTCTCGAGGTTGGCCTTGTAGCGGCGCGACCAGTTGGTCGGCTCTTCGGTGTGCGGCGCACGCAGCACCTGGAAAACCTTGTCGAGACCTTCCTGGCCCACGACATCACGAACACCGACATACTCCGCGTTCTCTGCGGGTACTCGAACGGTCAGATCCCCCTGGGCGACCTTGAGGACGAGATATTCCTTCTGCTCGCCTTTGATAGTCCGGGTTTCGATCGCCTCGATCAACGCAGCACCGTGGTGTGGATAGACGACGGTGTCTCCGACCTTAAAAATCATCTGATTCGAGCCCCTTTCGCTACTCCATGCTAACACGGGCCTCGATCGCACGCGGACCAACGGCGCAGGTCAGGGGCACTGCAGGTGAAGAGTAGGGGTTGACATGGTGACGAAACCGTGCAACCACAGCACGTTTGCCGGGCCTGAAAGAGACCGCCGCGCAAACACGTTCCGAACAAGTTCGACCGC
Source organism: Mycobacterium venezuelense (assembly GCF_054919535.1). NCBI lineage: Bacteria > Bacillati > Actinomycetota > Actinomycetes > Mycobacteriales > Mycobacteriaceae > Mycobacterium > Mycobacterium venezuelense. Next base: position 57,257 of record NZ_JBONDW010000016.1, read on the forward strand.
AGATCGGGCCCTCCACCAAGCCCTCGTATTCCGCCTATCACCGCCACCTACTACTCTGCATAGTCGAAGATGGGCGACCCAGTTCAGGAGGCTTGAGTGAACCGCTTGACATTCCGCGCCTCGGCCGGTTTGGCCGCGTGCGGCCTGGCCGCCGTGGCACTCACCGCATGTGGTGCCGGGCAGGTCTCCCAGACAGCCACCCAGGAGCCCGCGGTCAACGGCGTAAACGCCCAGGCCGGCGAGGTCTCGCTGCGCAATGTGCACCTGCGTGCCCCGCAGCAGGGCGACTACGTCCAGCCGGGCTCCGCGGTCGAGCTGTTGTTCGTCGCGGTCAACGACTCCCCCGAGGCCGACAACAAGCTCGTGTCGATCACGTCGGATGTCGGCGAGGTGACCCTGTCGGGTGACAGCACCGTCCCGGCGAGTGGCGTCCTCCTCGTCGGCGAACCCGACGGGCAGATCGCGCCGGTCGAGGAGGCCGAATCCGCTGACGCCGTCACGGCTGAGGTTTCGCTCACGAAGCCGGTCACCAACGGTTTGCTCTACGACTTCACGTTCAACTTCGAGAACGGCGAAACCACCGTCGCCGTGCCGATCTCGGCGGGTAACGAACCGCGCCGCGATCAGACCGGTGAGACCCAGGAAGCCGAGGGCGGCGAGGCCGGCGGCCACCACTAGGCCGCAGCGGGTGTCGTGACCGGAAGTGTCGGTGTCAGCCGATACTGTCACTGCGTGGCCGGTTCGAAAGTACGTTCGCAGTACCGCTGCTCGGAGTGTCAGCACGCCACGCCCAAGTGGGTCGGCCGCTGCGCCAATTGCGGCACGTGGGGAACGGTCGACGAGGTAGCCGTGCTGTCCTCGGTCGGCGGCTCGGTCCGGCGGTCCGTCGCTCCCACATCCCCCGCCGTCCCGATCACCTCGATCGACCCCGGCATCACCCGGCACTACTCCACCGGAGTCAGCGAACTCGACCGCGTGCTCGGCGGCGGGCTCGTTGCGGGTTCGGTGACGCTTTTGGCCGGCGATCCAGGGGTCGGTAAGTCGACGCTGCTGCTCGAGGTGGCCAACCGCTGGGCGCACACCGGCAGGCGCGCGCTCTACCTGTCTGGCGAGGAGTCGGCGGGCCAGATCCGGTTGCGGGCCGAACGCACCCGCTGCACCCACGACAACGTGTACCTGGCCGGCGAATCCGACCTGCAGATCGCGCTCGGCCACATCGACGAGGTCCGGCCCAGCCTGGTGGTGGTCGACTCGGTGCAGACCATGTCCACCACCGAGGCCGACGGCGTGACGGGCGGGGTCACGCAGGTGCGTGCGGTGACGACGGCGCTCACGGCCTACGCCAAGATGGCCACGGGAGACCCGGCGGTGGCCATGATCCTGGTCGGTCACGTCACGAAGGACGGCGCGATAGCCGGTCCCCGTTCGCTGGAGCATCTGGTCGACGTCGTGCTGCACTTCGAGGGCGACCACACCTCGAGCCTGCGAATGGTGCGCGGGGTCAAGAACCGCTTCGGCGCGGCCGACGAGGTCGGGTGTTTTCAGTTGCACGACAACGGGATCGAATGCGTCAGCGATCCGTCTGGTCTGTTCTTGGACCAGCGGACCGCGCCCGTCCCCGGGACCTCGGTGACCGTGACGCTCGACGGCAAGCGCCCGATGATCGGCGAGGTGCAGGCACTCGTCGCGGCCCCGGCCGGCCCGCCGCGCCGCGCGGTCAGCGGTATCGATTCGGCCCGCGCCGCGATGATCGGCGCCGTGTTGCAGACCCGCTGCGGGTTGCCTATCGGCGGCAATGACCTCTACCTGTCCACGGTCGGCGGTATGCGGCTCACCGACGCTTCCGCGGACCTCGCGGTGGCGCTGGCCATCGGCTCGGCCTACCTCGGGATCGCGCTGCCGATGAATGCGGTGGCGATCGGCGAGGTCGGGCTTGCCGGCGATCTGCGCCGCGTCACGGGCATGGAACGCAGGCTCACCGAGGCCGCCCGGCTGGGCTTCAACATCGCCGTGGTGCCGCCCGGGATTAACTCCGTACCCAATGGGCTGCGGGCCATCACGGTCGACAACATCGGGGCGGCGTTGCGGGCGCTGAAGGACATCGGAGAGGATGGCGCCAAATAGCGGCCGACACTAGGAGGGCTGATGGCCGTGAAGTCCGGCGGCAGAACCGGGCGCAACGTCGTGCACCTGGCCCGGCCGACGTTGCGCGAAACGCTCGGCCGGCTCGCCCCTGGCACGCCGCTGCGCGATGGGCTGGAACGCATCCTGCGAGGTAAGACGGGCGCACTGATCGTGCTCGGCTACGACGACAGCGTCGAGGCGATCTGCGACGGCGGCTTCGTGCTCGACGTACGCTACGCCCCCACCCGGCTGCGTGAGCTGTCGAAGATGGACGGCGCGGTCGTACTGTCCAGTGACGGAAGCCGCATCGTGCGCGCCAACGTCCAACTCGTGCCCGATCCCTCGATCCCGACCGACGAGTCCGGCACCCGGCACCGCTCCGCCGAGCGCACGGCCATCCAGACCGGCTATCCGGTCGTGTCGGTGAGCCACTCGATGAGCATCGTGACGGTCTACGTCGCGGGCGAACGCCATGTGGTGCCGGATTCGGCGACCATCCTGTCTCGGGCCAACCAGACCATCGCGACCCTCGAACGCTACAAGGGCCGCCTCGACGAGGTGAGCCGGCAGCTCTCGACGGCCGAGATCGAGGACTTCGTGACGCTGCGCGACGTCATGACCGTGGTGCAGCGGTTGGAGATGGTGCGGCGGATCAGCCTCGAGATCGACGCCGACGTGGTCGAACTCGGCACCGACGGCCGTCAGCTCAAGCTGCAGCTCGACGAGTTGGTGGGCGACAACGACACCGCCCGCGAGCTCATCGTGCGCGACTACCACGCCAACCCCGACCCGCCGACCGCCGCTCAGGTGAGCGCGACACTCGATGAACTGGATGCGCTGACCGACAACGAGCTGCTCGACTTCACCACGCTGGCAAGGGTTTTCGGGTACCCGTCGACGGCCGAGGCGCAGGATTCGGCGATGAGCTCCCGTGGCTACCGCGCGATGGCAGGCATATCGAGGCTGCAGTTCGCGCACGTGGACCTGCTGGTGCGTTCCTTCGGGTCACTGCAGGGCCTGCTGGCGGCCAGCGCCGACGACCTGCAGTCGGTAGAAGGCATCGGGTCGATGTGGGCCCGCCATATCCGAGAAGGGCTGTCGCTGCTGGCCGAGTCGACGATCGCCGACCGGCTGGCCTGAGTCTGCTCAGTTACCCGGGACGGGCGCTTCCACGGCGGGCGCGTCGGCCGGTGGCGGCGCGGGCTGCTGAGGATTCGGCTGCGCCAGTATGAACGGCACTGACGCCGATCTCAGGTTGCCGAGCTGAACGATCAGGTTGTACGTGCCCGGCCCGATCGCCTGCCGCGGGAGCGGGCACTGCGGGGCCGAACCCATCCCGGTCCAGGTCACCTCGGTCGTGACCTGCTCGCCCGGGTTGAAGGTCTTGACCAGGGTTTCGTTGGACGGGGCGCAGTCCAGGTTCGACCACAGCCGGGTGTTGTCCAGCGAGTAGACGTAGGCGGCCAGTACCGCGGCGCCTACGTCGCGCTGGCACGCGACCAGGCCGATGTTGGTGACCACCATGGTGAACTTCGGCTGATCGCCGACCACATACTCGGGCTGGCTCGTGATGCCTTTGACGGCCAGCGTCGAATCGGGGCAGTCGTCGCCCTCTTTGAGCACCGGCGGCGGAGTGACCGCGGCGGTGGGAGTGGGTGTGGGCGGCGGCGCCTGCTGCGCGGGCGGTACCACCGGGGTCTTGACTTCCGGATTCTCGCCGGGCAGCGGAGTCGGCGGGGCGGCCGTTGCGGTGGGCTGGTCGGCGGACTTGGTCTCGGCACCCGAGCTGTTGGTGACGATCACCGCGACGATTGCGGCGATGACCCCGATGACGACTACCGCGATTCCGATAGCCAGCGCCCTGCGCCGCCGGTAAATCTCCGGGGGCAGGGGGCCCTGAGGTTCGAGATCCAACACGACTTTCACGGTAAGCCCAGGTCATGCCTACTCGGCCCAGGCGCCCCGGCGTGTCGGCGGTGAGCTTCGCGTCAGGCTTCGCCGATGTCGCCCAGATGGCTGCGCATCTCGACCCGGCCGTCGGCCAGATGGTAGGTCGCGCCGACGATGGCTTGCGTGCCCGCGGCAAGCCCCTGGGCGATCGCGGACGAGCGCATCTGGAGCTGCGAGACCGTCTCCTTGACGTGCCAGGCCTCGAATTCGTCGACGCGGCTGATACCGGCGTGCCGGCCCATCAGGATCGACGGCGTGACCCGCTCGACGATGTCGCGCACGTAGCCGCCGGGCACCTGACCGTCGTCGAGTGCGTTGATGGCGGCCTTGACCGCGCCGCAGCTGTCGTGGCCAAGCACCACGATCAGCGGCACCTCGAGGATCGAAACCGCATACTCGATCGAGCCGAGCACCGCGTTGTCGATCACGTGGCCCGCAGTGCGGACGACGAACATGTCGCCCAGTCCCTGGTCGAACAGGATCTCAGCGGCCACCCGGCTGTCACCGCATCCGAACACCACCGCGGTCGGCTTCTGCGCGTGCGTCAGGCTGGCTCGGCGCGCGATGTCCTGGCTGGGATGCTGCGGTTCGCCAGCCACGAAGCGGGCGTTACCGTCCTTGAGTGCCTTCCACGCGGATACCGGATTCGAGTTGGGCATGCCTGCCATTCTGCCTGAGGCGTCGATGAGCATCGACTCCGGCGAGCTTGTGGGCTGGTATGCCCATGCCCAGCGGGACCTGCCGTGGCGGCGCCCCGGCGTCACCGCCTGGCAGATCCTGGTGAGCGAGTTCATGTTGCAGCAGACCCCGGTCGCCCGCGTCGAGCCGATCTGGCTGGCCTGGATCGACCGCTGGCCCACCCCGTCGGCGACGGCTGCCGCGGGTCCGGCCGAGGTGCTGCGCGCGTGGGGCAAGCTCGGCTATCCGCGGCGCGCCAAACGGTTGCACGAATGCGCCGTCGTGATCTCCGCCGAGCACGGCGACGTGGTGCCTTCGGATGTCGAGACGCTGCTGACGCTCCCCGGCATCGGCGCATACACGGCGCGCGCCGTGGCCTGCTTCGCCTACGGGGCGAGCGTTCCGGTCGTCGACACCAACGTGCGTCGAGTGGTCACCAGGGCCGTGCACGGCCGTGCCGACGCAGCGGCTTCGAGCAGCGCCCGCGACCTCGACGAGGTGGCCGCGTTGTTGCCTGCCGATGCGACGGCGCCGACGTTCTCGGCTGCACTGATGGAGTTGGGCGCCACGGTGTGCACCGCACGGGCGCCGCGCTGCGGCATCTGTCCGTTGAGCCGGTGCCAGTGGCGTTCGTCGGGCTATCCGGCGAGCACCGTCGTCCGCCGGGTGCAGCGGTACGCGGGCACCGATCGTCAGGTGCGCGGCAAACTACTGGATGTGTTGCGCGACAACAACTCTCCGGTCACCCGCGCGGAGCTCGACGTGGTGTGGCTGACCGATCCGGCTCAGCGCGACCGCGCGCTGGACTCGTTGCTCGTCGACGGCCTGGTCGAGCAGACCGCCGACGGCCGCTTCGCGCTCGCCGGCGAAGGTGAGCCGGCCGCCCGGGATTGAGGTACCCGGTTACCCTATTCGCCCACGCCCATCTCGCTGAACACTGCGACCATGGACGTTCGTGGCGATCACGCGGTAGTTCTTGGTGCGAGCATGGCCGGAGCACTGGCCGCCAGGGTGCTCGCCGACCACTACCGGACGGTGACTGTCGTCGAACGCGACGCATTGCCGGCCACCCCGGAGAACCGGCGCGGCGTTCCGCAGGGCAGCCATGCTCATGCACTGTTGGCCCGCAGCTCGCAGATTCTTGACGGGCTCTTTCCTGGCTTTCTTGACGAACTCGTTGCCGGCGGCGTCACCAAGTGGGACGACGGCGATCTGGCGAAGCTGTGGATCTCGGTAGGCGGCCATGTCTTGTTGCGGTCCGGCACCGTTCCCGACACCGCACCTCAGTACTTTCCGAGCCGGTCTTATCTCGACTGGAACGTACGCAGGCGATTGGCCGCGCTGCCGAACGTAGAAATCCGTACCGGCCGAAACGTCCGCAGTCTGATGACGACGCCGGATCGCCGCCGGATCACCGGGGTGCGGCTGGAGAGCACGGACGGCGAAGGCACAGAGCTGACGGCGGATCTCATCGTCGATGCGACCGGACGCGGTTCGCGGGCACCGGTGTTCCTGGACGAGCTCGGGTACGGGCGCCCTCGCGAGGACGAGCTGACGGTACGACTCGCCTACGCGAGCCAGTTGCTGGCGATGCCGTCCGAGGCGATCCCCCAGCACGGCGTCGCAATCTTTCCTGAGCCCGGCCGACCCAAGACGTGGGCGCTGATCGGCTACGAGCACGACACATGGATTTTGACCGTCGGTTCCATGGCTGGCATCGAGCCGCCCGCGAATTGGGACGAAATGCTGGAATACGGGGCGGATTTCGCGCCTCCGCACGCACTTGAGGCGGTACGGGCAGCCGCGCCCGTCGGCACGGTCGCGCACTACCGGGTGCCGTCCAACCGGTGGCGTCGCTACGACAAGATGCGGCGGCTTCCCGAGGGCCTGCTCGTGATCGGCGATGCCATCGCCAGCTTCAATCCGATCTACGGCCAGGGCATGACGCTCGCGTCGATCGAGGCGGTGTTGCTGCGCGACTGCCTTCGCCGGTCCGACCGCGACCTGCCGCGTCGTTTCTTCGACGCTTCGGCGCGCAAGCTGAAGGTCGCGTGGCAGACGGCGGTCGGAGCCGATCTGGCGCTTCCCGAGGTGTCCGGTCCCCGGCCGCTGTCCATGCGGCTGAGCAACGCCTATCTGGAACGCGTCATGACCGCCGCCGAACGGGATCCGGTGGTGACCAATCAGCTGACCCGGGTGACCGGCATGGTCGACTCACCGGCCCGGCTGCTGTGGCCCGCGTTCATGCTGCGCGTTGCGCGCTCCGGACGCGCCGCGGCGCCCGACGGTTACGCGGTGGCCTCCGCGACCTCGGATTCGTCGCCCGCACAAGCGAACCGGCGGCGATAGTCCGACGGCGTAACGCCGATCACGCGCCGGAAGTGGTGGCGCAACAAAGTGGCCGTACCGAATCCGGCCTGACCGGCGATCCAGTCGATGTCCAGATCGGTCTCCTCGAGGAGCCGGCGCGCATAGAGCACGCGCTGATCGGTGATCCATTGCATCGGCGTCGTACCGGTCTCCTCGACGAACCGGCGCGCGAAGGTCCGCGTCGACATCGCCGCCCGCTTGGCCAGAGTCGAGACGGTGTGCGGCTTGTCGAGGTTGCCGATGATCCAATCGAGGTGCGGGGCAAAGCGTTCCGAACACCGGACCGGGATCGGCTGGTCGATGAACTGTCGTTGGCCGCCGTCGCGCTGCGGCGGGACCACCATCCGGCGGGCGATCTTGTTGGTGACCTCGCTGCCCAGTTCCCGGCGCACGAGGTGCAGGCACGCATCGATGCCCGCGGCGGTTCCCGCGCTCGTGATGAGGTTGCCGTCATCGACGTAGAGCACGTTGCGGTCCACCCTCGCCGTCGGATACAGCCTGGCCAGTTCGTCGGCATGCATCCAGTGCGTTGTGCACGGCCTGCCGTCGAGCAGTCCGGCCGCACCGGCCAGGAACGCACCCGAGCAGACGGTCAGGATGATCGAGCCCGAGGCGGCGGCGGCCCGCACCGCGTCCAACGCCTCGGGCAGGTAGTCCGACCCGCCGATCGCCGGAATCGCCACCAGGTCGGCCCCGACGAGATCGTCGAGACCGTGGTCCGGCGTGATCGTCGCCCCGACCGACGTCCGCAACGGCTTACCCGGCTCCGGGCCGCAGACCTTGAAGTCGAATTTCGGCACCCCGTCGGCAGATCGGTCGATGCCGAAGACCTCGCAGATCACCCCGAACTCAAAAATCGCTAGCCCATCGAGCACTAGCGTCGATACGCTTTTAAGCATGGCAGCATTTTATCGCAAGGTGTCAGCGCTGCCACTGTTGGCGGGATTTCGACGCTACAAAAATTACTGCCATGACTGTTGCACTCGCTCTGTTGATCCTCATATCGCCGTTTGTGGTCGCCGCAGCGCTGAGCTGGGCAGCGCACCGTGACGGCATCCTGCGTTTCCGCATGGACCTGTTCGCCCCGGATTACGACTCGTATCGCGCCGAACACGAACTCGACGCGATCCGCACCCGCTTCGAGCACGATCCGGTCTGGCCGTCCGCCGGTGTCCTAGGTGAGCGACGCTAGAAAACCCGAGACGGCGTCGCGATAGATCTGCGGCTGTTCGTCGTGGATCAGATGACCGGCCCCGGCGACGTGCAAATACGTTGTCCGGTGGCCGGTTTCGTCCATCTGGCGCATTTGTCCGGTCGGCGCCACCGAGTTGCCCGCCTCAAGGAGCAGCGTCGGCACCTTCACCGCGCGCCACTGCTCCCAGTAGTCCCGCCTACCCCATTCGGCCGCGATGTCGAGCCACCACTGCGGATGGCCATGCAGGCGCCAGCCCGTGGCGGTCCGGTCGAACGCCTCGAGGAAATACTGGCCGGCGACCGGCCCGAACTCGTCGTAAACCTCTTGCGCTGAACCGAATTCGACCGGCAGCGCGTGTACCCACGGCTCCCACGGCCCCGTGGTGCGGCCCCGGAAGTCAGGCGCCATGTCCTCGACCACCACCGCGGTGACCAGATCCGGTCGCGAACCCGCCAGACACCACGAGTGCAACGCACCCATCGAATGGCCGACCAGGACGGCCGGTCGCCCCAGCGCGGCGACCGCGTCGCCGAGATCGGCCACGAACCGCTCGGTGCTGATCGGATACGGATCGGGAACGTCACGTCCGCGATGCCACGGCGCGTCGTAGGTGTACACCTCCCCCAGCCCGGTCAGCCACGGCAACTGACGCGACCACGTGCTGCCACGCCCCATCAGCCCGTGCACCAGGACGATGGGGGCGCCGTGACCACCGCGGTGGGTGAGGAGATCTGTGACCATGCCGTTATCTTGCCGAGGAGTCACGGTAGCCTGAACGGCATGCCCGTCGTGAAGATCAACGCCATCGAGGTCCCGCCCAACGCAGGCCCCGAACTGGAGAAGCGGTTCGCGCACCGTGCACACGCCGTCGACAATCAGCCGGGCTTTCTGGGCTTCCAGCTGCTGCGCCCGGTCAAGGGCGAAGACCGCTACTTCGTCGTGACGCAGTGGGAGTCCGAGGAAGCATTCCAGGCCTGGGCTTCCGGCCCCGCGATCGAGGCGCACAAGGGTCAACAGGCTAACCCCGTGGCAACCGGGGCTTCGCTGCTGGAGTTCGAGGTTGTGTTGGACGTTGCGGGGCCCGGCGCCCAGGCGTAGCCGGGGCCGGGCGTTGCGCCGCGCGGCCGGTCTGGCGACTATCGTCGCGGTCGCCGCAACCCTGGCTTGCGGCTGTTCGCACAGCGTGGCCCCAGCGGCCGAGGTGTCTTACGGCGCCCACATCGACACCAAGACTCCTCCCGGCTTACGGGCCAAGCAGACCATGGACATGCTGAACTCCGACTGGCCCATCGGGCCGATCGGGGTGCGCACCCTGGCTGCCCCGGAGGCGGTCGACGAGGTCGGCACGAAGATGGATTCCATCTGGTGGGATCGCCCGTTCCGGGTCACCTCGGTCGACATCGGCGCAGGCCAGGCCACGCTGCACGTACTCACGTCGTACAACGTGGCCCAGGACATCGAGCTGCGCACCGACGATCTCGGCATGGTGGACCGCTTCGAGATCAACACCGTGCATCCGACCATCGACAAGTGGTCCGATATCGACGAAGAGATCGCCAAGACCGGCGCCAAGTACTCGTATCAGGTGTCGAAGGTGACCGACGGCAAGTGCGAGACGGTCGCCGGCACCAACACCGATCTGTCGCTGCCGTTGGCTTCGATCTTCAAACTATATGTGCTGCTTGCGGTCTCGGACGCGATCAAGGCCAAGACGCTGAGCTGGGACGACAAGCTGACCATCACCAAGGACGGCAAGGCGCTCGGCTCGGCGGGGCTGGACAAGCTGCCGCCGGGCGCCCAGATCACCGTCCGGACCGCGGCGCAGCAGATGATCTCGGCCAGCGACAACATGGCCACCGATCTGCTGATCGCGCGGATGGGCACCGGCGCGGTGGAACGTGCCCTGGTCACCGCGGGTCATCACGACCCGGCCAGCATGACGCCGTTCCCGACGATGCACGAGGTGTTCTCGGTCGGCTGGGGTGAGCCGAACCTGCGCGAGCAATGGAAGAACGCTTCGCCAGAAGACCGGGTTCGGCTCTTCAAGCAGACCAATTCCCGCCCCTATCAACCAGATCCGAACCGCACCCATACCCCGGCCTCCAACGATGGCCTGGAGTGGTTCGGCAGCGCGGCCGACATCTGCCGCGTGCACGCGGCCCTGCAGAAGTCGGCGGTCGGTGAGGCAGCGCCCGTCAAGCAGATCCTCTCGGCGCTGCCCGGTATCGATCTGGATCCGGCGAAGTGGCATTACATCGGCGCCAAAGGCGGAAATCTGCCCGGCGATCTGACATTCAGTTGGTACGCGGTCGATCACACCGGGCAGCCGTGGGTCGTGAGTTTCCAATTGAACTGGCCGCAGTTCCGCAGTCCCACCGCGGCGGGGTGGCTGCTGTCGATCGCAAAGCGCGCATTCGCGCTCGCCCCGGTCGGGTAAGTGCTCGGCTAGTTGCTGCGCAATGTCCAGGCGTGGCCGCGGAAGTGCAGCACGGTGCGGCTGACGGGGGCGATGTCGATGCGCCAGAACGATTTCGGCGGTGCGTCTAGCGCAACGAGGATCGCGGCGCGGATCACCGCCGGATGAGTCACTGCAACGATCCGGCCCCGCATTGCGGGCAGGGTGTCCAACCAACCGCGCACCCGGTCGACCAATTGGACGACGGATTCACCGCCATGCGGTGCGCGGGTGGGATCGGTCAGCCAGATCGCGAGGTCGGCGGGCAACACCCCGCTGAGCACCCCGCCGCGCCAGCGACCGCAATCCAGGTCGGCGAGCTTGGGTTCGACCTCGGCTTGCAGGCCCAGCAGTTCAGCGGTCTGCCTGGTGCGTTTCTCGGGTCCGCAGAACACGTTGTCGGTGCGGCCCAGATCGATCGACGCGTCGGCCTGCCGGTGCCCGACCGGGTTCAACGGTTCATCGGTGGGAAACCGTCCGGCTGCCATGGCATCTGTCATGGCATGCGCCACGAGTGACAGCCGGACGACCTCACTCACGCCGCGACGTCCGCCTGTCGCCGGCTCGGGGCCTCACCGAGCAGCCGAGCCGCAAGCGGTGCGAACACCAGCCCGATCGTCGCCCACATGACGAGTTGCGTCAGCAGCGAGTACAGCCGGAACTCGTACAGATCGTCGGCAGGGAACGCACCCGGCGTCTCGTCGATGGTCGGCAGAACCAGCATGACGACCGCGATGGCCGCCACGTAGCCACCGGCAGCTAGCAACGTCGCGTTCCAGGTGCCGAACCGGGCCACGAGCTGCCTGCCGAGGTAGACCGCGGCCACCAACAACGCCGCCGATACGACGACCATCAGCAGGTACAGCAGCGTGCGCTGCTGGATGGTCTCGTCGAGGCTGACCGCGGGAGGATTGGCCGGATACTTCAGCGACGGCACGACGTACAGGGACACGAACATCCCGCCCGCCAGCAGCACCGACAACACCCGCGGAGAGATCGCCCCGACGCGGCCATAGGCGACGCAGTACGCGACGGCGAACAACGCGCCCATGGCCACGGCGAATGCGATCACGCCGAAGCCGAGCCCGATGTTGGCCTGCACACCGCGGCTGATCAGTTCGACCCCGTGCTCGTGGGCGCCGCCCGCCGCCGCGCCGTGGTCGTGGGCATGGGAGTGGGCATCGCCGCCGGTCTCCTCGAACGCGATCGCGCGGTCGATCACGGGTTCGACGAAGATGCGGGCGAAGATGAATGCGAGCAGGCCACCGAGGGCGCCGGCCAGAAGACCGCGCCCGATTATGCGCTTTTCCATTGTGCTTGGGTCTCGTCTGCCGTCAGTGGCAGGGGAAGCCAAGCAGGTGGCGGGCATCGTGCACGAACTCGTGCACGTAGGTGTTGTTGCCGAACACCGAGGTCGCGCCCTGATCAAGCCCGACGAAGTACAGCAACACCAACGCCAGGAATGCGGTCAGTGACAGCCACAATGCGGCCTTGGTTGCCGAGAGGTCGAGTGCGGGAGCGACGCTCTGACGTGTCGGTGAAGTCATCAGCTGGTCCTTTCTGGGATTTCGCGTCCCAGTCCGAAGAGTGACAGGCACAGGGTCTGACTGTGACAGTGGCGCGACCGTTCTGGACTTTCACCAGATTCCTTCGCCTGTCGATTACAACAAGCATCGTAAGCCACACAAAAGACCCCCGACGGAAGTCGGGGGTCTTTTGTGAATCAACTGCCTACTCGCTGGATGCGGCGCCCGGCGAACCGGCCGCGCTCGCGCCCGCGAGATCCGGCTCGGCCGGCTCGGCACGCTTGGGCCCACCCACGAACGTGAACTTCGCGTCCTCGCCGGGGCCTTCGCCGTCCCAGCCTTCGACGTCGACCGTCACCAGCTGGCCCGGGCCGACCTCCTCGAAGAGGATCTTCTCCGACAGCTGGTCTTCGATCTCGCGCTGAATGGTCCGGCGCAGCGGGCGGGCCCCCAGCACCGGATCGAACCCACGCTTGGCCAGCAACGCCTTCGCCTTGTCGGTCAGCTCCATGGCCATGTCCTTGGTCTTGAGCTGGTTTCCGACCCGGCCGATCATCAGGTCGACCATCTTGATGATCTCGTCCTGCGTCAGCTGGTGGAAGACGATGATGTCGTCGATACGGTTCAGGAACTCCGGGCGGAAGTGCTTCTTCAGCTCGTCGTTGACCTTCTGCTTCATCCGCTCGTAGTTGTTCTCGCCGCCGCCCTGGGAGAAGCCGAGCCCGACAGCCTTGGAGATGTCGGAGGTACCCAGGTTGGAGGTGAAGATCAACACGGTGTTCTTGAAGTCGACCGTGCGACCCTGACCGTCGGTCAGGCGACCATCCTCGAGGACCTGCAACAGGCTGTTGTAGATCTCCTGGTGGGCCTTCTCGATCTCGTCGAACAGCACGACGCTGAACGGCTTGCGGCGCACCTTCTCGGTGAGCTGGCCGCCCTCTTCGTAGCCGACGTAGCCGGGAGGGGCACCGAACAGCCGCGATGCGGTGAAGCGGTCGTGGAACTCGCCCATGTCGATCTGGATGAGCGCGTCGTCGTCGCCGAACAGGAAGTTGGCCAGCGCCTTGGACAGCTCGGTCTTACCGACACCGGACGGGCCGGCGAAGATGAACGAACCGGACGGGCGCTTGGGGTCCTTCAGGCCGGCACGGGTGCGGCGGATGGCCTTGGAGACGGCCTTGACGGCATCCTCCTGGCCGATGATCCGCTTGTGCAGCTCCTCCTCCATGCGCAGCAGCCGAGTCGTCTCCTCCTCGGTCAGCTTGAACACCGGGATGCCGGTCCAGTTGCCGAGCACCTCGGCAATCTGCTCGTCGTCGACTTCGGCGACCACGTCGAGATCACCCGAACGCCACTGCTTCTCCCGCTCGGCGCGCTGCGCGACCAACTGCTTTTCGCGGTCGCGCAGGCTCGCGGCCTTCTCGAAGTCCTGCGCGTCGATCGCGGACTCCTTCTCACGCCGCGCGTCGGCGATCTTCTCGTCGAACTCGCGCAGGTCTGGCGGTGCGGTCATGCGGCGGATCCGCATGCGGGCGCCGGCCTCGTCGATCAGGTCGATGGCCTTGTCGGGCAGGAACCGGTCGTTGATGTAGCGGTCGGCCAGGGTGGCCGCCGCGACCATCGCGGAGTCGGTGATCGAGACGCGGTGGTGCGCCTCGTAGCGGTCACGCAGACCCTTGAGGATCTCGATGGTGTGCTCGACCGTCGGCTCGCCGACCTGGACCGGCTGGAACCGGCGCTCCAGCGCGGCGTCCTTCTCGATGTACTTGCGGTACTCGTCGAGCGTGGTGGCACCGATCGTCTGCAGCTCGCCGCGGGCCAGCTTCGGCTTGAGGATGCTGGCGGCGTCGATCGCGCCCTCGGCGGCACCCGCGCCGACGAGCGTGTGCAGCTCGTCGATGAACAGGATGATGTCGCCGCGGGTGTTGATCTCCTTGAGCACCTTCTTGAGGCGTTCCTCGAAGTCACCGCGGTAGCGGCTGCCTGCGACCAAAGAACCGAGGTCCAGGGTGTAGAGCTGCTTGTCCTTGAGCGTCTCGGGGACCTCGCCGTGCACGATGGCCTGAGCCAGGCCCTCGACGACGGCGGTCTTGCCGACACCGGGCTCGCCGATCAGCACCGGGTTGTTCTTGGTGCGGCGGCTGAGCACCTGCATGACCCGCTCGATTTCCTTCTCGCGGCCGATGACCGGATCGAGCTTGCCCTCCATCGCGGCCGCGGTCAGGTTGCGGCCGAACTGGTCGAGCACGAGCGAGGTGGAAGGATTACCGGATTCCCCGCCACGGCCACCCGTGCCTGCTTCGGCGGCTTCCTTGCCCTGGTACCCGGACAGCAGCTGGATGACCTGCTGGCGCACGCGCGTCAGCTCGGCGCCCAGCTTGACCAGCACCTGTGCGGCGACGCCCTCACCCTCACGGATCAGGCCGAGCAGAATGTGCTCGGTGCCGATGTAGTTGTGGCCGAGCTGCAGCGCCTCGCGCAGGCTCAGCTCCAGCACCTTCTTGGCGCGCGGCGTGAACGGGATGTGGCCCGACGGCGCCTGCTGGCCCTGGCCGATGATCTCCTCGACCTGGCTGCGCACGCCTTCCAGCGAGATGCCCAGCGACTCCAGCGACTTGGCCGCTACGCCCTCGCCCTCATGAATAAGTCCCAAAAGGATGTGCTCGGTGCCGATGTAGTTGTGGTTGAGCATCCGGGCCTCTTCTTGAGCCAGGACGACGACCCTGCGGGCACGGTCGGTGAATCTCTCAAACATCGGTGGTTACCTGCTTCCATCACGTAGCGGTACTGACACGCGGCACTTCGCGCGTAATACCTGCCGTCCACTCTAATGGGCGGCGGCTCCGGGTGCGGAGGTTGGCGGTCCGTTCTCGCTAGACAACCCGGTGCTGCAGATGAGCAACGTCGCCGGTAGGCGATTCGTTTCCGGAAAAGGCGCGGGTGGGGTTCGCCGCTAGCGAAACGCCGGACCGGTCAGCTGACCCGGTCCGGCGTGCTGGCAACCATCGATTATGTTGCCGCGTGGAACGCATCGATCACGTCTGCGGGGATGCGGCCGCGGGTCGACACATTGTGCCCGTTGCGCCGCGCCCATTCCCGGATCGCCGCGCTCTGCTCGCGATCGATCGCGCCGCGTCCGCGTCCCGGGGCACCGGCCGCCCGCCCGCGCCTGCGACCGCCGACCCGTCGGCCGGCCTCGACCCACTGCTTGAGATCGTTGCGAAGCTTCGCGGCATTCTTGGAGGAAAGGTCGATCTCGTAGCTCACACCGTCGAGCCCGAATTCGACCGTCTCGTCGGCGGTGGCTTCACCATCAAAATCGTCAACCAACGTGACGGTCACTTTTTTCGCCATTACCCCGCACCGAACCCTTCTGCTTGCGCATTGGTGACTACTTAAGAGTATCCCGCACCCCGGCCCCAATGTGCCACAGAGACGCGCACTATTTCAACAACGCGCGTATCGAGGCAGTTCAGTTGCTCTGGCGTCGAACAATCGGGAACAAAACCGTCTCTCGAATTGACAAGCCGGTCAGAGCCATCAACAACCGATCGATACCCATTCCGGTTCCGGTCGTCGGCGGCATGGCGTACTCCAATGCGGCGAGGAAATCGTCGTCGAGAACCATTGCTTCGTCATCTCCGGCCGCCGCGGCGCGCGCCTGGGCTTCGAACCGTTCCCGCTGGATTACCGGATCGATCAGTTCGGAGTATCCGGTGGCGAGTTCGAAGCGGCGGATGTAGAGATCCCACTTCTCCGTAACCCCACTAATGCTGCGGTGAGCACGGGTCAGCGGAGTGGTCTCGACTGGGAAGTCGCGGACGAACGTAGGAGCCCACAACTTTTCCCCGACCGTGTGTTCCCATAGTTCCTCGACCAATTTTCCGTGACCGAAGCCACGGTCGCGGGGAATCTCGAGCTCGAGGCCATCGGCAATCCGCCACAAGTCTTCAGCCGGAGTGTCGGGTGTGATCTCGTCCCCAAGCGCTTCCGAGAGTGACGGATACATTTCGAGCGTCGCCCATTCACCGTCAAGGTCGTAGATCGTGCCATCCGGCAATGGCACCTCGCGGGTGCCGATCGCGTCGTCGGCGACCTCCTGAATAAGCTCGCGCGTCACGATCGCGGAATCGTTGTAGTCACCGTAGGCCTGATATGTCTCCAACATCGCAAATTCCGGCGAGTGAGTTGAATCGACACCTTCGTTACGAAAGTTGCGATTTAACTCGAAAACCTTCTCAAAACCGCCGACGAGACAACGTTTGAGGAACAGTTCCGGAGCGATGCGCAGATACAGATCGACGTCGAGCGCGTTGGAATGAGTGATGAACGGCCGCGCGGCCGCCCCGCCGGCGAGGGTCTGCAGCATGGGCGTTTCGACCTCGAGGAAGCCACGGCGCTCGAGAGCCGACCGCACGGCCCGAACCACCGCGACCCGCTGCCGCGCGATGGTGCGCGCCTCGGGCCGCACGATGAGATCGACGTAACGCTGGCGCACGCGAGCCTCTTCGCTCATTTCTTTGTGAGCAACCGGAAGTGGCCGCAATGCCTTGGCCGCCATCTGCCAGGAATCGGCAAGAACCGAAAGCTCGCCGCGCTTTGAGCTGATCACTTCGCCGTGGACGAACACGATGTCGCCGAGGTCGACGTCACTCTTCCACGCGTCGAGCGACTCCTGACCGACCTGCGCCAGGCTGATCATGGCCTGCAGTTGCGTGCCGTCGCCCTCCTGCAGCGTCGCGAAACACAACTTGCCGGAATTCCGGGCAAACACCACGCGGCCCGAGACGCCGACGATCTGCCCGGTCTGGGTGTCGGCGGGCAGGTCGGGGTAAGCGGTGCGCAACTCGGCGAGGGTGTGCGTACGGTCGACCTTCACCGGATACGGGTCACGCCCCTCGGCGAGCAAGCGCTCCCGCTTGGCCTGACGGATCCGGAACTGCTCGGGAAGGTCGGCCTGGGATTCGGACGCTGCGTCGCTATCGGCTGGGGTCACGAAATGCCAGCTTAAATGAACACGTGACCGCAGCATGGAGCGCGCCGAGCCTGGCCGCATTGGCCGACGAGCCGATCGACTGGCGATTCAAGGGACTGCCTACCTCGTGGTGGGGCCAGACGCCTGCGCAGATCGGCGCCCGCCGCCCCCGGCTGTTCGACGACGACGTCGTCGGTCCGGTATGCGTTCTGCGCGAATCCGCGCTCGCCCACAATCTCGTGACGATGGCGAACTGGTGCCGCGCCCGCGGCGTCGAACTGGCCCCGCACGGCAAGACCCACATGGCTCCGCAGCTGTTGAGCCGCCAGTTCGAGGCGGGTGCCTGCGCGGTGACCGCCGCGACCGTGAGCCAGGTGCGCGTGTTCCGAGCGTTCGGTCTCCGCGACGTCGTGCTGGCCAACGAGGTCACCGACACCGCGGGCCTGCGCTGGCTGGCCGGCGAGCTGGATGCCGACCCGGATTTCCGCGTGGTGTGCTGGGCGGATTCGGTCGCCGGTGTTGAGCTCATGACGGCTGCGCTGGCCGGGTCCGGGCGTCCGGTCGACGTGTGCGTCGAGCTGGGTATGGCCGGTGGGCGCACCGGATGTCGTAGCGCCGACGAGGTCGACCAGGTCGCTGCTGCCGTGGCCGCCAGCCCGCGGTTGCGGCTTGTCGGAGTGGCGGGATACGAGGCGGCCACCGGGCATGACGTGACGGCGGGTGCGGTAGCCGAGGTGCGCACTTATCTGACTGGACTACGCGACGCCGTGGTGCGGCTGGCCGGTCATTTCGAGACCGACGAGGTGATCGTGACCGCGGGCGGCAGTACGTACTTCGACGCGGTCGCCGATGCGCTCACCGGCGGCTGGCCCGATGGCTTGGCGGTGCGGACCGTCCTGCGCAGCGGGTGTTACCTCACCCACGACGACGGCCTGTACGCACGAACGTCGCCGCTGGAACTGCGGGCCGCTATGCAGGTGTGGGCGCAGGTGGTTTCGCGGCCCGAGCGCGAACTGGCGCTCGTGACCATGGGCAGGCGCGACGTGTCGTTCGACGCCGGGCTTCCGGTCCCGCTCGGCCTGACCGCCGGCTCGGTGACAAAACTCAACGACCAGCACGCGTTCGTGCGATTGGGAGCCGCCGATTCGGTTCGGGTCGGCGATTGGCTGCCGTTCGGAATCTCACATCCTTGCACCACATTCGACAAATGGCAGTTGATTCCGGTGCTCGATGACGACGACCGTGTGATCGATCTGGTGCGGACGTTCTTCTAGTTCGCGCCTTCGGCCCGGTTCACGATCGCGGCGAGGGCAGCGCGGTCGGCGGCACCGGTCTTCGTCATCGCCCGGTATATGTGACCTTCGACGGTTCGTACCGAAAGCGACAGGCGCTCAGCGATATCCCGGCTCGACAGTCCCCGACCGACGAGCATCGCGACCTCACGTTCCCGCGCACTCATCTGCACCGGGTTGGCCGCGGCACGCAACGCGGGTGTGCTCGCACCACACTGCACGGCAAGGGTGCGGGCACGGCTGAGCGCACCCATGGCCGATCCGTTGCGGTCACCGCGGCGAAACACCCGGCTCGCGTGCGCTGCCGCGTCGGCCGCCGCGACGAGATCGCCGATCCGCTCGCAGTCGTGCGAAACGGCAAGCAGTTCAACCGCGTTCCCATCACGCAGTGCGGTGGCCAGCCGCGCCATGAGTTCGACCCTCGGGCCTTCGACGACTGCCGCGAGCTCGCTCAGGCGGCCGCCACACGACCTGTCCCCGAACTGCACGGCCGTCTGTAGACACATCACCTCCGCGGCGAACTTCCCCGTCTCCCTTGCCCATTCGGCGGCCTTCCGGGCGTCCGAGATCGCTTGGCTGACGGCACCCTGCGCGGCGGCCACCCAGGCCCGCGCGATGCCCAGCTCGTAATCCAGATACCGCCAGGACGGGTGACGGTGTTCCTCGGCCGTGCGCAGTGCCGAGACCGCCTCATCGGTGGCGCCGGACATAGCGAGCGCGATGGTTCGCGGGATCTGGCAGCGATATGCCCAACCGTTCACGGCACCGGGATAGTTCTCGAGGGCGCTTGCCAGTAGTTGGGACTGCGCCTGCACCGGACGCCCCGAGGCCAGCGCGAGCCGTCCCCAGATGCCGTCGACAACGGCGACGTAGGCGGGATTTCCGGCCAATCCGTCGCCCGGCCGCCCGAGTACCTGTTCGGCGACATTCATGGCTTCGGCGATATGGCCGGCCAACAACAACGCGCTGACGTGTGCGTCGGCGACGATGACGAAAGACCGCACCGGCACGGCGTATCCGGCGTGGGCCGCGGCCTGCGCTTCGGCCGTACGGCCGGCCTCGCCGCGGACAACCGTGACTGCCCACGCCTTGATGCGTGCGGCGATCAGATCCGGCAGCTTCATGAGATCGAGTTTTTCGGAGGATGTTTCATCCGGTTCGGGCTCGCCCATGGTCGCGGCATGAACGCGGAGCAGGGCGTCGAGGCAACCGTCATCCGGACCCGGGTGGGCGTCCAGGACGGCGCGGGCGCCCGCCGGATCGGCCAGCGCGAAAAGCCTGTTGAAGGCCCGCAGAAACGCGACCCTCGCCGCGTCGGAGTCAGCCAATTCGTCGACGGGAATCCCGGCGAGCAGAGCGTCTGCCCGCTCGCCATCACCGAGCCAGGTCAGCGAATAGGCACGTACGAACCGCGCTTCGGCGCCCGCACCGGCCTCATACGCAGCGACGGCCAAGCGACCGGCGAGCGATGCGGCACTTGCCGCTTTGGTCGGTGACTGCACACTCACAAGCCACAGCGCACTCTTCGCAGCCGTGATGAGTAACTCAGGGTCGGGCTTGGAATCCGACTCAAGCTCCAACAGGGCTCGGCGCACCACGACGTGGGCCTCATCGCTATCTGCGCCCAGCCCCAACTCGCGGGCCAACGCGCCGCGCAGCTGCCGAAGTCTGGTCTGAGCGATGTTATTTCGGCGAACTTCGGTGTAGAGCGGATGCGCGGCACGGACCTCGACGAGGTGTCTGTTCGTCTCCAGGTGGTCGAGGGCTATCAATCCGAGCGCTTCGGCCTCGTCGACTGCGACGCGATCGACGATTCCGGTCAGCGCGCCCCATTCGATGGGCTCACCGACGGCCAGCGTGTCGATCACGTCGCGGATCCGCGTCGACAGCCCGGCCAAGCGGGTCTCGATGAGTTCGACGAGGCCCGGCGGCAGCACGGGGTCCCCCACCCAGCGCCAGGACCCGTCGCGCTCGGCCATCCGGCCGCAGGCGATCTCGTGTTCGACGACGTTGCGCAGATACAGGGCATTCCCCCGCGTCAATCGCCACAGGCGCCGCCCCGCCTGCGGGTCGACCGGACCGCCCAGCGCGATCGACATCAGCTCAGCGGTTTCCCGCTGCGACAGTGGCTGAAGGTCGAGTCGGCCGAAACGCCGGCTCTCCCATAGCCTTTGCAAGGCGGGAGGGATCGGCTCACCGTCCCGCAGCGTCACGACGAGCGTGGCACTGCGCCGCCGAACGATCTCGTGCAGCACCGACACCGACAGATCGTCCAGCAGGTGGGCGTCATCGACGCCCACGATGACCTGCTTGTCCCGTGGCGCGGCCGTGATGGCATCGCTGACCCCGCCGACCACCGGACCGGGTGCCGTACCCACCCAAGGTGCGAGGGCACCCAACGGCAGGCCGCGGGCGACGGAGGTGGCGGCCACCCACCGGGTTTCACATCCGCCGGCCTGCGCTCGCGCGAGCGCTTCGCGCGCGATCCGGCTCTTTCCGACGCCGGATCCGCCGCGCACGACGACGCCGCACAACTCTGAGGCGATCGCCGCCTCGAGGAACGACATCTCTTCGTCGCGGCCGGTGAGCGGCCACATAACGCGCACTTCGAAAGGTTAAGAGGTGAAGCGCACTACCGGGCCGGCTTGAGCCGGCCGCGCTGATTGTCGCGGTTGCGTTCGAAGACCAGTCGCAGACCGTCCAGGGTGAGATGGCGGTCGTAGTGTTCGACCGTTCGGAGATCGGGCAGCACCAGCGGTGCGGTGTACCCGGTTGCGACGACCGCGACGTCGGTGCCCGCGAAGCCGTCGACGTCCTCTCGGACGCGGTTGACGAGACCGTCGACCAAACCGGCGAATCCGAACACCGCGCCGGCCTGCATGCACTCCACGGTGTTCTTGCCGACCACGGAGCGCGGTCGGGTCAACTCGACCCGGCGCAGTGCCGCCGAACGGGCCGCCGCGGCGTCCGACGAGACCTGCACGCCCGGAGCGATCGCGCCGCCGAGGAACTCGCCCTTGGCCGAGACCACATCGACACAGATCGATGACCCGAAGTCGACGACAATCGCCGCTGTCCCGTATTTGTGATATGCCGCAAGGCAATTCACGATCCGGTCAGCGCCGACCTCCTTGGGATTGTCGACGAGCAACGGAATACCGGTGCGCACCCCTGGCTCGATGAGCACGTGCGGCACGGTCGGCCAGTACTGCTCGAGCATCAACCGGACCTCGTGTAGCACGGAAGGAACCGTCGACAATCCGGCAGCCCCGGTGAGCCGTTCGGAGTCGTCACCGATCAAGCCGTCGATGGTGAGCGCCAACTCGTCGGCGGTCACCTCGGATTCGGTCCGGATCCGCCACTGTTGCGCAACTTTCGCGTGATCCCCGGATCCGGAGATCAGCCCGACGATGGTGTGCGTGTTGCGGACGTCGATGGCGAGCAGCATTATCGCGGCGACATCAGTTCGGCGGCGTCGACAGGCACGAAGGCTGGATCGTGGCCGAGGTCGATCTGCTTGTTGTCGGCGTCGACGAACACCACGCGCGGCCGGTAGCTGCGCGCTTCGGCGTCCTCCATCACGCCGTAGGCGATGAGGATCACCAGATCACCCGGATGGATGAGATGTGCTGCGGCACCGTTGATTCCGATGACGCCTGTGCCGCGCTCACCGGTGATTGCGTAGGTCACCAGCCGGGCGCCGTTGTCGATGTCGACGATCGTCACCTGCTCGCCTTCGAGCAGGTCGGCGGCTTCCATGAGGTCGGCGTCGATGGTGACGGAGCCGACGTAGTGCAGGTCGGCCTGCGTCACGGTCGCGCGGTGGATCTTCGATTTCAGCATTGTGCGCTGCATCAGTTCCTCCATGGGAGTTCATGGTTGTCGTCAGAGACCCGCGGGTGTCCGTCGATGCCGGCGGATGCTCCGATGTCGACGGCGATGTTGTCAAGCAGCCTGGTCCGCCCCAGCCGAGCGGCGACGAGCAGCCGGGCCGCGCCCTCGTGTGGCGCCGGGCCCAGCATGGGGTCGCGGACCTGCAAGTAATCGACCTGGATCGCGGGGACCTCGTCGAGTACGGCCCTCGCGGCGTCCACGGCCGCAGCGGCGCCGCCCGCCGCGGCATATTTGCCCGCGAGCAGCGCCGCCGACAGCGCCCCGGCCTGTTCGCGTTCGTCGGCGTCGAGGTAGCGGTTGCGAGACGACAGGGCCAGCCCGTCGGATTCGCGCACGGTCGGGACGCCGATGATCTGCACGTCCACATTGAGGTCGGCGACCATCTGCCGCAGCAGCGCCAACTGCTGGTAGTCCTTTTCACCGAAGTAGGCGCGATCGGGTCGCACGATCTGGAGGAGCTTGAGCACGACGGTCATGACGCCCGCGAAATGCCCTGGGCGAGAGGCGCCTTCGAGTTCGTCACCGAGGGGTCCCGGATGCACGGACGTACGGGGACCGGTCGGATACATGTCCGATCCGGACGGGGTGAACGCGATCTCGACGCCTTCGGCGCTCAAGGCCGCGAGGTCGTCGTCGAGGGTGCGCGGGTAGGCGTCGAGGTCTTCGCCCGCACCGAATTGGAGCGGGTTGACGAATATCGAGACCACGACAACGGCACCGGGAACCCGCTTGGCGGCCCGCACGAGCGTCAGGTGGCCTTCGTGGAGCGCGCCCATCGTCGGCACGAGCGTGACGCGTCGCCCGCTGGTCCGCAGTGCGCGCGTGACCGCGGCGACGTCGGCGGGTGCGGAGTACACGTTGAGTTCGCCCGGCGTGAACTTCGGCGCCTTGCTGATTGTCATTGTTCGCTCGCTTCTGCCAGCACCGCAAAGATCTCCTTGGGCGCGTGGGCCCGCTGCGCGGTGCGCAACGAATTGGCCCGATACGACTGTGCCAGTTCAGGATCCAGTTCCTGCAAGGCATCCAGGTGAGCTGCGACGGCAGCCGCGTCGCCTCGTGCCACCGGCCCGGTGAGGGCGGCCTGCCCGCGTTGCAGCGCGTTCTCCAACGCCGCGCGGGCCAACGGGGCCACCACACGTTCGGCGATGCCGCCCGGTTCGTCACCGACGAGTTCCTGGCCGAGCAGCTCCTGACCGCGCAACGACGCCCGCAGTGCGTCGACCGCGTCGAGAACGAGCGTGACCAGATGATTGCTGGCGTGCGCGAGGGCCGCGTGGTACTGGGTCCTGGCGTCCTCCCGGACCCGGAACGGCTCGCCGCCGATCTCCAGCACGAGCGATTGGCCGATCGCGTAGCCGACTTCGTCGGCGGCGGTGATTCCGAAGCAGGTGTCGGGCAGGCGGGCGATGTCCTCGTCGGATCCGGTGAACGTCATCGCGGGGTGGATGGCCAATGGGATGCAGCCCTGTTCGGCGAGCGGAGAAAGTATGGCTACACCATTGGCGCCGGAGGTGTGGGCGACGATTGTGCCCGGCCGCACGGCCCCGGTCGTCGCCAGCCCGGAGATCAGCCCCGCGAGTTCGGCGTCGGGAACGGTCAGCAGGAGCAGCTCGGCCCGCTGCGCGACATCGTGGACCGGCAGGATCGCGGTGTCGGGGAGTCGGCGCTGCGCCCGTAATCGGGACGCCTCCGAGATGGCGCTGCAGGCGACCACGACATGCTCGGCTCGCTCAAGGGCGTAGCCGAGTGCGGTGCCGACGCGGCCGGCGGACACGATGCCGACGCTCAGCCGCGCCGGACGCAGTCCGTCAGGGGGGCTCCACCCGCGCGCGGGGGACTGCTCCATTGCAGACGACCTCACAAGTCGAAGTGGTTTCATACGTTCCAGTCCCGCGCTGCGGGTACCGGACGGTTGCCACGAGACTAACTCACTCGTCTCGGCGGCGGCGACGCCCGCCTCCCGTAGGGGCGGCTTGGAAGCGGGCGAGCAGTTCGGCCGCCGATTGGCCACCGGCGTGCTGACCAGTCGGTTCGTCGTCGCTGCGGTGCCGGGACGGCCGCTCTGGCTGCGGTGGTGGCGGCGGTTCGGCGGGCTCGGTTGCGAGCACCGGGGTGGGTTGCGGGCCAGGGCGGCCGGGGTCGCCTGCGTCGGCCGGGGCGGAGTGGCGGCCGCGGGGCGGTTCTGGCGCCGGAGCAGACATCGCCGGCGGAGCCGGCGCACCAGCCTGAGTCGGCGGAGCCGGCGCACCAGCCTGAGTCGGCGGAGCCGGCGCACCAGCCTGAGTCGGCGGAGCCGGCGCGGCGGCCTCCGGCTCCGGTGCCCGTCGTCGGCCGACGTATTCGGGTGCCGCGCCGTTTTCCTGCACTGGCGCAGCCCAGTTGCTGCCGGGTGCACCTGCCGGGATCCACTGGCCTTCGGCGGGCGCGGGCGTCCAGCCCGCCGCCGCGGGTTCGCTGCGCGGTTCGGGCTTCGGCGCGTCGATCGTCGGAGATGGCTGCAATGGCGGCATGGCCGGCGGTGGCGGGGGTGGCGCCCAGGCCGACTGGGGTTCGGGTTGGCGAGGCTCGGGCCTGGCGTCCACCGGGTGACGGCGCGCCGCGGGTTCTTCGACCGGGCGCTCGGCCTGACGGGCGGCGGGCTGCGGCGCCGGCTTCGGTTCGGGCTGCGGTTCGGGCCTGCGCGGCGCCGGCGCAGGCTGCTCTTCGGCCTGGCGGCGCCGGCGGCGTGGCTGTTCGGCGGTGGGCGGGCGCTGTGACGGGAACCGGTGCGCACCGCCGTCGGTCGGAGGCGTCGGCACCCAGTCGTTCTCCGGCGGGTGCGGTTCGGCCGGCACGTCGATGATGGGGCTTTCCTCGGTGCGGACCGAGCGGATATCAGTGGCTTCGACGTCACGAACCTCGGGCACGTCGAGCCGGCTGGCTTTGACGCGGCCGGCGGCTCGCACCGCGCTCTTGTCGGTCTCGATGGCCGGGCGGTGGGCGAGGTCGGTGTCGAACAGTATCTCGAGGTTGGCCCGCAACGCTGCCAGCTCGGCGCGCAGGGCCGCGACCTCGTCGGCGGCCTGTGCCCGCAGCTCCGAGGCCAGCTCGCGACGCAGCTGCGTCTCGACGGTCAGCTCGTATTCGCGCCGCGCCGAAATCTCGCGGTCCAACTGCAGGTCGTAGACGAGTTTCAGGTCCCGCGCCTTGGCCTGGTCGAGGTCACTCTGGCGGCGGTAGATGACGGAAACGAAGGCAGCCACCACGGCAGCCCACAACGCCAGAATGACGGCTAATTTCAGCAACTCCACACGATCGGTGAACACCAGTGCCGAGCTCGCCAAAATGGCGAGCACCAGCAACACCGTTAAGAG
The DNA here is from genome assembly GCF_054919535.1 of Mycobacterium venezuelense. Taxonomy (NCBI): domain Bacteria; kingdom Bacillati; phylum Actinomycetota; class Actinomycetes; order Mycobacteriales; family Mycobacteriaceae; genus Mycobacterium; species Mycobacterium venezuelense. The sequence goes on from NZ_JBONDW010000016.1 coordinate 83,069, forward strand.
CAGCCAGCCTGGCCTTCGGCCGCCGCGCCGTGGCCGACCACCGCGGGGCAGAACGGTCATGGGCCGACTGTACCTGCCACTGGTCACCTAGCGTGTCGACCGCGGCGGCGATTCGGCGATCCAAGTTCGGCCCGCGTTCACTCCGGCGCCGCGTCACCGTTCTCCGGCGGCTCCTCCGGCGACTTGCAGCAATGTTGCAACCACAGCCCCGCGACGGCGAGTGCGAGCGCGCTGACGGCGGCCACCACCACGCCGGGAGTGTCCTCGCCGGCCACGCGAATCGTGGCGCGCCTGGGCAACAGGTAGACGAGCACGCCGATCCACCAACCCGCCACGAGCGCACCCACCCAGGCCGATGCCTTGGCGATCACCACGGAGCGGGCCACGGTGAGCGGGTGCAGCCTGCCCCCGCCGACCCCGATCTCACCGTCGTTGATCTTGGCCCGCACGTAGAAAGCCCAGCCCGCCTCGGCGATCGCGACCGCGAGCAGCGACAAACCCGTCCACAGGGTTATCGGCGGGAACCACCGGTACAGCAAGGTCATCAGTAGGAAGCCGAGTATGGCGACGACGACGGCGCCGGCGGTGAGGTCGCGTTTGCGGGTCGGGCCCATCAGTCGGCTGTTGGCTCGGTTCGCGGTTCGAGCACGAGGTCGGTGCGCGTGACCCCGGCTCGCTCGGCCGGATCGATTTCGGACAGGAGACGCTGCACCGGTCGCGACTCCCCCGACACGGTCAAGGCGGCGTCCGGGTCGACCGCAAGCCATGGGATCAGCACGAACGCGCGCAGGTGTGCCAATGGATGCGGCAACGTCAGCCCGTCGTCGCGGGAGATGATCTCGTCGTCGCCGTCGTGGCACGTGACCAGGTCGACGTCGAGGGTCCGGGGACCCCAGCGCTGGCCTCGCACGCGCCCGGCGGCCTCTTCGAGTTCCTGGCCACGTCGCAACCAACCGTGTCCGTCGAGGTGCGGATCGTCGGCGATGAGCACGGCATTCAGGAACGGCCCTTGCTCGACGCCACCCCATGCCGCGGTCTCATAGACCGGCGACACCGCCCGCACGGCGGGGCCGAGCCCGTCTAGCACGGACTGCAACCGTGCGAGGCGATCGCCGAGATTCGACCCGATCGACAACACCACGCGGCTCATTTCGCGCTCCGCTCACCACGCCGCGACCGCCTGGCCACCACCGCGACATCGTCGAAGGTCAGCGGGATCGGCGCACTCGGCTTGTGGACGACGACCTCGACGGCGTGCAGGCGCTCGTCGGCCATGATGTCGTCGGCGATCTCGGCGGACACCGTCTCGATGAGATTGCGCGGCGGGCCCGCGACGATGTCTGCGGCACGCTGGGCCAGTGCCCCATAGTCCAGGGTTTCGGCGAGGTCGTCGGTGGCCGCCGCCCCACGCAGGTCAAGCCATACCGTGATGTCGACGACGAAGTCCTGGCCGTCACGGCGCTCGTGGTCGAATACGCCGTGGTTGCCGCGAACTCTCAAGCCGCGCAACTCGATTCGATCAGCCACTCCGACCTCCCGAGTTCCAGGCGTCCAGCACCTTGAGCGCGTCGACGGAAGCTACCACGTCGTGCACGCGAACGCCCCATGCGCCGTGCAGGCCGGCCAGGGCAGAGATCACCGCGGTGGCGGTTTCGCGGCCGCCGGGCGGTCGCGGCTCGCCGTCCGGACCGGCCAGCAGCGAACCGAGGAAGCGTTTGCGCGATGCGCCGACCAGAACCGGGATGCCGGTCGCGACGAACTCGGGCAGTGCGTGCAACAAGGTCCAATTGTGCTGTGCGGTCTTGGCGAACCCGAGCCCCGGGTCGATGATCAGCCGGTCCGCATCGACACCCGCGGCGACGGCCGCGTCGACCGCGCCGAGCAGTTCGGTGCGCACCTCGGCGACCACGTCGCCGTAGCCGGGGACTTCATGCGGGCGGTTGGCGCCCACCGACCGCCAGTGCATGAGAACCCACGGAACCTTGGCGTCTGCCACCACGCCTGCCATGTTCGGATCGGCAAGCCCGCCCGAGACGTCGTTGACGATCGCGGCGCCGTTTTCCAGCGCAACCCGCGCGACGCCGGCGTGCATGGTGTCGATACTGACGGTGATGCCTTGTGCGGCAAGCTCTCTGATCACCGGCGCGACCCGGGCCGCCTCCACGTCCGGATCCACCCGCACGGCGCCCGGCCGCGTCGACTCACCACCGACGTCGATGATCGCGGCGCCCGCCGCGGCCAAGGCGAGCCCGTGTGCGACGGCGCGGTCACGGTCGATGAACTTGCCACCGTCGGAGAACGAATCGTCGGTGACGTTCACGACGCCCATGACCTGCACGCGCGGTGACTTCACTTGCGCAGGATGAGTTCCAGCGCCTCAGCCCGAGATGCCTTGTCGGTCTTGAACTGTCCGCGCACCGCCGACGTCGTCGTGACCGCGCCGGGCTTGCGGACCCCACGCATGGCCATGCACAGGTGCTCGGCCTCCACCACGACGATGGCGCCGCGCGGGTCGAGCTTGCGCATCAGCGCGTCGGCGATCTGCGCGGTCAACCGTTCCTGCACCTGTGGCCGTTTGGAGTAGAGGTCGACGAGCCGCGCGATCTTCGACAACCCGGTCACCCGGCCGTCCACGCCAGGGATGTATCCGACGTGCGCCACCCCGTGGAAGGACACCAGGTGGTGCTCGCACGTGGAGTACATCGGGATCTCCTTGACGAGCACGAGCTCATCGTGGCCTTCGTCGAAGGTCGTGTTGAGCACCGCGTCCGGGTCGGTGTAGAGGCCCGCCATAAGTTCCTTGTAGGCGCGCGCGACCCTGGCCGGGGTGTCGACGAGTCCCTGCCGGTCCGGATCCTCACCGATCGCGATGAGCAACTCCCGCACCGCCGCCTCTGCCCGCGGTTGGTCGAACACCCGGTTCGCCGTGGCGGCACCGTCGCTGACGGTGTTGTTGTGCTCGCGAAGGGACCGCGTCATGAAGCCTCCGATCTCGGATCAGCCGTGCGCCGGTGGGTTCGACCGGTCACCGGTGTGCCCGCCGTCCTGGCCGGGTTCCTCGTGCGACCGCCCGGAGGGATCCGGGGTGCCGGCCTGTTGACCAGGATGCGGGTAAGGCTGATACGGGTACGGCTGGGGCTGTTGCCATCCCGACGGATGCGGCGGCGGGTACCAGTAGCCCTGCTGGGGCTGGTATCCGGGCTGTTGCGGTTGCTGTTGCTGCGGCGGCGGTGGCCAGCCGGGCGCGTGCCAGCCCGCGGGAGCGCCGTAGTCGGGCTGGGTCGGATTGGGCGCGCCGTTGCTCGGCGCCCCGTTGGTACCCGAGCCGTTCTTCTGCCTGGCTGCCTCGGCCTCGCGGCTGGCCTGAGCGATCGCGGCCTTGAACGCCGGCTCGGGAACCGGCGGCGGCCACGGTTCGCCACGTTCGATCGCGAGCTCGCCCGGCGTCTTGATCGGCGGCTTGTCGGACGGCACGCGGCCACCGAAGTCATCGAACATGGTCAGGCGCGGACGCTTCTTCACTTCACCGAAGATCGCCTCGAGTTCGGCGCGGTGCAGCGTCTCCTTCTCGAGCAGCTCGCCGGCCAGCGTGTCGAGCACGTCCCGGTACTCGGTGAGGATTTCCCACGCCTCGGTGTGGGCGGCCTCGATGAGTTTGCGGATCTCGTCGTCGATGATCTGGGCGACTTCGTGGCTGTAATCGGCCTGAGTTCCCATGGTGCGACCGAGGAACGGGTCGCCGTGCTCGGTGCCGTACCGGACCGCGCCGAGCTTGGAGCTCATGCCGTACTCGGTGACCATCGCGCGTGCGATCTTCGTGGCCTGCTCGATGTCGGACACCGCGCCCGTCGTCGGCTCACGGAACACCAGCTCCTCGGCCGCGCGTCCGCCCATCGCGAACACGAGCCGCGCGATCATCTCCGAGCGGGTCATCAGACCCTTGTCGTCCTCGGGCACCGCGACGGCGTGACCGCCGGTGCGGCCGCGCGCGAGGATCGTGACCTTGTAGATCGGCTCGATGTCTGGCATCGCCCAGGCCGCGAGCGTGTGCCCACCCTCGTGGTAGGCGGTGATCTTCTTCTCGTGCTCGCTGATGATGCGGCTCTTGCGGCGCGGGCCACCGACGACGCGGTCGACGGCCTCCTCGAGCGCGGGGCCGGTGATGACGGTGCCGTTCTCGCGGGCGGTCAGCAGGGCCGCCTCGTTGATCACGTTGGCCAGATCGGCGCCGGACATGCCGACCGTACGCTTGGCGAGCCCGTCCAGATCGGCGTCAGGCGCGATGGGCTTGCCCTGCGAGTGCACCTTCAGCACGGCACGTCGGCCGGCCAAATCCGGGTTGGACACCGGGATCTGGCGGTCGAAGCGGCCGGGCCGCAGCAGGGCCGGGTCGAGGATGTCAGGTCGGTTCGTGGCAGCGATCAGGATGACGCCCTGACGATCGCCGAAGCCGTCCATCTCGACCAGCAGCTGGTTGAGTGTCTGCTCGCGCTCGTCGTGGCCGCCGCCGAGGCCGGCGCCGCGCTGGCGGCCGACCGCGTCGATCTCGTCGACGAAGATGATGCAGGGGCTGTTCTGCTTGGCCTGCTCGAACAGGTCGCGAACCCGGGACGCGCCGACACCGACGAACATCTCGACGAAGTCGGAGCCCGAAATCGTGAAGAACGGCACACCGGCCTCACCCGCGACGGCACGCGCGAGAAGCGTCTTACCGGTACCGGGCGGGCCGTAGAGCAGAACGCCCTTCGGGATCTTGGCGCCAAGCGCCTGATACCGCGACGGGTTCTGCAGGAAGTCCTTGATCTCGTAGAGCTCCTCGACCGCCTCGTCGACGCCTGCGACGTCGGCGAACGTGGTTTTCGGCATGTCCTTGGACAGCTGCTTGGCGCGCGACTTGCCGAAGCCGAAGCCCATGCGGCCGCCGCCCTGCATGCGCGAGAACATCACGAACAAGCCGACCAGCAGCAACAGCGGCAGCATGTAGATGAGCAATGAGCCCAGCACGCTGCCCTGGTTGACGACGGTATTGGTTTTGGCGCCCTTGGCCTGCAACGCGTCGAACAGTGTCACCGCGTACCCGGTCGGGTACTTGGTGATGATCTTGTTGCTGTCCTCGGTCGCGTCGTTGCCGCTCTTCAGATCCAGCCGTAGTTGCTGTTCACGGTCGTCGATCTGCGCACTGTTGACGTTGTCGCTGTTGATCTGGGCGAGCGCCACAGAGGTGTCGACGGGCTTGTAGCCGCGGGTGTCGTCACTGAAATAGAAGAACGACCAGCCCAGCAGCAGCACAACCGCGATCACGGTCAGCGTGCGAATAACATTTTTCCGGTTCATCGATCATCGGCCTTCGTTGGCTTCATCTTTATCGGCCGCCCGGCCGGGGTCCTTCCTAATACGCGCAGCAAGGCAAGTTATAAGGCTACCGCTAGACCAACGCTCGGCAGTTCCCGACGGTGTCTGGCCCCCGGCCGCCTCCTGTGCTTGGGTGAGACGGTGATCACACCGACCGAACGGTTAGTCGATACCAATGGCGTCACGTTGCGGCTGACAGAAGCGGGTGAGCCGGGAAACCCCGTCGTCGTACTGGCCCACGGATTCCCCGAACTCGCCTACTCGTGGCGACACCAGATTCCGGTGCTGGCCGAGGCCGGCTACCACGTCCTGGCCCCCGACCAGCGGGGTTACGGCGGCTCGTCCACGCCGCAGGCCATCGAGGACTACAACATCGTGCAGCTGACCGCCGACATCGCCGGGTTGCTCGACGACGTGGGCGCCGAGCAAGCCGTGCTCATCGGCCACGACTGGGGCTCCCCCGTCGCGACGAACTTCCCACTGTTCTTCCCGGACCGGGTCGCCGGCGTTGCCGCGCTGAGTGTTCCCCCGATCCCGCGGTCGCCGGCAGCCCCCACCCAGATCTGGCGCAACATCTTCGGCGACAACTTCTTCTACATCCTGTACTTCCAGGAGCCCGGGGCGGCCGACGCCGAGCTCGGCGGCGATCCCGCCCGCGCCATCCGCAGGATGCTGGGTGGTCTGCGTACCACCGGTGACGAGTTCGCAGCCGAACGCATGATCGCGCCCGGACCGGAAGGCTTCATCGACCGTCTGCCCGAACCGGACGGCCTGCCGGACTGGATCACTGCCGAGGAACTCGACCACTACATCGCGGAGTTCAGCCGCACCGGCTTCACCGGCGCACTGAACTGGTACCGCAATTTCGACCGCAACTGGGAGCTCACCGAAACGACCCCGGCCAGCACCATCGACGTACCCACCCTGTTCCTGGCCGGCAGCGCCGACCCAGTGCTGAGTTTCACCCCACGCGACCACGTGCGCGACGTGGTGACCGGCGACTATCGCGAGGTGCTTCTCGACGGCGCGGGCCACTGGCTGCAGCAGGAGCGGCCCGACGAGGTCAACGCCGTGATTCTGGAGTTCCTGGGAGGTCTGAAGTGAGCAGGCCACTGAACTTCGGCGTCTTCATCACGCCGTTCCACCCCGTCGGCCAGTCCCCCACCACCGCACTGCAGTACGACATGGACCGCGTCGAGGCGCTCGACCGGCTCGGCTACGACGAGGCGTGGTTCGGCGAACACCATTCGGGCGGTTACGAACTCATCGCGTGCCCAGAGGTGTTCATCGCCGCGGCCGCCGAACGGACCCGGCACATCCGGCTGGGGACCGGTGTGGTCTCGCTGCCCTACCACCACCCGCTCATGGTCGCCGACCGCTGGGTACTGCTCGACCATTTGACGCGGGGCCGGGTGATGTTCGGGACAGGACCGGGTGCACTGCCGTCCGACGCGTACATGATGGGCATCGACCCAGTCGACCAGCGCCCGATGATGCAGGAGTCCCTCGAGGCGATCCTCGCGTTGTTCCGCGCCGCGCCCGACGAACGCATCAACCGCAAGACGGACTGGTTCACACTGCGCGACGCCGCACTGCACATCCGCCCCTACACCTGGCCATACCCGGAAATCTCGACCGCGGCGATGATCTCGCCCTCCGGGCCCCGGCTGGCCGGGGCGCTGGGCACGTCGCTGCTGTCACTGTCGATGTCGGTGCCCGGCGGCTACGCCGCCGTGGAGACCACGTGGGACATCGTGTGCGACCAGGCGGCCAAATCCGGCCGTGACGAGCCCGCCCGCAAGGACTGGCGTGTACTGGGCATCATCCATCTCGCCGACACTCGCGAGCAGGCCATCCAGGACTGCACGTACGGGCTGCAGGACTTCGCGAATTACTTCGGTGCGGCCGGCTTCGTCCCGCTGGCCAACGAAGCGGAAGAGGCGCCTTCGCCCTACGAGTTCGTGGAAAACTATGCGTCCAAAGGCAATTGCTGCATCGGCACGACGGCCGACGCGATCACCTACATCCAGGATCTGCTGGACCGCTCGGGCGGCTTCGGCACGTTCCTGATGCTCGGCCATGACTGGGCTCCGCCTGCGGCGACGTTCCACTCGTACGAGCTGTTCGCCCGCGAGGTCATCCCCCATTTCAAGGGTCAGCTGACGGCGGCGCAGGCCTCACACGACTGGGCCAAGGGCATGCGGGATCAACTGCTGGGGCGGGCCGGGCAGGCCATCGTGAACGCCATCACCGAACACGCGAAGGAAGGGCAGAGCTGATGCGCGCCGCGGTACTGCGCGACGGGCGGATGGTCGTGCGCGACGACGTGCCCGATCCCGTTCCCGGGCCAGGGCAGGTGCTGGTCGACGTGAAGGCGTGCGGAATCTGTGGCTCGGACCTGCATTTCGCCAAACACGGTGACGAAATGCTGGCTGCCGGCGCGCAGATGGAGGGGCTGCCCGACATCAACGCCGGGATCGACCTGTCCCGCGACATCTTCATGGGTCACGAGTTCAGCGCCGAGATACTCGATGCCGGGCCGGGAACCGAAACGCATGCGCCGGGCACCCTTGTGACCTCGATCCCCGCCCTCATCTCGGCGACCGGTGTCGACATGATCGTCTACAGCAACACCACGATCGGCGGCTACGCCGAGAAGATGCTGCTCTCGGCGCCGCTGCTGTTGCCGATACCGAACGGCCTCGACGCGGACCGTGCCGCGCTCACCGAGCCGATGGCCGTCGGGCTGCACGCGGTCAACGCGTCGCGCATCGAGCGTGGCGAGACCGCGCTCGTCGTCGGCTGCGGACCGGTGGGTATCGCGATCATCGCGGCGCTCAAGCTCCGTGGCGTGGAAGACATTGTCGCGTCGGACTTCTCGCCGGCCCGCCGCGAACTCGCGGCCACCATGGGTGCCCACGTCACGCTCGACCCGGCCGATGATTCTCCGTTTCACCAGTGTCAGCCCAAGGTGGTTTTCGAAGCCGTCGGAGCACCGGGGATCATCGACGACGTGCTGCGGCGCGCACCGGCGGGTTCCCGGCTGGTGGTGGCCGGGGTGTGTATGCAGCCCGACACCGTGCACCCGTTCTATGCGATCACCAAGCAGATCAACATCCAGTTCGTATTCGGCTACGACCCGGCCGAATTCGCGAGTTCACTGCGGGCGATCGCCGAAGGGGAGATCGATGTGGCACCGATGATCACCGGCCGCGTCGAGCTCGACCGGGTGGACGACGCGTTCACCGAACTCGCCGATCCGGACCGGCACTGCAAGATCCTGGTGACGCCCTAACAGTCAGGCGAAGGCCCGCGCGTACCGCGGCGGGTGCGGCAACGCCGCGCCGAGGTGCTGCGCGGCCTGCCACACCCACGCCGGGTTGCGCAGCAGCACGCGGCCGAGGAAAACCGCGTCGGCCTGCTCGCCGGTGATGATCTCGTCGGCCTGGTCCGGTTCGGTGATCAATCCAACTGCCGCGGTGGGCATTTCGGCCTCCTTGCGCACCCGGGCGGCGAACGGGACCTGATAGCTCGGGCCCACCGGGATCTTCGCGTCGGGCGCCGAACCGCCCGACGACACGTCCATGAGGTCCACGCCGAGCTGCTTGAGTTCGACGGCCAGCGCGATCGTGTCGTCGACCATCCAACCCGGACGAGGATCGTCGGTGTCCCCGCCGAGCCAGTCGGTGGCCGAGACCCGGAAGAACAGCGGCAGTTCGGCGGGCCAGCGGGTCCGCACGGCGCGCACGACCTCGAGCGCGAAACGTCTGCGGTTGGCCGGTGACCCACCGTAGGCGTCGGTGCGGTGGTTCGAATGCGGTGACAGGAACTGATGGATCAGATACCCGTGCGCGCCGTGGAGTTCCAGCACGCGGAATCCGGCGTCGGCCGCGCGTTCAGCCGCGTCGGCGAACGCCCGGACGACGGTGCCGATGTCGCCGACGGTGAGCTCCGACGGCGCAGGCAGCCTGCCGAACGGCACAGCGCTCGCACCGACGGTTTCCCACCGGCTTTCGCTGCGGTCCGGGTCGGGCCACGGACGCCCGGTCGACCCCTTCCGTCCGGCGTGGACCAGCTGGATGCCGGGGACCGAGCCCTGCGCGGTCACGAAATCGGTGATCCGCCGGAGGTTTCCGGCCTGAGTGTCATTCCACAGCCCGAGGTCGTAGTCACTGCTGCGCCCACGCGGTGAAACCGCGGTCGCCTCGACCATCACCAGGGCGGCACCCGCCGTGGCACGCGAACCCAGATGGGCCAGATGCCAGTCGGTGGCTGTCCCGGTGTCGGGCCCGTCGGGTACTGCGGCGAACTGCATCATGGGTGACATCCACGCCCGGTGGGCGAACGTGACGTCACGGATTGTCAGCGGTGTGAACAGGTTTGCCATGCTCGGTCTCCTGGTCGGCGTGGGGGTCTTCGGGTAGGGGTGCGCCACGGGTTTCGGGGGCGAATATCAGGCCGAGTACGGCAATCAGTCCCAGCGCGGCGACCGATGCCGTGGCCAGCCCCAGGTTTCCGCCGAACCACGAGGTGGCGATCACGCCCGCGACCAGCGGACCGAACGCCGTGACATAACGGCCGACGCTGTTGCAGACGGCCAGGGCCGTGGCCCGCACGCTGGCCGGGAACAGTTCGGGGCCGTAGATGAATGTTCCCGACAGCGCGCCGAACAGACCGAAACCGAGAATCGGCATCGCGACGAGGAATTCGGTGTAGCTGCGATCGAACGCGAAGGTGTAGACGATGGCCGCGGCAGACACCGCGAAGCTCAGCGCGAAAGTCTTTCTCCTGCCGGCGAAGTCGGCGAGGAATCCCCACGAGGCGTAGCCGATTATGCCGCCCGCGTTGAACAGCATCGACGCGATCGCCACGCGGTGATCGGCCACGTCGCGGCCCGATCCGGCCGCAATGGTGACCTCGCGGACGAGTTGCGGGTACCAGGTCGAGACGCTCCAGAACGCGATCAGAGCCCCGGTCGCCAGCGCGGTGCTCACCAACATCGGGCGCAGCAGCGGCGGCGTGAACAACCGGCGCAGCACGAACTGATCGGCAGACGTGTTGTTGCCCAGGCGTTTACGGGCTTTGCGGGCCTCGATGTTGGCACCGACCTCCGGCGGCTCGGGCACATAGCGGCGGATGAACCAGACGAGCACGGCGGGCAGCACGGCCAGCGCGAGCATCGGGCGCCAGCCGGCCGAGCCCAGCACCGCGTACACCGCGGCGGCCACGAAGAACCCGGCGGCGTAGCCCGACATCATGATGCCGCCTGCCCGGGCGCGGTAGCGGTTGCGCCAGGTCTCGGCGATCAGTGCCGCACCGACCGGCGCCTCGACACCCGAGCCGAGCCCGGCGATGAACCGCAGTATGCCCAGCTGCCACCACGTGTCGGAGAATGCGGCCAGCGCGGTGAACACCGCGTAGGTCAGGATGCCCAGCGAGAGCACCCTGGTGCGGCCGAAGTAGTCGGCGAGGATGCCGAACAGTATTCCGCCGGTTGCCCATCCGAGTAGGAACAGGCTGACCGTCAGCCCGCCGTAGAAGCCGATCGATGCCGGCGCCACGGCGATGCCGCTGTGCGGCAGCAGTTCGGTCATGGCGGGGCCGAGCACCAGCACATAGAGGCTGCCCGCGAATCCGTCCAGACCCCAGCCGAGCGTGGTGCCCGCCAGCACCAGCCACTGCACTCGGCTGATCTGTTGCGTAGAACCCGTTGTCACGTCAGTGCCTTTCAATTGAGCCGGCCGTTGTCCTGCCGGCCGTACCAGTCGACGGGTTCGGCAGCGGTGCGCACCACGACGGTCTTGACCCACGAGAAGTCGTCGAAGGACTCGGTGCCCGCGTCCTTGCCCGTTCCGGATTCTTTGACCCCGCCCCATGGCAGCGACGGTTCTAGGCGGTGGTGGTCGTTGATCCACACCATGCCCGCGACGATGCGGGCCGCCACCCGGTGTGCGCGGGCCAGGTCGGTGGTCCACACCCCGGCGCCCAGGCCGTAGCGGTTGTCGTTGGCCATCGCGACGGCCTCGGCTTCGTCGTCGAACGGGATGACGACAGCGACGGGCCCGAAGATCTCCTCGGTGGCCACGGTCATGTCCATGGTCACGTCGGCGAGGACGGTTGGCTGCAGGAAGAACCCGTCGCGCAGCGGGCCGGTCAGCTCGGGCACCTCGCCACCGGTGGCGAGCCGTGCCCCTTCGCTAATCCCGATGTCGATCAGTCCGCGAACCTTGTCCCGTTGCCGTTCACTGATCAGCGGCCCCATCTGGGTGTCGGCCTCGGCCGGGTCACCGATCCGGATCTCGGCCGCCCGCTTCGACAGTGCGGTGACGAAGTCGTCGTAGATGCTGCGGTGCACCAGAAACCGTGAGCCCGCCACGCAGGACTGGCCCGCGGCGACGAACGCCGCGAACGCCGCGCCTTCGGCCGCCACGACCGGGTCGACGTCGCCGAACACGATGACCGGCGTCTTGCCGCCGAGTTCGGCTGTCACCCTGGCGAATCGGGCCGCGGTGGCCACCGCGGCCGAACGCCCCGCCTCGGTTCCGCCGGTGAGCGTGACCTTGGCGATCCCGGGGTGTTCGGTCAGGCGCACGCCCGCGTCACGACCGCCGGTGACGACGGTGACGACGCCGTCTGGCAAGCCCGCACCTGCCATGATGCGCGCCAGCGCGAGCGTGGTGAGCGGCGTGAGTTCGGACGGTTTGACCACAACGGTGTTGCCGTTGGCGAGGGCCGCGGACAGGCTACGGGCGAGGATCAGCATCGGATGGTTGAACGGCGTGATGATGCCACACACGCCCAGCGGCAGCCGTTGCTGGTAGGTCAGGTACGGGCCGTCGCCGGGCAGCACGCCGTAGCGCTGCGCCGCCAGCAGACCGGCGTTGTAGCGGAACCATTCCGGCGCCCGCGAAAGCTGTGCGCGCGTCTCGGTGATGGGCCGCCCGTTGTTGCGGGTCTCCAGCCGGTACAGCTCCTCGGAGTGCTCTTCGATGGCGTCGGCGATGCGCAGCAGGAGCCGGGCCCGCTCACTGCGGGTGAGCGCGGGCCACGCGCCCCCGTCGAACGCTGCCTGTGCGCGGGCCACGGCCGCGTCGACGTCGGCAGGGCCGTGTTCGGGAACGGTGTCGATGACCGCGCCGGTGGCCGGGTCGACGATGCTCCTGGTGCCAATCAAAGAAGTCATGGCTACGAGTGTCGGCACGAGGTGTGACCCACATCAATGTTTTGGAGCACACAACTGCGCGCCCGCTTATGTGATGAGTCACATCGCAGCATTGTGACGTGCGGCATCGAGGCCCGAGCGGGCCGGTAGGGTGCGGTCATGCCGTTCGCTGCGAAAACGAAGTTGCGGGTTCTGGTCATCGCCGGCTTGATGGCAGTCGGCGCCACGGCGTGCGACGCGAACTCGGGTCCCGTCGGATCGGGTTCGGGCGATCCACGTCAGGTGACCGTCGTCGGCTCCGGTCAGGTTCAGGGGGTCCCCGACACGCTCACCGCCGACGTCGCGATGGAGTTTTTCGCCCCCGACGTGTCCGGTGCGCTCAATCAGTCGAGCCAGCGCCAGCAGGCGGTGATCGACGCTCTGGTGGGCTCGGGTGTGGACCGCACCGACATCGCCACCACGCAGGTCAGCGTGCAGCCCCAATTCCCGCCCGACGGCACCGTGACCGGGGCGCCGACGGGCTACCGGGCCAGCAACGCCATCCAGGTCAAGATCCGCGACACGGCAGAAGCCTCCGAGACCTTGGCGCTCATCGCGGGCACCGGCGGTGACGCCACCCGCATCAACTCCGTGGCCTACTCGATCGAAGACGACTCGGATCTGGTGCGCGACGCGCGATCTCGCGCCTTCGACGACGCCAAGAGCCGTGCCGAGCAGTACGCGCAACTGTCGGGTCTGAGCCTGGGCAAGGTCATCTCGATATCGGAGGAGTCCGGCGCCGCACCACCGCCGACGCCGATGCCGCGCGCGGCCATGGAGGCAGTGCCGCTGGAGCCAGGACAGCAGACCGTGAACTTCTCGGTGACGGTGGTCTGGGAGCTGACCTGACCCGCCGGCTCAGCCGGCGGGTGCGATGTCGACGGGGATGCCGTTGAGCACCGCGGTGCCCGACAACCTGTCGAGGTTGTTGCCGTCGTTGAGCTGATTGACGTTCACGCCGGGCTGGCCGGCGGCCACGCCCTGTCCCGTGCCCGCACGGTCGTGCCCCCACCCGTGCGGCAGGGACACGACGCCGCGGCGCATACCGTCCGACATCTCTACGGGCGCGCGCAGTTCCCCGCCGGGTCCTTTGACGACAACGGTTCCGGTGACGCCGAGCTCGGCGGCGTCGTCGGGATGGATGCGCAGCGTGCAACGGTTGGTGCCGCCAACGAGCGCGGGCACGTTGTGCATCCAGCTGTTGTTGGAGCGCAGGTGGCGCCTGCCGATGAGCACAAAACCGTCCGGGTTCCTGCCGAGCGTCTCACGCATCCGCGCGGCGTCGGCGACCAACGGCTCGGGTGCGAGTTCGATTCGCCCCGTTGAGGTTCGCAGCACTTCGAGCAGGCGTGGCCGCAGCGGCCCGAGGTCGATGCCGTGCGGCGCGGCCTTGACACGCGCCAGGGTCAGCCCCTCGGGCTCGGCGCCGAATGCATCGCCGTACGGGCCGAGCCGCAGCATCATGTCGAGCCGGCGCTCATAGCCGGGCCCTGACGCGATCATCGCGGTCAGTTCCTCGACGGGCCGCCCGGCGACGGGAGACGCGGGGTCGGCGGTCTCCTTGGCCAGCGTGGTCGAGATGACCTGCTCGTCCACCAACGCCGGATCGCCATCGGGCCCGAGGCCGAACACGATCAGGGCGATGCGAGCCAGGATCTCTGCCTCGTCGGGTCGCTCCGCGGACGGCAGCACCGGCGGTGAGTACCGCACGTTGTTGCGCACCGCGAGATTGTTGAGCGCGAAGTCGAAGTGCGGGCTCTGCGACGGCGGTGGCGGCGGCAGTATGACGTCGGCGTGGCGCGTCGTCTCGTTGAGGTACGGGTCGACCGAAACCATGAACCCCACGGAATCCAGTGCGCGGTCGAGGCGGTCGCCGTCCGGCGCCGACAGCACCGGGTTCCCGGCGATCGTGATCATCGCCTTGATCTGGCCCTCACCCGGTGTGTCGATCTCTTCGGCGAGCGCGGCCGCAGGGATCTCCGACAGGGCTTCTGGATAACCCGAGACGCGGCTGTGCCAGCGCCCGGTCCGGAATCCCCGCCCGGGTTTCGGCGGCCGAGGGGCGGGGGCCGTGGCGCCGAGCGGGAACATCGCGCCACCCGGACGGTCAAGATTACCCGTGAGGACGTTGACAACGTCGACGAGCCAACTGCCGAGCGTGCCGAATTCCACTGTGGAAGTACCGATCCGGCCGTAGACCGCCGCCGTCGGCGCGGCGGCGATCTCGCGGGCCAGTACGCGGATCTCCTCGGCGGCTACGCCGCAGTGGTCTGCCACCGTATCTGGCGCGAAATCGGCTGCCAGCGCTCGGATTTCGTCGACACCGTTGACGTGGCCGGCGAGCGCGCCGAGATCGACCAGGCCTTCGTCGAAGAGCACGTGCACGATTCCCAGCAGCAGGGCCGGATCGGTGCCGGGCCGCGGGGCGAGATGGTGATCGGCGAGTTCGGCGGTGCGGGTGCGTGCCGGGTCGATCACCACGAGCTTGCCGCCGCGCTTGCGCAGCGCGCGCAGCTTGCCAGGGAAGTCGGCCGCGGTTGCCAGGCTGCCGTTGGACACGAGCGGGTTCGCGCCGATGATCACGAGGTAGTCGGTGCGGTCCAGGTCTGGCACGGTGAACGCCACCGGGCTGCCGAACATATAACCCAGCGCCACGTGCTTGGGCATCTGGTCGAGCGTGCTCGCACTGAACACCTGCCGCGTGCCGAGCCCGCGGATGAGCACCGGCGGATACAGCGCGCCGGCGACGGTGTGGGCGCTCGGGTTGCCCAGATAAACCCCGACCGATGTGGCACCGTGCTCGCGGATGGTGGCGCCGAGACCTTCGGCGACCGCGGCGAATGCCTCGGCCCAGCCCACCTCGGTGAGCTTGCCGTCGCGGCGCACGAGTGGCCGGCTCAGCCGGTCGGGATCGTTGTCCAACTCCGCGAAACTCGCGCCTTTCGGGCAGATGAAGCCCTTACTGAACACGTCTTCGCGATCACCGCGGGCGCCGGTCACCCGGCCGTCGGAAATCGTCAGCGTCAGGCCGCAGGTGGCCTCGCACAGGGGGCAGATGCGGAGCGCGGTGGCTGTATCGCTCATGATCTTCTTCCTGCGCCCGAACGACGCCGTTGGTTATTACTGCGTGTACACCTTCGGGTCGAGGGTGCCGATGTAGGGCAGATCGCGATAACGCTCGGCGTAGTCCAGGCCGTAGCCGACGACGAATTCATTCGGGATGTCGAAACCGACGTACTCGACGTCGATGTCGGTGCGCACCGCGTCGGGCTTGCGCAGCAGCGTGCAGACGCTCAGCGAGCGTGGCCGCCGGGTCGCCAGGTTGCGCAGCAGCCACGACAGGGTGAGCCCGGAGTCGATGATGTCCTCGACGATGAGCACGTCACGGTCGTTGATGTCGCGGTCGAGGTCTTTGAGGATGCGCACGACGCCGGACGACGACGTGGAGGAACCGTACGAGCTGACCGCCATGAATTCCAGCTGCGTGGGCAACGGAATGCTGCGGGCCAGATCGGTGACGAACATGACCGCGCCCTTCAGGACGGTGATCAACAACAGATCGTCGTTGCCGAGGTCATCTCGGTAGCGTTCGGCGATCATCTCGGCGAGTTCGGCGGTGCGCGTCCGGATCTGTTCCTCGGACAGCAATACCGACTTGATGTCCCCCGGATACAGCTCGGCAGAATCGGCAGCCACTTGGACAGCGTGCCATGCGATGTGCCCGCTGACCAACGCGACCGGCTATACCTCTTCGACGTGCAACGCGAGCACGCCGTCACGACGGGCCGCGATGAGCCGCTGCCTGCGCAACATAGACCCGACCGCGACGCCGCCCTGGCCGCGCCACGCGGTCACCAGCCGGTCCACGCCACGAATCTGGGTATCGGTCAGATCGGTCGCGCCGCCACCGAGCAGCCAGCCCCGGATCACCCGGCGCCGCACGGCGTCGGGCAGTCCGCTCAGTGCCGCGGTGTCGAGCCCGCCGTCCGGCGTCGTCGAGTCCGCCAGCGCGCGCTCAGCGAGCTCGTCGAGGGTTTCGGTGTCCTCTCGCAGCGCGGTCGCGGTGCGACCGAGCGCCTCGGCCACGCCACCGCCAAGCACCTCCTCCAGCAGCGGCATGACGTCGAGTCGCAGCCGCGCCCTGGTGAACCGCCGCTCGAAGTTGTGCGGGTCGTGCCACGGCTTGAGCCCCAGTTCTTCACAGGCGGCGTGGGTGACGGTTCGGCGCACGCCAAGCAGCGGCCGGTGCCACGGCGGGTCGTGCGGGCGCATGCCGGCGATGGACCGCGGCCCCGATCCGCGGCCGAGCCCGAGCAGCACGGTCTCGGCTTGATCGTCGAGCGTGTGACCGAGCAGCACCGGAGCACCGTCGCGCGCGGCCCGCAAAGCCGTGTAGCGCGCCTGCCGGGCTGCCGCCTCCGGACCGCCGGAACGTCCCACCACCACTGGAATAACCTGCGCCGCAGTGCATCCCACCGCAAGGGCCTGCTGGCGCGCCGTTTCGGCCACCGCGCGCGAGCCCGGCTGCAGACTGTGGTCGACGATCAGCGCGGTGGTCGGCCGGATACCGGCAGCGATCGCGGCCAGCGCAAGCGAATCCGGCCCGCCCGACAGCGCGACGCACCACCGCTCATCGTCGACCTTCGAACCGAACGCCGTCACCACCCGCCGCAGCGTCGCTACAGCACCCGATCGATCCATCGCCGTGGTTCGTCGATTTCGGTTGGCAGCGGCAATGTTTCGGCATTCGACCAGACGGTGTTGAACCGGGCCATGCCGACGGTCGACACGACCTCGTCGACGAAGGCCTTACCGCGGGTGTACTGGCTGATCTTGGCATCGAACCCCAGCAGCGCGCGCACCACGCGTTGCACCGGTGGCTGTTTACGTTGCCTGCGTTCATCGAAACGCCTGCGGATCGTGTTCACCGAAGGCACGACGGCCGGGCCGACGCCGTCCATCACGTGGTCGGCATGCCCTTCGAGCAACGTGCCGAGCACCAGCAGCTGATCGAGTGCCCGGCGCTGCGGCTCGGCCTGCACCGCCCGCATGAGGCCCAGTATGCCCGCCGAGTTCGGATCGGCCGCCGACCCGTTGCGCTGGCTGCGCACGTACTGCGCGAGCCGGCCGACGACCGCGGCGATGTCCTCGCCCGCGTCCTGGGTCAGCACGGCCAGCGCTTGCGACATATGGTCGGCGAGCCATGGATTGGCCCGGAACTGTACGCGGTGCGTGACCTCGTGCAGGCACACCCAGAGGCGGAAATCGGTTGGGGCGACACGCAGTTGGCGTTCCACCGCGATGACGTTGGGGTAGACCAGCAGCAGCTCGCCGCCGTCCGGCCCGAACGGGTCGTACTGGCCGAGGATGCCCGACGAGATGAAGGCCAGCACCGCACCGGTCTGCGCGCCGGTTACCCGCCCGGTGATGAAACCGGGCTTGTGCTCGTCGTCCCCGCCGGTCATGACGCGCATCGACCGGGTGGCCGCGCGGATCCACTCGGGGCGGTCGACGATGCGCGCCTCGGGCAGCTCGGCCCCCTCGTTGAGGCCCGTCAACTCACGCACGGGCAGCTCGGCGGCCCGCGCGCTCTCGGCCAGCTGTTCGATGGCCTGGCGCCGCGTGTAGTCGGTGGCGGCCGGAGCGGGTCTGGCCAGCTTCTCCCCGACCGTCGCGGCGAAGTCCCAGTCGACGGCGCGGCCCGCGGTCATCGTGGGGCCGCTCATGTGCCGCACCCGCACGTGCGCAGCACCGCGGCCAGCGCGTCGATCGCGGTGCGTCCGGTCGGCCCGGCGTTGTTGGAGATGAGCGCGAAGGTCAAGACGCGGCCGTCGTCGTCGGTGACGATGCCGGCCAGCGCGTTGGTGCCGGTGAGCGATCCGGTCTTGGCCCGCAGCCAGCCCGCGGCGGCCTTGCCTGCCTCGGTGTCGAGGTAGCGGTTGGACAGGGTGCCGCTGCCGCCCGCGATCGGCAGGAGGTCGACCAGCGGACGCAGCGCGGGCTGAGTATGACCCGCCGCGGCGTTGACGACCTCGTCGAGGGTCGTGGCCGTGAGCCGGTCATCGATCGAAAGGCCGCTGGAGTCGACGAGGTCGGCGCCCGTGGTGTCGATGCCGATGCCATCCAACTGATGGAGCACCGCGTCGACCCCGCCCTCGAAGCTCTGCGGGCGGTTGAGCTCGTCGGCGACTTCACGCGCGATCGACTCCGCCATCACGTTGTCGGATTCGTTCATCATCTGCCGCAGCCGTTCGATCAGCGGGGCGGACTGCACCTCGGCGATCTTGGTGCTGGGACCGCTGAGCCCGGACGGCAGCAGCGTCACGGTCTCGGGGTCGATACGCAGGGCGGCGGCCAACGCCTTGCCCGCATCGAGCGCCGGGCTGATGGACCGCCTGGACTCTACGGTCGTCGGTTGCGTGCGTCCGCCGTCGAGCATCACCGACTCCATGGGCGCGATGTCGCCGCCTGCGATGTCGGCCGGATCCCACCCGGGAGCCATGGTCGGACCGCTGTAGATGCTGGTGTCGACGCGCACCGTGGTGGCCCTGACCCCGCTCTGCCGGATCTGGTCGGCTAGGTCGCCGATCCGGGCGGCGCCCTTGTACCAGGTGTCGGTATCGGCCGGAGCCGCCGACAGCGTCGGGTCCCCGCCGCCCCGGAGCACGACGACGCCCGGCTGCGAATCCGAGGCCAGCACGGTCGTGGTCAGCCGCGCGTCGCGGTCGAGGGTGAGCAGCGCAGCAGCGGTGGTGAGCACCTTGTTGACCGACGCGGGCTGCATGGGCACGTCAGCACCCTGCGCCCAGAGTTCGGCACCGGTGTCGGCGTCGGTGATCCGGCCGGTGACCATGCCCAGATCGGGATCGGCGAGGGCAGGCGCCAACGCGGCTTTCAGACCGCCTCCGGTCGGGGTCGGCGCCGAGATGTCGACCGGCACGATGCCAGGGCTGGCCGTCGCAGGCGCCGGGGCGGGCCGGACCGCCTCCGCGGCGTCCGACCGGTGCCCCGTGAACAGGGCAGCGACCGCGACGAGAGCCGCGACCAGCACAATGACCGCGACGCCTACCGCCACATGGGTGGACCGCCGCCACCGAGTGGGCCGCATATTTCCCCTGCTCTCGATTGATCCGGACGAGCCACCCCTCATCGTCAGCCTATCGCTCATCTAATGTTGGCCCGGCGGGTCGACCCCGCGTCGTCGCCCGACGACCCCAGACTGAACGAAGATGCGAAGGAGCCGCGACGGTGGAGTTCGACGTCGTCATCGAGATCCCGAAGGGTTCGCGCAACAAGTACGAGGTGGACCACGAGACCGGCCGGGTGAAGCTCGACCGTTATCTCTACACCCCGATGGGCTACCCGGCTGATTACGGGTTCTTCGAGAACACGCTCGGTGAGGACGGCGATCCGCTGGACGCGCTCGTGCTGCTGCCCGAGTCGGTGTTCCCCGGCTGCATCGTCGAGGCCCGCCCGGTGGCGATGTTCAAGATGACCGACGAGGCCGGTGGTGACGACAAGCTGCTGTGCGTGCCCGCCGGTGACCCGCGCTGGGATCACATCCAGGATGTGGGCGACGTTTCGCAGTTCGAGCTCGACGCGATCAAGCACTTCTTCGTGCACTACAAGGACCTTGAGCCGGGCAAGTTCGTCAAGACCGCCGACTGGGTGGGCCGCGCCGAGGCCGAAGCCGAACTGCAGCGTTCGATCGAGCGGTTCAAGGTCGAGGGCCACTAGTCCGGCACCGACTCCGGTACTGATTTAGCGCACCCGTAACACGGGGTAACGCCGCTGTGCTCTGCGGCTCCGATGATGACCATGTGTTGATGCATCAGGGCATGGGGCTTGAGGCGTACAACGCATTGCCGATGCGGCGCGCGGTGCACGCGGTCTACGAGTGCTGCTACAGCGTGCCGCTGGCCGCCGACCTGGCTCGGGGGCGGCCCTACTCCGAACACGAGGCGTTGTTCCGCCAGGCCGACAGCCTGCTGTTCAGCCTCGGCGAGGATTCGATCGACGGGGTGCTGCAGGCCTATCCCCTCTTCGGCTGCCGCTGGGCCCATCGGCCCGAAGCGACGGCACAACTCGAAACCGCGATGGCCGACTACCTCCGACGGTTCGGCTTCACCTTCGTCATGTACACCGCCGACTGCGACGCCGACACCGTGCTGGCGTGTATCGCCGACCGGTTGCACAACGACCACGAGACCGAACGCAAAGTCGTCCGCAACGAGCTGGCCCGCATCAACCGCGTGCGGCTGGAGCGGATGCTCGGCCCAGAGGGCGGCTTCTACAACTGGTAGCCGCTACACCACGTTGCGCAGCGGCTCGCCGCGATCGAGCCTGCCGATGTTGTCCGCGATGTCGCGTGCCCTGGCGGCGAACGTATTCGTGGTGACACCCGATACGTGCGGGGTCATGAGCACGTTCGGCAGGGTGTGGAACGGCATGTCGCTCGGGCTGCCGTAGCCGGTGGCGTCCGGGTACCGGTACCACACGTCGATCGCCGCGGCCGCGATGCCACCCGTCGAAAGCGCTTCGTAGAGAGCAGCTTCCGCGATCAGCGGTCCCCTGCCGACGTTGATCAGGACACCGCGGGGCCCGAGGGCACTCAGTTCGGCCGCCCCGATCATGCCGACGGTCCGCTCGGTGAGCGGTGCGCAGACCACCACCACCTCGGATTCGGTCATCAACTGTTCGAGCCTGCCGGTGTCACCTGCCCACACGAGGCCATCGGCCGCGGCGTCGACGCGGCCGCTGCCCGTGACCGCGGCGCCTTCGACGCCGAACGCGCGCAGCAGGTTCCAACTACTGCGGCCGATATGGCCGAATCCGACGAACCCGACGCGTGCACCCTGCAGCGAACTGGACTGATCGATCGTGCGGTCATAGCCCGGCGTGGCCCACCGGCCGGTGCGCAAGGCCCGGTCCTGCTCGGGCAGGTGACGGCGCAGCATGACCGCGGCGCCCGCGACGTACTCGGCGATCGACTGCTCATGGTTGAACGTGTTGGCCACCAGCACGTCCGGGCCGAGGCTGTCGAACGCCACCTTGTCGGTGCCGGCACCGTTGACGTGCACCAGGCGCAACCGCCCAGCGGCCGCGGCCATCTCGGCGGTGAAGCGACTGCCCACGAACACATCGGCATCCCGCAGGTCATCGATGACGCCATTGTCCCCCGGCGTGTGCCAGTGCGCCGTCGCGTGCGGGGGCAGCGCGGCTTCCAGCTGCTGCCGGTGCGGTACCAGATACGCATCCGCGATCACGATTTTCATCTCAACCCCGTTGCAGCGCAGGACGTTTGCTGTCGAATTTCCAGCCAGGGATAAGGTATTGCATGGCCGCCGCGTCATCGCGGGCACCGAGCCCCTTGGCCAGGTAGAGTTCGTGGGCCGCGGCCACCCGCTCGTCATCCAGCTCGACGCCGAGGCCCGCAGCGGCTGGTACATCGAGGTATCCGTCGACGATCCGGTAGGGCTCCTTGGTGATGCGCTGGCCGTCCTGCCAGATCCAGTGCGTGTCGATGGCGGTGATGGCGCCAGGAGCGGCGGCCGCGACGTGGGTGAACATCGCCAGGGACACGTCGAAGTGGTTGTTGGAGTGCGAACCCCACGTCAGATCCCAGGCGTCGCACAGCTGCGCGACGCGCACCGAGCCGCTCATCGTCCAGAAGTGCGGATCGGCCAACGGAATGTCCACCGCACCGGACCGGATCGCGTGGCCCATCTCGCGCCAGTCGGTGGCGATCATGTTGGTGGCGGTCGGCAGGCCGGTGGCCCGCTTGAACTCCGCCATCACCTCGCGGCCCGAGAACGTGCCCTCGGGTCCGACGGGGTCCTCGGCGTAAGCCAGGACGTCGGTGAGTTGGCGGCACGTGTCGATCGCGTCGGCGAGCAGCCAGCCACCGTTGGGGTCGAGCGTGATTCGCGCGTCGGGAAAGCGCTCGGCGAGTGCGGTGACGGCCTTGGCCTCCTCGGCAGCGGGCAGCACGCCGCCTTTGAGCTTGAAGTCACGAAATCCGTAGCGAGCACGGGCGGCCTCGGCGAGCCGGACGACGGCTTCCGGGGAGAGCGCCTCGTCGTGGCGGATGCGCATCCAGTCATCGGCGCCCGCGGGTTCGTCGGCCGCCGACTGGTAAGGCAGATCGGTGCGGTTGCGGTCGCCGACGAAGAACAGATAACCCAGCGCCTGCACGCGATCGCGCTGCTGGCCTTCGCCGAGCAGCGCCGCGACGGGCACCCCGAGGTGCTTGCCGAGCAGGTCCAGCAGAGCCGACTCGACCGCGGTGACGGCGTGCACCGTGACCCGCAGATCGAAGGTCTGTGCGCCGCGGCCCGCACTGTCGCGGTCGGCGAACTCTCTACGGATGCCCGCCAGCACCGCGTGGTACTCCCCGATCGATCTGCCCTCGACGAGTCGGCGCGCATCATCGAGCGTGCGGCGGATCGCTTCGCCGCCAGGCACCTCGCCGACGCCGGTGTTTCCGGCGGAATCCTTGAGGATCAACAGGTTCCGCGTGAAGTACGGTCCATGCGCGCCGCTGAGGTTCAGCAGCATGCTGTCGTGGCCGGCGATCGGGATCACGGTCATGTCCGTCACGACCGGCGTGGCGGTCTTGGTGCTCATCATTTTCTCCTAGTTCTCATGCGAACCACTTGTCCCCGTTGGCAACCGGCCGAACGACACGTGACACCTTGTCGCACACCATGCGCAAGGCGTCGACGATCTCGCGCTCGCGGGCCGGCGTTAGCCGCGACAGCGGCACCGACGCACTGATCGCGTCCTGCGCGGGCTGCAGATAGCGCAGCGTGACCGCGAAGCACTTTATCCCCGTGGTGTTTTCCTCGTCCTCGGTGGCATATCCCCTGACCCGGGTCTCATCGAGCGACGCCTCGAGGGCGACTCGGTCGGTCACGGTGCGCGGGGTCAGCGGGGTCAACGTCGGCGGGATGTGCGCATCGAGTTCGGCACCGAACCGCTCGGCGAGCAGCGCCTTGCCGAGCGCGGTGGTGTAGGCAGGCAGCCGGCGGCCCACCTTGTTCGTCGTGCGCACGTACTGCCGGGATTCTCTCGTCGCCAGGTACACCACGTCGTGGCCGTCGAGCCGGCCGAGGTGAAAGGTCTCGTCGAGGTCGCCGCGCAGATCGTCGAGAAAGGGCGTGATCATCGGCAGGTAGGGGTCGGCGTCGAGGTAGCTCGTGCCGACGAGCAGCGCCCGTACACCGATGCTGTACTGGCTGCCCGCATCGTCGGAGCGGACCCAGCCCTGCGCGACCAGCGTGCGCAGCAGTGCGTGCGCCGAACTGCGCGGCATCTCAAGCGCCGCGCAGATGTCGCGGATGCGGCATGGCTGGTCGGGCCGGGCCGCCAGGTATTCGAGCAATTCCACGGTGCGCACCGCGGACTTCACCTTGCGCACCGAAACGCTGTCCTCGTCGGTCATTTCAGCCCCCCATCAACTGACGGACGATCAGCACCACGGCGCCGAGAGTGGATATCCCGATCGCGGCCCACCGCTGGCGCTGCCGGTCCAGATGGCGATTGACCCACCGCGACAATCCGTACCCGGCGACGCACGCGGGAATCAGCATGGCGAACACGACGACCGTGTGGCGGTCGATCGATCCGGTCAGCGCGAGCAACACGAGCGAAAGCACCGAACCCACCAGAAAGAAACCACTCATGGTTCCGCGCAAGCGGGCGCCGGTGTTGTTCTGCCACACCAGCGCCATGGGTGGCCCGCCGATCGAGGTCGCGGTGCCGAGCAGCCCCGATGTGGCCCCGGCCAGGACCAGGTTGCGCCGATGCGGAGCCGGTATCCAGCCGACGCTCGTCAGCGCGACGCCACCGAGCACGACAGCGGCGAGTGAATAGGCCAAAATCTGCTCGGGCAGCACCACGAGCAGCAACGCGCCCGCGATGGTCCCCGGCACGCGCCCCGCGAGCGCCCAGCCCGTGCCGGCCAGGTCGATGTCCTCGCGCTCGCGTACCACGACCATCAACGTGACCATGGTGGCCAGCATGATCAGGGTGCCCGGAATCAATCGGGGATCGACGATCGCGACGATCGGCGCCGCGAGCATTCCCATGCCGAAGCCGATCGAGGCCTGCATGCACGACGCCAGCACGATGGCGGCGGCGATGATCACATAGCCGGCGATGCTCACGCCGAAACCGGCACGGCCGGCTGCAATGGGTGATGGCATTCGGACATGTGGTCGGCGGCCTCGGCGTCGAAGCGTGGATCGGGCGCCTGCGTCGCGCAGATCTCGGTGGCCTTCCAGCATCGGGTGCGAAAACGGCATCCCGACGGCGGGTTCAGCGGGGACGGTACTTCGCCGCTCAACAGGATCCGCTCGTTGCGCTGGGCGGCATCGAGTTTCGGTGCGGCCGACATCAACGCCGCCGTATAGGGATGGCGTGGCTGTCCGTAGACGTCCTCGGTGGTGCCGCTTTCGATCATGCGGCCGAGGTACATCACCGTGACGCGGTCGGCGACATGGCGCACCACCGACAGGTCGTGAGAGATGAAGATGTAGGAGATCTGCAGTTCCTGTTGCAGATCGTTGAGCAGGTTGAGCACCTGCGCCTGCACCGAAAGGTCCAGCGCCGAAACCGGTTCGTCGCAGATGATGACGTCTGGGTTGAGCGCGAGCGCCCGGGCGATGCCGATGCGCTGCCGCTGCCCACCGGAGAATTCCTGCGGGTATTTGCCGGCGGCCTTCGCACCGAGCCCGACCATGTCCAGCAGCCCACGAACCCGCATCTCGCGGTCTTTGCGGTTCGGGTACAGCGTCTTGTGGGTGCGCCACGGCTCGGCGATGATGTCGCCCGCCGTCATGCGGGAGTTCAGCGATGCGTACGGATCCTGGAAGACCATCTGCACGCGGCGGCGGAACTTGAGCAAGTCATTGCCACGCAGACCGAAGGGGTCGATACCGTCGAATGTGACCGTCCCCGAATCGGGACGCTCGAGCATCATCAGAGTCCGTGCCAGCGTGGACTTTCCGCAGCCGGACTCGCCCACCAGCCCGAGCGTCTCACCGCGGGCGAGGTCGAGGTTGATGCCGTCGAGCGCGGCCAGCCGGTTCTTGCCGACCCGGAACGACTTACGCAGATCGCGGACGCTCAGCAGCTGATCAGACATTCTTGACCTCCTCCGGGAAATGGCATGCGCTGCGCCTTCCGTCGCCCTGCAGCGCGGGCCTGGTGGTGACGCAGATGTCGCGGGCCAGCGGGCAACGATCCTGATAGACACACCCGTCCGGAATCGAGTGCAGGTCGGGTGGCGCGCCGCCGATCGACTTGAGCGTCTCGCCACGCACCGCGCTGACCGGCACCGAGTTGAGCAGGCCCTTGGTGTACGGGTGGCGCGGGTTGGCGAAAACCTCTGCCACCGGTCCCGTTTCGACGACCTGACCGGCGTACATCACCGCGACGCGGTCGGCCTCCTCGGCGACGAGCGCGAGATCGTGCGTGATGAGCACGACGGCCATGTCGTACTCGGTGCGCAGGTCTCGCAGCAGCGCCATGATCTGGGCCTGCACGGTGACGTCGAGTGCGGTCGTCGGTTCGTCGGCGATCAGCACACTCGGGTTGAGCGCGACGGCCATCGCGATGAGCAACCGTTGGCGCATGCCGCCGGAGAACTGATGCGGATACGAGTTCAGCCGGGTCTCGGGCTGCGGGATCCCGACGCGGGCCATGAGCTCGACCGCTTTGCGTTTGGCTTCCCTGGCGGACAAACCCTGATGGATCCGAAACGGTTCGGCCAGTTGGGTTCCCACCGTGTAGAGCGGGTTGAGCGCGGTCAGCGCGTCCTGGAAGACGATCGCGAGTTCGGTGCCGGCGATCTCCCGCCGCTTCTTGCGGTCGGCGCTGAACAGATCGACCTCACTGTCCTTGCCGGTGAGCTTGGCGGTGCCCGACACGACGTCGGCGACCGGCTCGAGCAGGCCGACCAGGGCGGTCGCGGTCATCGACTTGCCGCAGCCGGATTCGCCGAGCAGCGCCAGGGTTTCGCCCCGCTCCGCCGAGAACGACACGTTGTTGACGGCGCGGACGGTACCGGTGATGGTGCGGATGTCGACGGACAGATCGTCGACCACCAGTGCGGTCATGACAGATCCCTTCAGGAGAGGCGCTTTGCGGCACCGGTGAAGCGGGACAGGCGTTTCTGCGGAACGGTGAGCCGCCAGCGCTGGCCTGGATCGGTGGCGATGCGGGCCCAGGCGGCGAGGATCGTGGCCGAAACCGTCGTGATGACGATCGCGAGCCCGGGGAAGAACGACAGCCACCATGCGGTGTGCAGGTAGGTGCGGCCCTGCGACACCATGAGGCCCCAGCTGATGTCGGGCGGCTGGATGCCGATGCCGAGGAAGCTCAGTGAGCTCTCGGCCAGCATGACGTAGCAGAAGTCGAGTGTCGCGACCGTGAGCAGCGTGGGCAGCACGATGGGTACGACGTGACGCATGATGATCGAGCTCGCGCCCGCACCGAACGTGCGCGCGGCGTCGACGAACACGCGGCTCTGCAGTTCGGCCGATTCGGCGCGGGCGGTGCGCAGATAGACCGGGATCCTGGTGATCGCCAGCACCAGGATGATGTTGGCGGCGCTCGGTGAGAACACGTACAGGACCACGACGGCCAGCAGCAGCGACGGGAAGCTCATGATGACGTCGGCGACGCGCATCGCGACGGTCTCGCGCCAGCCCCGGTGGAAACCGGCCCACATACCGATCAGCGAGCCGATGACCGCCGAGATGACCACGGCCGGAACGGCCACCGACAGCGTCGTACGGCTTGCGACGATGAGCCTGGCCAGCATGCTGCGGCCCAGCGGATCGGTGCCGAGAATGTTGGCCCACCCGTGGGCCAGTGTGAACGGCGCCTGATTGGAGTTGTCGAGGTCGATGTCGGTGGCGAGATCGCCGACCAGCATGGGCCCGAAGATCGCCACGAGGAACACCAGTACGAGCACGGTGGCCGCGGCTGCAGCCACCCGGTCGTTGCCCAGCATCCGCAGCCATACGCCGCGGTCGCGGCGGCGGGCCGTCTCGGTTTCGGCCTCACCGATGATCGCCGTCGTCGGCTTCACCGGCACCAGGTCGATTTGTGTGCTCATATCGCTGAACTCCTAAACCTTCGCTGGTTCCCGCACCCGGGCGTCGAGTAGTGCGTAACAGGCGTCGATGACGATGTTGAGGATGAAAATGCTTACCGCGGTGAGCAATACGGCCGCCTGCAGCACCGCGAAGTCGCGTTGCAGGATCGCGTCGATCATGAGTTTCCCGATGCCGGGCCAGCCGAAGATCGCCTCGACCACCACCGCACCGTTGATCAGGCCCACCGCCAGGTCACCGGCGACGGTGAGCGCGGGCGCGGCCGCGTTGCGCAGTGCATGGTGGCTGACCACCCGCAGATCGCCTGCGCCCTTGCTGCGGGCGAGCCGGATGTAGGGCGCCGAAAGCGCCGAGACCATCGCGCCGCGCACCACTTGGGTGAGCACGCCGAGCGGACGGATCAGCAGCGTCGCGATCGGCAGGATCCACGACAGCACGCCGCCGTCCACACCGGACGTGGGAAGCCAGCCGAGCAGCACCGCGAACAACCACACCCCGGTGATCGCGAACCAGAAGTCGGGAATGGAGGCCGCCGTCATCGACAGCAGGCTGGAGAACCGATCGGCCAGCGAGTTGGGCCGGTAGGCCGCCCAGCAGCCGATGATCACCGCGCCGATGATCGCCAGAAGCATTGTGGTGACGGCCAGTTGCAGGGTGGCGGGAAAGGCGCGCAACGCCATTTCCGATGCCGATTCGCCGGTCCGCAGTGAGGTGCCGAAGTCGAGATGGATGACGCCCTTGAAGTAATCCACCAGCTGCGTGAGCATCGGCTGGTCGAATCCGTTGGCGGTCCGGAAGGCCTCGCGCTGCTCGGGCGTGGCCGACTCGGGCAGGTACAGGTTGGTCGGATCACCGGTGAGCCGGGCCAGCAGGAATACCCCGAGCAGGACGATGATCAACGGGATGGCGCTGGTGTACATCCGGCGCCGGACGAATGGGAACATTACTGGGCCCCTCTCCTGGTCACTGCTTGTCGGTGCGGTCGGCGGCGAATGTCATCTGCGACAACCGCATCTCGTCACCGGTCGCAGAGTCGGGCTGGTAGTCGACGCGCGGAGACTTCGCGAGCACGCCGGTCATATGCGCGATGTAGGCGAACTGGCCGATCTCGTTCGGTTCGTCGGCGAAGATCTTGGCGTAGGCATCTTGGCGCTGCTGCCCGGTCAGCTCGCCGGCCGCCTCGATCTTCTTGTCGAAAGCCGATGTGCCGTAAGCGCTCTGCGCGCCGTCGCTGCGCATGTACTGATCCACGCTGAACGCGGCGTCACCGGCCTGGTTGCCGTGCATGATCAGCGCGATGAAGGGTCCGGCACCGGCGGGAAACGGCTGCAACTGGTACTGCAGCTGAGCCGCGGTGTCCATCATCTCGATCTTGACGTTGAGGCCGATCTTGCTCAGCTCGTTCTGGATCACCTCGACTGTTTCGGTGACACCGGGGAACTGGCTGTTGCGGCCGATCAACCGAATCTGGCGGTCCACCGGAACGCCGTCGGCCCGCGCCTCGTCGACCAGTTGCTTGGCCTTGTCCGGGTCATAGGGCCACAGGGGCAGGTCCTTGTTGTAGCCGACGACGCCCTCGGGGATCAGCTGCGATGCCGGCTCGCCCATCCCGCGGTAGATGGCCTTCACGATTCCGGCCCGGTTGACCGAGTAGTTGATCGCGTGGCGGATACGAATGTCGTCGAGCGGCGCCTCGGTCGCGGTGATGCGCAGCGCCGTCGTCTCGTTGTTGGGGAACGGGACGCCGAGATCGCCTGCGCCGTCCTCCGGGCCCACCGACGTTCCGATGTCGGCCTCGTCGTTGACGACCATGGCCGCGCGCACGCTGCCCTCGCTGCGCCACTTGTATTCGGCGCGCGCGAAATCCGGTTTCTTGCCCCAGTACTTGTCGTTGCGCGCCAGCACCAGGTTCTGCCCGTAGTCCCACCGTTCGATGGCGTAGGGCCCCGTTCCGATCGGCTCGCGCACCTTCTCGGTCATGCTCGTGGTCTTCGGCACGATTTCCACGAACGAAATTCGCAGCGGCAGAATCGGATCGGGCTTCGGTGTGCCGACAACCACCGTCTTGTCGTCCGGCGCGGAGACATCGAGTACGTCATCGCCGAACACGTAGCCGTCGACGTTGCACTGCAGATCGGAGTTGACGGCCCGGTCGATCGAGAACGCGGCGTCGGCGGCCGTGAAGGGCGTGCCGTCGGAGAACGTGACGCCCTGGCGGACATCGAAGGTCCATTGATTCGGCGCGGTTTGATGCCAACCGGTGGCCAGCAGCGGCAGCAGGTCACCGGTCTGCGGGTCACGTTCGATGAGCGGCTCGGTGATGTTGGACCGCACCACCACGCCCGTGGACGTGAGCGAGCTTTCGCACGGCTCGAGCGTCGGCGGCTCCTGGGGCAGCACGATGCGCAGCGTGTTCGGGTCGTAGCCGCCGCGTGCCGTGTTGGCGACGGTGCAACCCGCGGTCAACGAGCACGCAGCGAGCCCGACAGCCGCAGCGACAAGGACTCGCCTCATGGACCCTCCAGGTAGTGATGTCCACGTATGTGGATGCTGGTTGTGACCGCAGACACACGCTATGAATGGCCACCAGCGACCGTCAACCCGGTGAAATCGGCTCGAACGGCCGACTCATGCCGTTGCGTCGGCGCGGTTAGGGCACCTTAACTAGGGCCTTGAGCTGCCTTTTTATCCGTCAGAGCAACGAGCGATGCGGTCCGTGCACTGGTGGACGGACAAATTATGCAGCTTGCGTATCAACCCATGCTATTTCCGTGTTGGACGGGTATTTGCAGGCAGGCTTAGCGTGAGTGCATCCCGACCTAGGAGAACGTGTGCCCACACCCGATTCCACCCGCCGCGTCCTGCAGGTGGGCCCGCTCAAGCCCTCACTGACCGAGACGCTGCGGAGCACCTACGACGCCCTGGTGCTGCCTGACAGGTCTGAGCGTGCCGCATTCCTGGCCGAACACGGGGCGCAGGTCACCGCGGTGGTGACCTCCGGGCGCACCGGCGTGGACGCCGAGCTCATGTCGGCACTGCCGAACCTGGGCGCGGTGGTGAATTTCGGAGTCGGCTATGACACGACTGACGTCGACGCGGCCGCGGCCAGGAACGTGATGGTCAGCAACACCCCGGACGTATTGAGCGATTGCGTGGCCGATACCGCCGTCGGCCTGTTGATCGACGTGCTGCGCCAGCTCTCGGCCGCCGATCGGTACCTGCGCGCCGGACGTTGGCCCGTCGACGGGAATTATCCTCTGACGCACAAGGTTTCGGGTGCGAGCGTCGGCATCATCGGGCTCGGCCGCATCGGCAACGCAATCGCCACCCGCCTCGCCGCATTCGGCTGCTCGATCAGCTATCACAATCGCAACGAACGCACCGACAGCCCCTACGGGTACGTCGCATCGCCCGTCGAACTCGCCCGGCAGGTCGATGTCCTCGTCATCGCGGCGGCCGGCGGCAACGCGACGCGGCGTCTCGTCGATCGGGACGTGCTCGACGCACTCGGTTCGAACGGCTATCTGATCAACATCGCGCGCGGCAGCGTCGTCGACGAGGACGCGCTTGTCGAAGCGCTGGCCGACGGCCGGCTGGCCGGCGCCGGGCTCGACGTGTTCGTCGACGAACCGAACGTGCCCGAGGCGCTGCTGACGATGGACAACGTGGTGCTGCTTCCACACGTCGGCAGCGGCACGGTCGAGACCCGGGCCGCCATGGAAGCACTCACCCTGGCAAACCTCGACAAGTTCCTGCAGTCGGGCGAGCTCGTCACGCCGGTGCCGCTGCCCGCTGCGACCAGAAGCTAGCCGACGAAGTCCTCGACCAGATCGTCGGTGGTCCACTCGCGCTGCGGAAGCACATCGCGCAGCAAGCGCAACAGGGCCGGATTGGTGCTGTCACCACGCCACACCGCGTCGAGTTCCACCGGCCGCTCCCGGAACGCGCCGATCGAGCGGAACACCACGCCCTCGGGGTGCAGCGTCGCGGCCGAGGCGGGCACCAGCGCGATCCCGATGCCCGAGCGCACCAACACCAGCATGGTGTGCACCTGCGTGACGTACTGGACGTAGCGCGGCGTGGCGCCTGCGATCGTGAAGGTGCTGATCAGCAACTCGTTGAAGTAGCGGGCCTGAACGGGCGAATACATGACCATGTCCTGGCCGTCGAGGTCGTTGAGCGTGAGCTGACGGCTGACGTCCACGAGCGGGTGCGATGCCGGTAGGGCGGCGATGAGCTGCTCGTGCAGCAGCGGGCGGGAAACCAGGCCGGGGCGCTTCAACGGCGGCCGGGCCATTCCCAGGTCCAGCTCGCCGGTCATGAGGCCCTCGATCTGAACCGCGGTGACCATCTCCCGCAGATCGAGCTTCACGTCGGGAAGCTGCGCCCGCGCGGCTTCGAGCAGCGGGGGCAGGATCGCGTGCGCCGATGCCGCGGTGAAGCCGATCACCACCGTGCCGAGATCGCCTGCGGGAACTCGTTTTACGTTCAGGGCGGCACCTTCGGCCAGCTGCAGGATGCGGCGCGCGTCGGGCAGGAAGGCCACCCCGGCCGGGGTCAGGGTGACCGATCGGGTGGTCCGGTCGATCAGGTGCACACCCAGTTCGTTCTCCAGCTGCTGAATCTGCCGGCTGAGGGGCGGTTGCGTCATGTGTAACCGTTCCGCGGCGCGGCCGAAGTGCAGTTCTTCGGCGACGGCGATGAAACAGGACAGTCTCGACAGGGAGAACACCGCTGCAGCCTATCCACGACGGCGCCGATAAATGCGCTAACGGCATGAATGGAGGCGGACCGCCGTCGGGCCGGGCATCTGCGCGGGTCGCGACCGGAGAACGCGAGGTGTGAGTTTCCGCCATCGGGGGTAAGAAGGTGTACGGCGTCGAGGTCGATAGAATCGTCGGCGGTGCCATCAGGGCCACGAACACGTCGGAGGTGACGATGACTAGCCAGCCAGACCCGGCCGTTGGAGCCAGCAGCGCTGCAGCGGCGGCCAGCTGTGCAGTCGAAGAACGCCGTATCGGTGAGATCAGCGTGGTATCGGTGGCAGGAACGGTGGACATGCTCACCGCTCCGCAGCTCGAAGACGCCATCGGCTCGGCGGCGAAGAGCTCGCCGACTGCGGTGGTGGTCGATCTGAGTGCCGTGGACTTCCTGGCCTCGGCCGGCATGGGCGTGCTGGTCGCCGCGCATGGCGACCTGAGCCCGGAGGTGAAAGTCGCCGTCGTAGCCGACGGCCCTGCCACCAGCCGACCGCTCAAACTCGTCGGGATCGCAGAAGTCGTCGACTTGTTCGCCACACTCGACGAGGCACTATCTGCCCTGGCGACATAAACCAGGTCGCATTCGGGTAGCCACCAGGTCGTTATGACAGACGCAGGCGAGTCAGCGAACTTCAACAAGGTGGACATCACCGCTGCCCCCGAACGGGCCGCGCAAGTGCGGCACGAGTTTTCGGATTGGCTGCAACGAAACTTCAGCCTCGACCCGGTCAAAACCAGCGATGTGCTGTTGGCCGTCAACGAAGCACTCGCCAACGCGGCGGAGTTCGCGTACGTCGGCGCGCCCGAGCCCGGGGTCATGCATGTGCGAGCCGACTACAACCGCGACGCGGCCACCCTGACCGTCACCGTGACCGACGAGGGTGCCTGGCGGATCAGCGAGAAAACCGAGGATCCGGCCCGCGGCCGCGGCATACCGCTCATGCACGCGCTCACCGATCGAGCCGTCATCGACTCGACATCGGCGGGGACCCAGGTGTCGCTGCAGTGGGAAGGCATCTCGGCGTCACCGGCCGTCGCGGCCGAGGTGCCCGCTCAGAACTGGGGAAGCCGCACCACCTGAACGAAGAACTCGTCGATCTGGCGCACCGCACTCATGAACTGGTCCAGGTCAACCGGTTTGGTGACGTAGGCATTGGCGTGCAGTTTGTAGCTGCGCAGAATGTCTTCTTCCGCCGACGAAGTCGTGAGAACCACGATCGGGATGTGGCACAGATCGGCGTCTGACTTGATCTGCTCGAGCAACTGCCGTCCGTCGTACTTCGGCAGGTTGAGGTCGAGCAGGATCAAGTCTGGCCTCGGCGCATTCTCGAAGGCCCCGCGCCGATACAGGAAATCCAGTCCCTCCTCACCGTCGTGTGCGACGTGGAGGTTGTTCTTGATCTTGTTGTGCTCGAAGGCTTCCCGGGTGATGAGCTCATCCCCGGGATCGTCCTCCACCAGCAGGATGTCGATCGCTCGTGTGTCAGGCTCGGTCATTCCGGTGTTCCTTCCAGTTGAACCGCGGGAACTTCGTTCGGTTCGGTGGTGGGT
Source organism: Mycobacterium venezuelense (assembly GCF_054919535.1). Classification (NCBI taxonomy): domain Bacteria; kingdom Bacillati; phylum Actinomycetota; class Actinomycetes; order Mycobacteriales; family Mycobacteriaceae; genus Mycobacterium; species Mycobacterium venezuelense. The sequence continues at coordinate 117,055 of NZ_JBONDW010000016.1, forward strand.
GTTGCTGGCAGGGTGAAGAAGAATCGCGTGCCGTCCGCATACGACGTGTCGATCCAGATGCTTCCGCCGTGATACTCGACGATCTTCTTGCAGAGCGCGAGGCCGATGCCCGTGCCCCCGTACACGTCGCGGCCGTGCAGCCGTTGGAAGATGATGAACACCTTGTCGACGAATTCTTCGGCAATGCCGATTCCATTGTCAGACACCGAGAATACCCAGTTTTCGGAATTGCTATCGGTCCCCGGCCAATAATCGATGACGATACGGGGCGCGGTGTCTTCGCGTCTGAACTTCACGGCATTGCCGATGAGGTTCTGCCACACCATCGTCAGCAACGTCGGGTCCCCGTCGACGTGCGGGAGCGGCTCCGCCGGCCGTACGACCTCGGTACCCGACTCCTCGATTGCCGTCGACAGGTTGCTCAAGGCACGGTCGAGCACCACGTCGAGGTCGACTTCGGTGTTGGTCGCGTTGAGCCGCCCGACGCGAGAGAACGTGAGCAGATCGTTGATCAGCACCTGCATGCGTTTGGCGCCGTCGACCGCAAATCCGATGTACTCGACACCGCGCTCGTCGAGTTTGTCCCCGTACCGCTTTTCGAGGAGTTGACAGAACGAGGCGACCTTGCGCAACGGCTCCTGCAGATCGTGGGAGGCCACGTAGGCGAACTGTTCGAGTTCGGCGTTGGACCGCCGTAGTTCGGCGGCCTGCTCGTCCAGCGCCTCACTGGCCGATCGCGACGCGTCGAGCTCCTCGACGATCCGCTGCCGCATGTCCTCGACGTCTGCCGCGATGGCGCGAATGTCTTTGGGGCCCTGCGGAACAATGCGCTCACCGAAGTTTCCCTCGGTGATCCTGCGGCACGACGCCGCGAGGGCGCCCAGCGGCCGCGTCACGGCGCCGCGCACGGACACCGCGATCAGCAGCGCCATCGTGAAGAAGCCAGCGACCATCGCGATCAGCACACCGTCCCGCCACCCTCGGATCCGGGTGAGATCGTCGATGCTCGCATTTCTGGCCTCGACGAGGTGGTTGTTCTGGACGTCGAACAACGCACGCAGCCGGTCGAATTCGACTCTCCCGCCCTCGGCCATGTTGTTGTCGATCACGGCGGGCCGACCGGGGGTCACACTCGCGATGAGTGGCTCGGCATACGTCGTTCGCCAGGTCGTGGCGGCCCGCTCGATCGCATCGAGGTCGGCGACCAGGTCGCTGCGACCGGACAGTTGCCTCCGGATTTCCTCTGCCGCAGCCGCTTCCGCTTGCCGTCCCTCGCCATAAGGTCCGAGGAACTGACGGTCGGCGGCGATCGCGTAACCGCGGACTGCGGTTTCCTGATCACGCAGCGCCGCCTGTAATTGATAGGCAGCCACCCGGGCCGGTTGGATGTCGTCGATAAGCTCACTGGTCATCGCGTCGGTGCGGTTCATCAGGAGGCCGCCGGCCACCGCGCCGGACAGGACGACAGCCCCCATGACCGTCAACGCCAGGTTCAGCCAACCTTGGACCGTGAGTTTCATGTCGATGATCGCTCCACGCGGATGACCGCGATGTCGTCGGTGAGCCCGCCATGCGGCTGCGCGCGGGATTCGGCCTGGCGGATCAAATTGTCGACGAATTCCTGGCCGGGCAGGTGCGCCAGGGAACGTGCCATCGCGAGCAGACCATCCTCGCCGAGTCGTTCGTCCCCGTCTCCGGCATGCCCCTCGAACAGTCCGTCGGTGAGCAGCACGAGGCCGTGACCCTCGTCGAGCTGCAATCGGTTCACCGGCCACTCCGTGGCGCCGAGCCCCAGAGCCGAGCCTGCGGGCGGCTCGAGCCAATCCACGGTGTTTCTGCCATGCAGCAGCATGCCGGGATGGCCGGCGCGCACCGCCGTGAAGTGCCCGCTGGCCGGGTCCAAAGCCACGCTCAGCAGGGTCGCGAAGATCCCTCGACCGGGACGCTCGGTCGTCAGGATGCGGTCGAGTTGGTGCATGCGCTCGTTGCCGCGCAGGCCCGCGAAAGTCAGGGCCCGCCAACCGATACGCAATGCCACGCCGACGGCGGCCTCATCCGGGCCGTGACCTGACACATCGCCGATCATCACATGGACGGTGCCGTCGGGGGTCTGAACGACATCGAAAAAGTCCCCGCCGATCAGGGCGTCGCGCCGGCTCGGCAGCGATTGCGTGACGATCTCCACGCCCGGGTTCTCATGGAGCAACGGGGACGGCAACAAACCACGCTCGAGTCGCGCATTCTCCTGTTCGCGCATTCGGCTGGCATGCAAATCGACCGCGGTGAGTTCGGCACGTTTGCGTTCGATGGCGTAAAGGACGGCGCGCCGCAGCATCTCGGGATCGACGCGACCCTTGACGAGGTAGTCCTGCGCACCCGATGCGACCGCCGAGATCCCGAAGTGCTCGTCATTGAGACCGGTGAGCACGATGATCGGGATCGTGGCATCGCGCCGGCCCAACCGGTGCAGGGCATCGATACCGGTCGCGTCGGGCAGATTGAGGTCCAGTAACACGCAATCGGGCCGGTTGTCGGCGACCCTGCGCTCGGCGTCGGAGATCGACTGTGACCAGATGAAGTCGATGTCGGCAGCGGCATCCGCGATCAGCTCTTCCACCAGCAACGCGTCCGCGCGATCGTCCTCGACCAGCAGTAACGACATTCGGTGGGCACCGGGCGTACTTAATACACCGGTGGTCGACGCAGCCAGAAGCTGCGGGTCTATTGGCGCGCGCATGGGAAATCACGTCCTTTACGTAATGCGGTCACCCCGGTCGCGCTGACCCTGCTTTAGTGACAACTTCTCGACAATACCCAGACACCGGCGTCAATTCAGCATCGGGAGCGTCTCACCCCGGGCATGGTGACTGGCCATGGCGCTGAACTTCATGGCCGAACTAAGGCCCTGGACTCGAGTAGATCTCGAAGCCGAAATGCTTGAGCGGTTGCAGCACCGGTGACTCGCCGAGATTGGTCATCGGGTCGGTCACCATCGCTTCGGAGAACGTCGCGAAGGCCACCATCTGCCCGCGGTCGAACGCGAACGCGTACCACTCGAACCCGGCGTTGACGAGATCCACCTGCATCGCGAGTTCAGAGGGGAAGCGCGCGATCGTAATGTTGACGACCTCGCCATCGGGTTGAACCCGGGCCTCACACGCCGCGCCCGCGGTCGCATACGGCAACTCCTCGTACGGGATTCGCAGGTCGTACAGCGGCGGCACACACACCGCCGCAATCCAGTCGCTTGGCCAGTGCGTCACTGTGTTGATCGCTTCGTACCTGTCTCCAGGCGGGAGTGGACTGGCCAGCCGTAGTGTCGCCCGTTCGTACGGTGGCGGAGGCTGAAGTGCGACGATCATCGCGACGACCATGACTATCGCCGTGACCACGGCGTATGACATCAGAAGCAGCCGAACGCGTGCTCTCGACACCTTCTCCGCATTAGGCGGCGGCGATTCTGGAGTCATCGATCCCCCTGCCCGTCTGACGACCATGATGAACCGTCACAGGCGCGGGGGCTAGGGGACTACCAGCGCGGGCTGGCCGCCTCGAATGACGGATCGACGCTGCGCATGTAGCCGGTGTCGTCCCGATCGCGGATGCCGCAGCGCACGTACTGCTCGTGCAGCGCGGCCAGGCTGTCCTCGTCGATCTGCACGCCCAGGCCGGGCGCCGTTGGCACCGGCACCGCTCCGTCGCGGAACACCAGCGCGCCGTCCTTGACGACGTCCTCGGTCTTCCACGGCCAGTGCGTGTCGCACGCGTACGTGAGATTCGGTGTGGCCGCGGCCAAGTGGACCATCGCGGCCAGGCTGATGCCCAGATGCGAGTTCGAGTGCATGGACAGGCCGAGCCCGAACGTGTCGCAGATGCCGGCCAGCAACCGCGACCGCTGCAACCCGCCCCAGTAGTGGTGATCGGACAGCACGACCGACACCGACTTCTTGGCGACCGCGGGCGCGAGCTGGTCGAACGCCACCACGCACATGTTGGTGGCCAGCGGCATCGGCGCCTGCGCGGCAACCTCTGCCATGCCGTCGAGGCCCGGGGTGGGATCTTCGAGATACTCCAAGATCCCGGCGAGACCGGAAGCCACCTTGACCGAGGTCTGCGGCGTCCAGGCCGCGTTCGGGTCGAGGCGCAGCGGATGATCGGGGAACTCGGCACGCAGTGCCTCGATGGCCGCCATCTCCTCCTCGGGCGCGAACACGCCGCCTTTGAGTTTGATTGCGGTGAAGCCGTATTCGTCGACGATCCGGCGGGCCTGCGCGACGATGCCGTCCGGGTTGAGCGCCTCGCCCCAGCCGTCCGGTTCGGCACCGGGATGCGCCGCCCATTTGTAGAACAGGTAGGCACTGAACGGCACCGCCTCGCGCACCGCTCCCCCGAGCAGATCCGACACCGGCCGTCCGGTCGCCTGCCCCTGCACATCCAGGCAGGCCACCTCGAACGGTGAGAACACCTGATCGACGGCGCTGGCCGAGGTGATCATGCCCGCGGTGCCGACCGCGGCGGTGTCACCGTGCAAGCGGTCGGCGATGGCTGCGCGAAGGACGTTGAGCGCGAACACATCCTGGCCGACGATGGCGTCTGCTGCGGCGGTGAGCCGTTCGAGATGGCGCGTGTCGGCGTAGGTCTCGCCGAGGCCGGTCAGCCCGGCATCGGTGTTGAGCTGGATGATCGCGCGCAGCGCATACGGCTGATGGACACCGACGGTGTTGAGCAGCGGCGGGTCGGCGAACGCGACCGGCGTGATCCGCGCCCCGGTGATGCGGATCCGGTTGGCCGCCATCAGTGCACCAGGGCGTCGGCGATCACCGCACGGCCGGCAGCGAGGATCCGCTGCAGTTCGGCGACGTCGTCGGGGCTGGCGTCGACCAGCGGAGCCCGCACCGGCCCGGCAGGCAGTCCTTCCATGGTGACGCCTGCCTTGATCAGCGACACCGCGTAGCCGGGCACCTTGTCGCGCAGGCGCACCAGCGGATGGAAGAACTCGCGCAGCAGCGCGGCGGTCAGCGTCTCGTTGCCGGTCTCCAGAGCCTGGTAGAACGCGAGCGCCAGATCGGGGGCGAACGCGAACGTCGCCGACGAGTACAGCGTGACGCCGATGGCGCGGAACGCCTGCTGTGAGACTTCTGCCGTCGGCAGGCCGTTGAAGAACTGGAACGGCTTGCCGCTCGGCGCGAGCGCATCGGTCACCGCGCGGACGATGCGGGCAACCTGATCGAAATCGCCTGTGCCGTCCTTGAATCCGACGACGTTGGGCAGTTGCGCGACCTCGACCGCCGACGCTTCGTTGAAGCGTGCGTTGTTGCGGTTGTAGACCACGAGCGGTAGGTCGGTGACGGAGCTGACCTCGCGGGTGTAGCCGACCAGCCCGGCTTGGGGCATCTCGACGAGATACGGCGGGAGCAGCAGCAGCCCGTCGGCTCCGGCTTCGGCAGCGACCCGCGCGAACGTCTTCGCCGAGGCGACCGACCCGCCTGCGCCGGCATAGACGGGAACCCGCCCGGCCACCGCCTCGACCGCGGTGCGCACGACGGTGCTCATCTCCGACGGCTCAAGGGCGTGGAATTCGCCGGTGCCACAACCGATGAAGACGCCACCGGGGCCGGCGTCCACACCCTTGGCGACGTGCTGTGCGAGCCGGTCCGCGTCCACCTCACCCGCTGCGGTGAGCGGTGTGACGGGGAAGAACAAGACGCCGTCGAGCATATTTCTACTCCTCAGATTTTCTACGGTGGTCAGTCTTTGGTGAGTTGGCCGTCGATGCGCCGCCACAGCCCGTCCGGGTTGCCGTCCGCAACGGCACTGGGCAACAAGGACTTCGGAGCGTCCTGGTAGCACACCGGCCGCAGGAAACGCTCGATGGCACGCGCGCCCACCGAGGTGGTGCGCGAGTCGGAGGTGGACGGGAACGGCCCGCCGTGGACCATGGCGTGGCCCACCTCGACACCGGTCGGCCAGCCGTTGAACAGGATTCGGCCCGCCTTGAGCTCGAGAACCCCCAGCAGGTGACCGGCCTGGTCATGGTCGGACTCGTCGGCGTGGATCGTCGCGGTCAGCTGCCCTTCCACATTGGCCGCGACCCGCAGCATCTCGGCGGCGTCGGAGCACCGGATGACGACGCCGGAGGCGCCGAACACCTCGGCCTGCAACGCCTCTGAACCCAGGAAGGTCGACGCGTCGCTGGTGAACAGGGCCGCACGGCAGGACACCGCTGGCGCGTCGGCCTCGGATCCGCGCGCGACCAGCACCGCCTCGTTCTCGAGCGCTTCGACGCCCGTGCGGAAGCTGTCGGCGATACCGGGCGTCAGCATTGCGGCCGGTGCGGTCGCAGCGACCGCCTCTCCGGCGGCGGCGACGAACGCGTCGAGATCGGGGCCGTCGACCGCGATCACGAGGCCCGGATTGGTGCAGAACTGTCCGGAGCCCAGCGTCAGGGAGCCGACGAAGGCACGGCCGAGGTCGGCACCGTGACTGGCGAGGGCGCCGGGCAGCAGGAAGACGGGGTTGATGGCGCTCATCTCGGCGTACACGGGGATGGGCTCGCGCCGGCCGGCCGCGGCGGCGATCAGGGCCATGCCGCCGCCACGCGATCCGGTGAACCCGACCGCCTTGATGCGGGGATCGGTCACCAGCGCGGTACCGAGTTCCGGCCCGTATCCGTAGAGCAGGGAGAAGGTGCCTGCAGGCAGGCCCGAGGCCGCGACCGCGTCGGTGATGGCGCGGCCGACCAGTTCGGAGGTGCCGGGGTGGGCGTCGTGCGCCTTGACCACGACCGGGCATCCGGCGGCCAGCGCCGAGGCGGTGTCGCCTCCGGCCACCGAGAAGGCCAGCGGGAAGTTGCTGGCACCGAACACCGCGACGGGGCCGAGCGGCACGCTGCGCTGGCGAATGTCGGGACGCGGCAACGGCGTGCGGTCAGGCAGCGCGGGATCGATGCGCGCCTCGTTCCAGCTGCCCTCGCGCAGCACGCCGGCGAACAACCGCAGCTGGCCCGCGGTGCGCCCGACCTCACCGGTCAGGCGCGGCCGGGGCAGGCCGCTCTCGGCGTGTGCGCGGTCAACCAGGGTGTCGCTGATCGACTCCAGGTTGGCCGCGATGGTCTCCAGGAAACGGGCGCGGGTTTCGATCGGCGCGCTGCGGTATGCGGCAAAGGCCTCGGCGGCAGCGGCGCACGCGGCTTCGACATGCGAGCCGTCGCCGTATGCGTACGCGGGTTCGAGGGCGGCCGCGCTCTGCGGATCGATGCCGCGGATCTCCGTGCCGGTGCCGCGCACCGGCTTGCCCGCGATCAACATCTGCCCGGTCAGGTCTGTCGTCTGCACCATGGATGTCATAGTGGCACCGTACGACCCCGATAAATACATGTCCAAGTCAAGTTTGCGGCTTAATCATGCACTGGTTGTATTAGTCGGATTCACGTCGGCACGCCCCGCCATTCGTTCATGATGTGGCGATGGACGACCTGATCAAAGGCCACTGCGACCCACGTTTCGCCGCGGTCCGCGATGCGCTGGCCGAGGCCGTTTCCGCCGGTGAGGAACTGGGCGCCGCGATCGCACTGGATGTCGACGGTGAATGCGTCATCGACATCTGGGGTGGGCACGCCGATCGGGCCAAGCAACGGGAGTGGACCGAGGACACCATCGTCAACGTCTTCTCCTGTACGAAGACGCTCACCGCCCTGGCGGCACTGATGGTCATCGATCGCGGAGCGCTCGACCCGTACGCGCCTGTAGCCAGATACTGGCCCGAATTCGCCGAGAACGGCAAGCAGGATGTCGAGGTTCGGCATTTGCTGGCGCACACGTCGGGAGTGTCGGGCTGGGATGCGCCGTTCTCGATCGAGGACCTCTACGACTGGCAGAAGGCGACCGCGCAGCTCGCCCGGCAAGCGCCCTGGTGGCCGCCCGGATCAGCGTCGGGCTATCACGCGGTCAACTACGGCCACCTGATCGGCGAGGTGGTGCGCCGGGTGACGGGAAAGTCGTTGAAACAGTTCGTCCGTGAAGAAATCGCCGAGCCTCTCGGTGCCGACATCCAGATCGGGGCGCGTGCCGACGACGACCACCGCATCGCCGAACTGATACCGCCGCCGCCATTGCCGGTGGCGCTGGACGTGTTGCCGGAGGAGCATCCCGCGCGCAAGACGTTCTCCACCCCGATGCCGCCCGACGCCAACGGCGCGGCGGTAGCCGAGACCACCGCATGGCGCCGCGCCGACATCGGCGCGGCCAACGGACACGGCAACGCGAGATCCCTCGCGCAGGCGCTGTCACCGATCTCGTTGGGCGGCAGGCGTGACGGAACCCAAGTACTGACTCAGGACACGATCGATCTCATCTTCGAGGAGCAATCCAACGGCCTCGATCAGGTGCTGATGATTCCGCTGCGGTTCGGTATGGGCTTCGGCCTGCCCGAGCCGGCGAGTGTGCCGGCCATTCCGGACGAGAAGGTCTGCTTCTGGGGCGGCTGGGGCGGCTCGATGGTCGTGATGAATCCGGACCGCCGCGCCACCCTCGCTTACGTGATGAACGGAATGGGCCCGGGCACCGTGGGGACGGAGCGCACGAGCACATATGCCCGGTTGATCTACGAAGCCCTGGCCTGAGAACGCACCTGCAACCGGCGCAACACATCGGCGCCCAACGCGCGCAGATCCGCGCCGGGCGTGGCCGGCAGCAGGGTCACGCCGTCGGCGACACCGGCCGACCCGATGTCGTCGATCAGTCCGGCCAGTCCGTCGACCGTGCCGACGTAGCGCACGGTCGCGTCGGAGCCGGCCAACTCCAGCCCCCGCCGCGCGGACCGGTAATCCCCAGCAACGGCCACCGTGACGTCGAGCACAACCGCGGTGTCCGCCTCTTCGGACCGGAGGCGCGAACGAAGCCGGCGTGCCTGTGCGAGGTCGGGCGCCGAGATCCGGACCGTTGGCTCATGGCCGTCCGTCAGTTCGGTCCAGTTCCCGGCATCCGCCACGAATATCCGCACACCGTCAGGCTATGTGCGAATACCGCACCTGCCCAGAGTTGTGCTCAGGCCGAATCCAAAGGACTATTTCGCGTCCCGCACCCGCGTCTTGTAGAGGCTCGCGACGGTCGTGATCAGCAGCGTCACGATGATCACGCCGAGGCTGGCCAGCGTCGGGATCTCGGGCACGTGCACCGGCTCACCGCCGTTGATGAACGGCAGTTCGTTCTCGTGCAGCGCGTGCAGGATCAGCTTCACGCCGATGAAGGCGAGGATGAACGCGAGCCCTTGCGAGAGGTACACCAGCCGCTTGAGCAGGTCGCCGAGCAGGAAGTACAGCTGGCGCAGACCCATCAGGGCAAACACGTTGGCGGTGAACACCAGGTAGGGCTCCTGGGTCAGGCCGTAGATCGCCGGGATCGAGTCGAGCGCGAACAGCAGGTCGGTGGTGCCCAGCGCCACGATGACCAAGAACATCGGCGTCATCAGCCGCGTGCCGTTCTCGTTGATCCACAACCGCAGACCGTCCCACTTGTCCGTGGTGCGCAGGTGCTTGCGCGCGAACCGCACGACCGCGTTGTCACCGTCGTCGTCGTGATCGGTGTCCTTGACCAGCCCGATCGCGGTGTAGACCAGGAACGCGCCGAAAATGTAGAAAACCCACGAGAACTGGTTGATGGCCACGGCACCAAGCGCGATGAAGATGCCACGGAAGATCAGCGCCAGGATGATGCCGACCAGCAGTGCCTGCTGTTGGTAGACCCGCGGCACTTTGAAGCTGGCCATGATGATCAGGAAGATGAACAGGTTGTCCACCGACAGGCTGTACTCGGTGAGCCATCCGGCAAAGAACTCGAGGCCGAACTGGCTGCCGTGGAAGAACCATACGAACACGCCGAAAGCCACGGCCATGCCGATGTATATCGACAGATACGTCGCGGTCTCTCGAGTGGTGGGCTCGTGTGGCCGCCGTCCGATCACTATCACGTCGAACAGCAGCACGGCGATCGTCACGGTTAACGTGATGATCCATTCGAGCTGGGATACCTGCATCAATTACCTCCGGTCGCCAAACAACGCCGGAGGTCTCTTCCACCGGCTATGGCCGGCCTGCGGCACCGATCGGTTTCATGCAACCGACGTGATGACGACACCGCAGCGAAGGAATACTCCCCTCCGCCGACCAGTGTGCCTGATGGCGAGCACGAACCGAAATCGAGCAGGCACGCCGCGCACCATCGGGCTCCCGCGACGCAGGCTTAGTAGTTTGTACCCGTGACAGCACCGGACGACTCAGATCGCGGGCACGAGATCCCCGCTCAATACGTGCTTTCACCGATGGCGCCACCGCCCCGCACCCTCGTGGACATCCTCTACGAGACGGCGCGCAGTTTCCCGGACGCGCCCGCGCTCGACGACGGCACCGTGCAACTGACCTACGCCGAGTTGATCGCCGACGTCGAAGACAGCGTCGCGTGGCTGGCCGCGCGCGGCATCGGACGCGGCGACCGGATCGGCATCCGGATGCCGTCGGGCAGTTACGCGCTCTACGTCGCGATCCTGTCCGCGTTGGCGACCGGGGCGGCTTACGTGCCGGTGGACGCCGACGATCCCGACGAGCGCGCCGAGCTCGTGTTCCGGGAAGCGAATGTGGTCGGCGTCATCACCGAGGCGGGCCTGATCCGCGGGCCCGGCTCCTCGCGGGGCTGGCGGGCCGCCGCACCGCTTGGCCGCGACGACGCCTGGATCATCTTCACCTCGGGGTCGACGGGGACACCGAAGGGTGTCGCGGTGACCCACCGCAGCGCGGCCGCATTCGTCGACGCCGAAGCGCGAATGTTCTTGCAGGACAGTCCGATCGGCCCCGGCGACCGGGTGCTGGCCGGCCTTTCGGTCGCGTTCGACGCGTCGTGCGAGGAGATGTGGCTGGCCTGGCGCCACGGCGCCTGCCTGGTGCCCGCGCCCCGGTCGCTGGTGCGCAGCGGCATGGACCTCGGCCCGTGGCTGGTCAGCCGCGACATCACGGTGGTGTCAACGGTGCCGACGCTGGCCGCGCTGTGGCCTGCGGAAGCACTCGAGGCGGTCCGGCTGCTGATCTTCGGCGGCGAGGCCTGCCCGCCCGAACTCGCGCAGCGGCTCGCCGTCGACGGGCGCGAGGTGTGGAACACCTACGGGCCGACCGAGGCGACCGTCGTCGCGTGCGCGGCCAGGCTGGACGGGCAGGGGCCCGTCAGCATCGGGCTGCCGCTCGCCGGCTGGGACCTGGCCGTCGTCGACAAGGAGAGCCGTCCCGTCGCCATCGGCGAGGTCGGCGAGCTCGTGATCGGCGGCGTGGGCCTGGCGCGCTACCTCGACGCGGACAAGGACGCCGAGAAGTACGCCCCGATGCCCACGCTGGGCTGGAGCCGCGCCTACCGCAGTGGTGACCTCGTCCGGCTCGAGGCCGACGGCCTTTACTTCCAGGGCCGCGCCGACGACCAGGTCAAGGTCGGTGGCCGCCGCATCGAGTTGGGCGAGGTCGACAACGCGCTCGTACACCTGCCCGGTGTGAGCGGCGGTGCGGCCGCAGTTCGCAAGACCGCGAGCGGCACCCCGCTGCTGGTCGGCTACATCGCGAGCACCGACCCGTCGTTCGACCTGGCGGCGGCGCGGGCCGCGCTGTCCGAGTCGCTGCCGGCCGCGCTCGTACCCCGGCTGGTGCTGCTGGAGGAACTGCCCACGCGCACGTCGGGCAAGGTCGATCGCAACGCGCTGCCCTGGCCCCCGCCCGGCGAGACCGAGCAAGACGCCCCCGAACTCGGCGGCACCCTCGGCTGGCTCGCCGGATTGTGGCGCGACGTACTCGGCACGCCCGTCGACGGGCCGGAGGCCGACTTCATCGCACTCGGCGGCGGCTCGCTGTCGGCGGCACAACTCGTCGCCGCATTGCGTCAGAAGTATCCGCAGGTCACCGTGGCCGATCTCTACGACCATCCACGGCTGGGTTCGCTGGCCGGCTACCTCGACGAGCTCAAGCCGCCGCCTCAGGTGGAGACCCGCGAGGTCAAGCCGACGCCGTGGCTCACCCAGGCCGCCCAGGTCGCGCTGTCTCTGCCGCTTGCCACCCTGACGGGTGTGCAGTGGGTGATCTGGCTGGCGCTGCTCAACAACGTGGCCGCCTGGCTCGGCGTGCTGCCGTGGGCTCACCCCGTCAACTGGTGGTGGCTGCTGGGCGGCTTCCTTATCTTCATCACCCCGCTTGGCCGGATGGGCATCGCGGTGCTGTTCGCCAGGATGCTGCTGAGCGGCCTGCAACCCGGCACGTATCGCCGCGGCGGCCCGGTGCACCTGCGGGTGTGGTTCGCCGAACGACTGGCCGACGCCAGCGGCGCAGAGAACCTGGCCGGTGCGCCGTGGATGGTGTACTACGCCCGCGCCCTGGGCAATACCGTCGGCAAAGGCGTCGACCTGCATTCGGCACCACCCGTGACCGGCATGCTCAAGATCGGCCATCGCTCGTCGGTCGAGCCCGAGGTGGATCTCACCGGGCACTGGATCGACGGCGACCTGTTCCACGTCGGCCCCGTGTCGATCGGCAACGACGCCACGATCGGTGCGCGCACCACACTGTTGCCCGGGGCCATCGTCGGCAAGAACGCCGACGTCGCGCCCGGTTCAGCGGTCGTGGGGAAGGTCAAGAACGGCCAGTACTGGAAGGGCTCGCCCGCGGTGAAGTCCGGCAAGGCGCGCCATCCATGGCCCGACCACCGGCCGCGGCGCGCGCCGTTGTGGGTCGCGATCTACGGCCTGACCTCGATCTTGCTCGGCAGCCTGCCGCTGGTCGGATTGGCGGCCGGCCTGGCGGTGATCGGATGGGGTGTTCACGACACCGCGTCGGCCGCCGACGCGATCGTGCCCGCGCTGGCGTGGACGCCTGTTGCGGCGATAGCGGCGCTGGTGGTTTATGCCGGGCTGACGGTGATCGGCGTGCGGGTGCTGTCGTTCGGTCTGTCCGAGGGCTATCACCCGGTGCGCAGCCGCGTCGGATGGCAGTTGTGGGCCACCGAACGCCTGATGGACGCCGCACGCAACTACCTGTTCCCGATTTACGCCAGCCTGCTCACACCGTGGTGGCTGCGCCTGCTCGGGGCGAAAGTCGGTAAGGGCACCGAGATTTCGACGGCACTGTTCACGCCGAAGTTCACCGAGGTGCAGGACGGCGCGTTCCTGGCCGACGACACCATGGTGGCGTCGTACGAGTTGGGCGGCGGCTGGATCCACGTCGCGAAGGCGACCATCGGCAAGCGCGCGTTCCTCGGCAACTCGGGCATCACCCAGCCCGGCCGCAAGGTTCCCGACGACGGCCTGGTCGCCGTGCTGTCGGCGACACCGCACAAGGCCAAGGCCGGGTCGTCCTGGCTGGGCAGCCCGCCGGTGCGGTTGCGCCGCAACGCCACCGCCGCCGACGCCCTGCGCACGTTCCACCCTTCCACGCGGCTCAAGGTCCTGCGGTCGGCCGTGGAAACCTGCCGGCTGATCCCGGTGATCGTGACGTTCGGGATCGGTATCGCGGTGCTCGGCGCAATCCAGGCGCTGGCCCTCCGGTTCGGTTATCTGTGGACGGCCTTGGCCAGCGGCGTGGTTCTCTTGGCCGCGGGCGCGGTCGCCGGGACCATCGCCGTGATCGCGAAATGGTTGGTGATCGGGCGGATTCGCGCGGTCGAGCACCCGCTGTGGTCGTCGTTCGTGTGGCGCAACGAGGTCTCGGACACGTTCGTCGAGACCGTCGCCGCGCCGTGGTTCGCGCGCGCCGCGAGCGGCACCCCGGTGATGAACCTGTGGCTGCGGGGGCTGGGCGCATCGATCGGCCGCGGAGTATGGTGCGAAACCTACTGGCTGCCGGAGGCAGATCTGGTGACACTCGGCACCGGCGCCACCGTCAACCGCGGCTGCGTGGTGCAGACCCACCTGTTCCACGACCGCATCATGCGGATGGACAGCGTTGTGCTGGAGGAAGGTTCGACATTGGGACCGCATTGCGTCGCGCTACCCGCAGCTCGGCTGGGCGCCGGGGCGACCGTCGGTCCGGGCTCGCTGGTGATGCGCGGCGACGAGGTACCGCCGTCGACCCGCTGGCAGGGTAACCCGATCGCGCCGTGGAACATGTTCGGCAAGAAGCGCGCGGCAGACGGTAGGAGAAAGAAGACGACAGAAGAAACCGCCGCGTGACGAGATCGAAGAAGGCCGCCAAGAAAGCATTCCGGGCTCCCGTCATCGACCCGTATCTGCCTGGCAACGGCAATTTCGGCTACCGGGTGTCCCGGTATGAACTCGACCTCGAGTACAAGGTGGCCATCAACCGGCTGGCCGGATCGGCAACCATCACGGCGGTGACGCTGGCCGCGCTGCGCACGTTCACGCTGGATCTGTCCGACGCGCTGACCGTTTCGAAGGTCTCGGTGAACGGCCGCAGGCCCGCGCAGTTCCGATGTTCGGGCGGCAAGCTGTCGATCGCGCTGTCCACCGCACTGCCTGCGGGGGCTGCCATGACCATCGTCGTGCGCTACAGCGGTGTTCCGCGCCCTATCCGATCTCATTGGGGAGAGGTCGGTTTCGAGGAACTGTCGAACGGCGCCCTGGTGGCCGGACAGCCCAACGGCGCGGCGTCGTGGTTTCCCTGCGACGACCATCCCAGCTCCAAAGCCAGCTACCGCATCCAGATCAGCACCGACAGTCCCTACCTCGCACTTGCCAACGGCGAGCTCGTATCCCGCAAGGTGCGGGCGGGCCACACCGTGTGGACCTACGAGCAACCCGAGCCGACGTCGACCTATCTCATCACCTTGCAGATCGGCATGTACGAGATGCACCGGATGACCAAATCGCCGGTGCCGATGCACGGCGCGGTGCCGCCCAGGTTGCGCCGCGACTTCGACCACGACTTCGGCCGGCAACCGCAGATGATGAAACTTTTCGTCAAGCTTTTCGGCCCGTATCCGCTGTCCAACGGGTACACCGTGGTGGTGACGGACGATGATCTCGAGATACCCCTTGAAGCCCAGGGCATCTCGATCTTCGGCGCCAACCACTGCGACGGGCACCGCAGCGCCGAGCGGCTGATCGCCCACGAACTCGCCCACCAGTGGTTCGGCAACTCCGTGACCGCGCGGCGCTGGCGCGACATCTGGTTGCACGAGGGTTTCGCCTGTTACGCCGAATGGCTGTGGTCGGAGAACAGCGGCGGCCCCAGCGCGGCCGACTGGGCACGCCGCTACCACGAAGGGCTGCGTGACCTGCCGCAGAATCTGGTGCTGGCCGATCCGGGGCCGCGCGACATGTTCGACGACCGCGTCTACAAGCGCGGCGCGCTGACCCTGCATGTGCTGCGCACGAGCATCGGCGACAAGAGTTTCTTTGCGCTGCTGAAGGATTGGACCACGCGCTACCGGCACAGCACGGCGTTCACCGACGATTTCACCGGCCTGGCCGCTGGCTACACCCGTGAGTCGCTGCAGCCACTGTGGCAGGCGTGGCTGTACTCGAAAGCGCTGCCGCCGCTGTGACCGACGGCGGCGGCCCGCCTGCGCCATTCGACCCTCTTCGCGCAAGCGGCTCATCGCGAGGACCGGTCACCCGCAGCAGCGTCGCCCGCGTCGGCGTCGCGACCGCCATCACCGCGATCTGCGGCTACGCGGTGCTGTACCTGGCGGCCCGCAACCTGGAACCGGAAGGCTTCTCGGTGTTCGGCGTCTTCTGGGGTGCGTTCGGGCTGGTCACCGGCGCCGCCAACGGGCTGCTGCAGGAAGCCACCCGCGAGGTTCGGTCGGCTCGACATGTCGATCTCACCACCTCACCACGGACGCATCCCATGCGCGTGGCCGCGATGGTCGGCGTCGTCGCGGCTCTGGTTATCGCGGGCTCTTCGCCGCTGTGGGGCGCGCACGTGTTCGCCGAGTCGCAAACGCTGAGCGTCGCGCTGCTCAGCATCGGGCTGGCCGGGTTCTGTCTGCACGCCACGCTTCTCGGCATGCTCGCAGGCGTCAACCGGTGGACCGAGTACGGAGCACTCATGGTCACCGACGCCGCGATCCGCGTGGCCGTCGCGGCGGCCACGTTCGTGCTGGGCTGGGGTCTGGTCGGGTTCCTGTGGGCGACGGTGGCCGGTGCCGCGTCGTGGCTCATCATGCTGATCGCGTCACGGGCCGCACGGATGGCGGCACAGCTCGTCACCGCGGGTGGCGCCGCGGTGTTCCTGCGGGGTGCCGCACACTCGATCGCGGCCGCTGGTGCGAGCGCCATCTTGGTCATGGGGTTTCCCGTGCTGTTGAAGGCCACCTCGGCCGACCTCGGCGCGGCCGGCGGTGTGATCATCCTGGCCGTGACGCTCACCCGCGCTCCCCTGCTGGTGCCGTTGACCGCGATGCAGGGCAACCTGATCGCGCACTTCGTCGACCAGCGCAGCGCCCGGCTGCGGGCGCTGCTGGGGCCCGCAGCGGTGGTCGCCGCGCTTGGCGCTGTCGGTGTGGTGGCCGCCGGCCTGGTCGGCCCATGGTTGCTGAGAGTGGGGTTCGGCGACGAGTACCGGGCCGACGGCGCCCTGCTGGCCTGGCTCACCGCAGCCGCCGTGGCCATCGCGATGCTCACCTTGACGGGTGCCGCCGCGGTCGCGGCCGCCCTGCACCGGGCATACGCACTCGGCTGGGTCATCGCGACCGTCATCGCGGTGGGGCTGTTGCTGTTACCGCTGGACCTGGAGACACGCACGGTGGTGGCGCTGATGTGCGGGCCGTTGGTCGGCATCGCCGTACACCTGGGGGCACTTGCCAGATTGTCCCAGGAATAGGGGTGTACGTTATGGGCCATCGACACGCGTTACCACGACGTTTGGATCGTCATCCCCGCCTACAACGAGGCGGGGATCATCGGCGACGTCATCGCTGACGTTCGCTCGATCTTCGCCAACGTCGTATGCGTCGACGACGGCAGCCACGATGCCACCGCCGACCGCGCGCTGAGCGCCGGCGCCTACGTCGTGACACATCCGGTCAATCTCGGGCAGGGCGCCGCGATCCAGACCGGGGTCGCCTACGCCAGGAGCCGGCCCGGCGCCCAGGTATTTGCCACATTCGACGCCGACGGGCAGCACCAGGTCAAAGATCTCGTGCGGATGATCGACCGGCTCGGCGCGGACGACGTCGATCTGGTGGTCGGCACCCGGTTCGCCGGTGTGGTCGCCCACATCCCGCCGCTCAAGCGAATCATCCTGCGCACCGCGGCGTTTTTGAGCCCGCAGAGTCGCAAGCTCGGCCTGACCGATGCCCACAACGGCCTGCGGGTATTCAACCGTAAGGTCGCCGACGAACTCGACCTCACCATGAACGGCATGAGCCATGCCGGGGAGTTCATCTCCCTGGCATACGAAAACCGTTGGCGGGTGGCCGAAGAGCCCGTGGAGATCCTCTACACCAACTATTCGAAGTCGAAGGGGCAGCCGCTGCTCAACGGGGTCAACATCGTCTTCGACGGGCTGTTGCGCAGGAGGCTGACGCGATGAACTGGATCCAGGCGCTTTTGATCGTCTCGGTGCTGGTGTTGCTGGCATATCTGTTGCGGTCGCGCACCAGCGCACGCACCAAGGCGTGGGTGAAAGTCGGTTACGTGCTGTTCGTCGTCGCCGGGATCTATGCGATCCTGCGGCCCGACGACACCACCGTTCTCGCGAATTGGCTTGGCGTGGACCGTGGTACGGATCTCATGGAGTACGTGCTGATCATCGCGTTCGCCTTCACGACCCTGAGCACCTACGTGCGGTTCAAGGACATCGAGCTGCGTTACGCGCAGCTGGCCCGCGCGGTGGCGTTGCAGAACGTCCGGGTGCCCGGCGAGGAGCAGCCGCGCTAACGGCTGAGCAACGCCGTCAGCAACGCGATGCGCGGACCTTCCAGTTCGGGTTGCGGCAACACCGACCGCACGATCGCCGCACCGTCGAACGTGTTGATCAGGATGGCGACCGCCGCGGTGAACGCGTCCTCGGGGAACTGCTCGGAACCCGGTACGGTCCTGGCGGTTTCGTAGATACTGGTCGCGTACTCGCCGAGCATGTCGCGCAGGGAGGCCTTGAGCTTCTCGTCGGTGCGCGCCGCCACCATCAGTTCATACATCACGGTGTTGGTGTCATTGCCGGTGACATCGCGCAGGATCGTCAGCACCGCCTCGAGTGCGGGCTGCTCGGCGGGTATCTCGGTGACCCGCTTGGTGAACAGCTCGAGCTGACGGCGCATCACCTCGCGACCGGTGGCCGCCATGAAGTCGCCCATCGTGGGGAAATGCCGGAACAGCGCACCGTCGGAGACCCTCGCGCGCTTGGCGATGACGGCTGCCGAGGCTTTCGCGTACCCGACATCGATGATCGTGTCGATGCTCGCGTCGAGCAAGCGCGCGACAGTCTCCTCCCGACGCTGCTGTTGCGTTCTGGCCATGTCAGACAGGCGTTTTCACGCGCGTGTCGGAGCCCGCACGCAGGTACCGACCCGACTTCACGGTCTCACCGTAGCCGTCGCGGAACTCACCGTTGCGGAATACCACCGCGCCGTTCACGGCCGTCGCGACGATGGCCTCGTCGTTGCGGTTGACCATCCGGCTCAGGCCGCCGTAGAACGGCACGGTCTCTTCGTGATACGCGTCCACGTCGTCGTTGAGGCCCTTCGGGTCGATCACCACGAAGTCGGCCCGGTCACCTTCGCGCAGGGTGCCGGCGTCGACGCCGAACCAGTCGGCGACCTCGGCCGTCAACCGGTGCACGGCGCGTTCGGTGGTGAGGAACGGCCGCCCGGCCAGCTGCGCGTCGCGGACCCGCTTGAGCAGCCGCAGCGCATAGTTGTAGAACGCCATGTTCCGAAGGTGCGCACCGGCATCCGAGAATCCCATGTGCACCGACGGTTCCTTGGCGAGCTTGTCGAGCTGCCTCGGCCGGTGGTTGGCGACGATCGTGGTCCAGCGGACGTTGCGCTCGCCGTTGTCGACGAGCACGTCGAGGAAGGCGTCGAGCGGGTGGATGCCGCGCTCGTCGGCGATCTGGCCGAAGCTCTTGCCGATCAGTGTCGTGTCGGGGCACTCGACGATCGTCGCGTCGTGGAAGTCGCGGTGCCACAACGTCGGTCCGAGCTTGCGGCGGTCGAACGAGCGGCGGAACCGGCGGCGGTACTCGGGGTCGGCCAGCAGCTTGTTGCGCTCGAGTTGATCGCGCAGGTGCAGTGCGGCCGTCCCGGCACCGAACTCCTCGAACACCGGCAGATCGATGCCGTCCGAGTACAGGACGAACGGAACCGGCAGATGCTGAAAACGCACTTTGGCGTTGAGGATCCGGTTGAGCAGGCGCGTGCCCGGCCCGAGCACATGCACCGCGCCCGGCGAGGACTTGGCGTCGGCCGACACGAGCAGGCTCATCTTCACCCCGCGGCGGCGGCCGAACCATCCGCTGCTCTCCAAGAAGAAGTTCAGTGCCTCTTGCGCTTTGGCGACGTTGGGTGCGCTCTGCAGCATGCGGCCGCGCTTGCGCAGGACTTTGATGAGCCGCCTGCGTTCGCGCCAGGTGGCGAACGTCGACGGCAGGGCTCGCGAGCGGAAGCGGTCGCCGTCGAGTTTGTCGATCGCGGCGTCCATCCCCGACATGCCGAGCATTCCGGCGTCGAGGGCTTCGTCGAGTTTCTGGGCCATTGCCTCGAGTTCGGCGTCGGTCGGCGTCACACCCCGCGTCGTCGCGCGGTCCAGACCGAGCACCGAGGCCCGCAAGTCTGAATGTCCGAGCAACGACGCGATGTTGGGCCCGAGCGGCAACTCGTCGATGGTCTTCACATATTCGGCAGGGTTCGACCAGGTCTTGTGTTGCTGCAGGGCACCGAGCACGTACTGACGTGGCACCGCTTCGACGCGGCTGAACAGGTCGGCGGCGTCCTCGGTGTCGGCGTAGACCGTCGACAGCGAGCACATGCCCAGCAACACCGTCGTGACACCGTGCCGCACAGATTCGCGCAGGCCCGGGTCGAGCAGGATCTCGGCGTCGTAGTGCGTGTGTACGTCGATGAAGCCGGGGATCACCCACTTGCCCGAGGCGTCGAGCACCTCCGGGCACCCGGTCTCATCCAGGGGCTTCGCCGACACCGCGGCGACGACGCCGTCGCGAATGCCCAGCGTGCGGACCTGCGGCGGCTTGCCAGTCCCGTCGAACCAGAGCCCGTTACGGACGATGACGTCATAGGACATGGCGAACCTCCCTGTTCGGTTGCCGCCACGCTAGCGCAGAAAGTGAGTACTCACAATCTTTTCTATCGAGGGTTGTTGCGGAAGAAATCAACCGTCTTCTCGACACCGCCGGCCAGCTCGACAGCCGGCTCCCAGCCCAGCACGGTGCGGGCACGACTGATGTCGAGCTTCGATCGCCGCAGGTCGCCCAGCCGCGGCGGGTAGAACTCCGGCTCGTCCGCAGCGCCGACCGCCTTGGCAATGGCCGAATGCAATTGACGCACCGAGGTTTCCACGCCGGTGCCGACGTTGAAGCGCTGTCCCCCGCCTTCGGTTCCGGAGGCTTTCACGAACGCATCCACGACGTCGTCGACGTACACGTAGTCGCGGGTGTCGCTGCCGTCGCCGAAGATCTTCGTGGGCCGCCCGGCCAGCAGCGCCTGCGCGAAGATCGCGACGACGCCGGCCTCACCGTGCGGATCCTGGCGCGGGCCGTAGACGTTGGCCGGCGCGATGTGCGAGCAGTCGAGGTTGTAAAGGTTGCGGAACATGTTGAGGTACACCTCGCCTGCGACCTTGCTCGCCGCGTACGGCGAAGCCGGATCGGTGGGGACGTCCTCGCTGGTCGGATAGGCCGGCGGGGTGCCGTAGACCGAGCCGCCCGACGACGTGTGCACCACCTTGCGGACACCGGTCTGGCGGGCCGCCTCGGCCAGCCGCACCGTGCCGACCACGTTGACCGTGGCGTCGAGCTGCGGATCGTCCACCGAGCGCTTCACCGAGATCTGAGCGGCCAGGTGAAACACCACCTCGGGCTTGATCTCGGCGAGCAGTCCGATCAGATCGGCATCGACGATGTCGGCCTTGACGAACTCGAAGTTCTTGTCGTTGTCGGCGTCGCTGAGGTTGTCGACGCGGCCCGTGCTGAGGTCGTCGAGTCCGACGACGCTGTGCCCGTCGGCCAGCAGCCGATCCACCAGGGCCGATCCGATGAAGCCTGCGGCTCCTGTCACCAGTGTTCGCACGGGCACACCATACCGACGGCGGCTGTGGCGCACCTTTGTCCGTACAGTCGGCAAGAGTGAACTGGGTTGCCCGTACCGCCGCTGCGCTGATCGCGCTGCAACTGGTGGTCCGGGCAGTGCTGGCCTTCGGTGGCTATTTCTACTGGGACGACCTCATCCTGATCGGCCGGGCCGGAACCCAGAGTCTGTTCTCGCCGTCATTCCTGTTCGACGATCACGACGGCCACGTCATGCCCGCGGCGTTCCTGGTGTCCGGTGCGATCACCCGGCTGGCGCCGTTCTCGTGGGTCTGGGCGGCGCTGAGCCTGATCGTGCTCCAACTGCTGGTCTCGCTGGCGCTGCTGCGGGTGCTGTGGGTGATCCTCGGCTGGCGCCCGGTGCTGCTGGTGCCGCTCACGTTCGCGTTGTTCACGCCGTTGGGGGTCCCCGGGTTCGCGTGGTGGGCGGCCGCGCTGAATTCACTGCCCATGCTGGCCGCGCTGGCCTGGGTGTGTGGCGAGGCTGTGCTGCTCGTGCGCACCGGACGTCCGCGTCATGCGGTTTTCGGTGTGCTGGTGTACTTCGGCGGGTTGTTGTTCTTCGAGAAGGCCGCGGTGATCCCGTTCGTCGCGTTCGCGGTCGTGGCGCTGTTGGGTTATGTCACGTCGACGTTCGGCCTCGCCGACGTGTGGCGGCGCGGCCTGCGATTGTGGGTCGCGTGTCTTGCGCTGACAGTCGCATGGATCGGGGTGTACCTCGTCGTCGTCGACCAGAAGCGCTGGAGTTTCGACGTCGCCATGACGTGGGATCTGTTGAGCCGGTCGGTGACCCACGGCATCGTGCCCGGGTTGGTCGGTGGGCCGTGGTCGTGGCAGCGGTGGGCGCCTGCCTCGCCGTGGGCGACGCCGCCGGTTGCCGTGATGGTGCTGGGGTGGGTGTGTCTGGCCGTCGCAGTCGCGGTGGTGCTCGTCCGCAAGTCGCGGATCTGGCCCGTGCTCGCGGTGGCCGCCGGCTACGCGATCGCCTGCCAGATACCTATCTATCTCATGCGTTCGTCGCGGTTCACCGCGCTCGAGCTCGCGCAGACGCTGCGCTATCTGCCCGATCTGGTGATGGTGCTGGCGATTTTGATGGCCGTCGGGTTCTGCGCGCCGAATCGGTCCGCGCGGTTCTCGGCGTCGCGTAGGCGGACTTTCGCGGCAGTCGGCGTGGCCGTGTTGTTCGTGGCCAGCAGCCTCTATTCGACGGCGACGTTCCTGCGGGTGTGGCGCGACAGCCCAGTTCCGTCCTACTTGAACAATGCGCGCGCGAGCCTGGCCGCGACGTCCGACGCACCGCTGCTGGATCAGGAAGTCGATCCGTTGATCCTGCAGCGCGTGGCCTGGCCGGAGAACCTGGCCAGCCACATGTTCGCCCTCGCTCACCCGCGTCCCGAATTTGCCTCGGCCACAACCGATTTACGAATGTTCGACCGGACCGGCACGCTGGTCGACGCGAAGGTGACGTGGGTACGCACCATTGTCGAGGGGCCGGAGCCGCGGTGCGGGTTCCTCGTGCAACCCGACGCCCCCGTCGTCATGCCGCTCGACGGGCCACTGCTGCCTGCGGACTGGACCGCCGAGATCAACTACCTCGCCAACAGCGACGGGTCGCTGACGATGTCGCTGCCCGAGGGGCCCGAGACCAAGGTGCCCGTGCGCCCCGGGCTGAACCGCGTGTTCGTGCGGCTGCCCGGCGCCGGCCAGGAGATCTCCGTGCGGGCGAACACCTCGGCACTGTCGGTGTGTATATCCCCAGGGCCCGTCGGATTCCTGGCACCGAGGTAGCCAGGTGTCGGTGATACTTGGTTGGTGAGCCTGTTGGACGCGTTTCATACGACGTGGTCCCAGGCGCGTGAAACGTTCGGTCAGGGCGCTCCCGACGACGGGTCGCGTTTCGACGGCAGTTCGCGGCTGCAGCAGATGAAGGCCAGCGTCGAGGCGGCCGCGCCCGACGGCCGCTGGCAAGGGACCGCATCGGAGTCGTATGCGGCGGCCAACAAGGAGCACGCCGCGGTTTACGGCAAGCTCGCCGATTTGGACCGACGGATGGCCGCCGAGGTCAAGAGTGCCGCCGATGTCGTCACGGCCGGGCGCGAGCAGCTTGACCGGACCCGCGGCTGGGTGGTCAGTATGGCGTCGTCGGTGCCCAATACCGAGGCCGGTCAGCGGATGCTGGTCCCGATCGTCAACAAGGGCATCGGTGAGGTGAACGGCATCGTCGAGAAGTCCACGGCGTCGATGACGGAGATCCGCGGGCGCGTCGAAGGGCTCAAAGGCGAGTACGACGCGCTGCGCACGCAGCGGTTCGCGGGTATCGGCGACATCAAGACCGACCGGCCCGACCTGACCATGCCGGTGCCCGAGGACCCGAAGAAGTTCCGTGAGTTCTGGGAGAAGCTGACCCCGGCCGAGCGGGACAAGCTCTACGAACGCGACCACCGGATCGGCAACCACCCGGGAATGCCGTTCGGGGACAACGACAAGAACCGTGGCCGCGACTACTACAACCGCAAGTACCTGAGCGAACTGCGCACGCTCAAGCAGGCCGAGGTGGACCGGACGCAGGCCCGCGTCGACGAACTCATGCGCAAGGTGTACATGGGCGACAAGAGTTCTCGGACCGGCGAGGAGTTGGCGAACGCAGCCGCGGCGCTGCGCGAGTCACGGCACGAACTCGACGGCTACAACGCCGTTCAGGCGACCCTCGACAAAGGCGGGCCGCAACGCTATCTCGGCTACATCGACGATCAGGGGCATGCGTCGGTGTCGATCAACAACCCCGACAACGCTTCTCGGTCGGCCATATTCGTCCCCGGCACCGGGCAGGATATGGCAGCCTTCAACGGCAGCGATGAAAAGTCACTTCGGATGTATCAAGCCGCCCTGCAGGCCGATCCTGCCCTCGCGCCGGGTGATGTCGCGGTGACCACCTGGATGGGCTACGACCGCCCGATGGATCTCGTCGAAGCGGCGAACCCGGAGATGGCCCGCAACGGCGGATCGGCACTCGACACCTTCCTCGACGGACTGCACGCATCGCACAACGGACCGCCCGCGATCGACACCGTGATCGGCCACAGCTACGGGTCCACGCTGGTGGGCGGGGCCGCGACCAACGGAAATCATCTGGCCGCCGACAACGTGATCGCCGTCGGCAGCCCTGGCATGCTCACCGAGAACGCCGGCGGGCTCAACCTCGAACAGGGGGCCAACGTCTACTCCATGACCGCACGCAACGACATCATCGGTTTCGCGACCGATCTGACCCTCGGCGCCGATCCGTACGACACCGAGTTCGGCGCGACCCGGCTGTGGACCGATCCCGGTCCGATGTGGGGCCCGTTCCCCTCGGTGCCCGCGCACAGTAGCTACTGGGATATCGGCAACCCTGGCCTGGCCAACATGGGGGCGATCATCGCCGGGATGCCGCCCGAGCAGATCGTCACGCCGGACGGCCGGGTGGTCGAACCGTGAGGTTTCTTCTGATCGGGCTCTGCCTGTTTCTCGCCGCATGCTCCGGAGGTGAAGCGATGCAACCGAAAGACGTTGTGCCCGAATCACAACAACAAGCCCAGGACACTGTCGTCGGATTGCTCAAGAAAACCCTGAGTGCATTGCCGGCCGGAACGGTCCTGGATGCGACCCGCTACGGCGTTGCCGGCTCCAACAGCTTCTGCGACGACAACGACACCAAACCCACCGCGCCCAAACACTTTCAGACCATCGGTGAGCTCAAGCTGCCGTTGGGCACTGACCCGGGCGCGATCATCGGGAAAGTCGGCGAGACCTGGCGCAGCTGGGGCTGGCGCGTCGAGGAACGCGACGGCTTTCACAAACCCAACCAATTCGGCTACGGGCCCGACGGATACCGCCTCCAGATCATCGTCGCCGCACGCGAAGGTTACCCACCCACACTCCAGGCCAGCACACCTTGCTTCCCTGGAACCATTGCCCGCGACGACGTCGACTTCCCGATGCAACTGCAGGCATAGCCGCCGATTAGTGTCTCTGCCGTAGCTTGACGTCGGCGATACTGAGGTTAGCTGTCCTGGCGAGGGGGTTTCCGTGAGTGCGCTTGATGGGTTCTATTCGACGTGGAACAAGGCCCGCGAGACCTTCGGGCAAGGAACTCCCGACGACGGATCCCAGTTCGACGGCAGCTCACGGCTCATGGAGATGAAAGCAAGCGTCGACGCCGCCGCACCCGATGACCGCTGGCAAGGCTCCGGATCTCAGGCCTACGCCGCGGCCAACAAAGAGCACGCGTCGGTCTACGAGAAGCTCGCCGAGCTCGACAAGAAGATGGCCGGCGAGGTCAAGAAGGCCGCCGATGTAGTGACTGTCGGACGGACCAATCTCGATACGTCCAAGGGCTGGGTCGAGAGCATGGTCAACTCACTGCCCACCGGCCTGTCGGCCACCGATCGCGAAAACAAACTGATCCCCATCGCGAGAGAGGGCATCACCAAGGTCGACAACATCGTCACGTCCGCCACCACCGACATGACGACCATCAAAGGCAACGTCGACAAACTCAAGAGTGAGTACGAGACCGTCCAGAAGACGATGCGGTTTGGGCCGGATAGTGACAAAGAGGGCGACAAGGAAGCAGATGCCCTTGGTTCCAAGGAAGGCGAGGACGAGGAAAAGGACGTCCACGAGCAGGCAGAGCAAGACGTGCAGGATGCGCTCGGAGGAGACAAAGAGGCCGCAGGCCGCGTCGAACAAGTGCTCGACCAAATAACACCCGGCCAAAAGCTGGACGAGAAGCAGGGTGCGTATTTGAGTCAGATGCAAGCTCAGCAGAAAGGTATGACGTTAGAGCGCCTCAAAGAAGTCGAAGGACTCCTTGGCGATCACGGCGACATCCTTGTCGATTCATGGCAATTGATGAGCAATAAAGATGTTGAATTCCCGACCACCGAAACCACCCCCGAAAAGCTCGATGATCCCAATAACGTCTCAAACGGCGGACTTGATAAGCTTCCCGATAGCGTAAAGAACGTGCTCGAATCCTCTGGAGCAAAGTTCACCGGCGAGGCGCAAACTATCGCCAATATGGTTAGCAATGGTGACGAGCGCCTTCAGAAAGGCACGGAACTAGATCGCGCTCTGATAGGGAAGGCCGATGCAATCATGGATACCGGCGTTTGGGAAGCCGATAAGCGAAGTCTCGGAGACGAGAAAATGGGTTACGATCCATTCTTCGATCCGGCGGTATCGGATATTTTCTCCGCCGTCGGCAGGGACCACGAAATTGTTTATGACCATCTCGCGAGTGAGGAAGGCCAAGATTTCCTTCATGACATTAACCATCATGCATGGGGAGATAAGGGGGAATCAGCGGGGTCACTTTTCGAGTGGACTAAGAATGCGTCTGGCCCAGAGGCCGAGTTGGCGGCTGACACCGCTAACATCTATGGCCGATACATTGGTGAGCATGGCAACGAACTACTCGACCTGCCAGGAGAGAAATCGCTCGGCGACGTAAATCCGCAACTCGTACAAGCCTACGGTGCGGGACTGCAGCCGTACCAGGAGGAAATGGTCGGCGAGAATTACGATCCAAATAAGGGCTTCCAGCCAATCGATAATCTCGAAGGCAACATGGACAATACAAAACGTCTATTTGCTGTTATCGATTCCGATCCAACTGCGGCAGAAGCCTTCAACAAATCAGCGTACAGGCATGCGCTTGATTTCCAGGATTCATTTGCCGAGTTAGCCAGCCGCGACCCAAATCTCATAACCACAGACGAGAGGCTTGATGACCTTCAGTCGTCCGCGAGATTGTTAGGCGCAATCAACGGGGGTGCGCAGCTGGAAACGACTGCCCACATCGACAATACACGCGAAGCAGCTTTTCAAGCCGCAAAAGACTCCTACGAATTTCGCAAGAACGTCCTGGAAACGGTCCTAGGTAATGTCCCACATGGCGGACGAGTGTCCCCGCTCGCAGATGACTTTCTGCTTGGCCCTGAGCCAACCATCGACGATATTAAGGTTGACGAAGCAGGTCTGTATACCAACACCGGAATCAGCGCGACCGAAACGCAGGTGCAACGCGTGGTAGCAAATGCCCAGTATGAATTCGCTTCGAGGTTAGCCCCTGCGTGGGATCCGCATTTCGCGCCTCAATTTCTAAATGACGACGGCAAACTAAAGGGGCCGACCGAAATCGATTCCTCCCAGCGCACTTTGTATAACGCGCAGCTTCTTAGCTACACGTCGAAGTTCGGCACCGTCGACTCCTTCATTGGAACGTTCAGAGACGACTTCATGCGCATAAATGGCCTCGACCCTAAAAATTAGGTGCTCAATCTCATGAGACTGAAGTTCGTGACAATGTTGACGGCGGCGATGGTCGCCGCGATCTGCTGTGCTTGTTCGACTAAAGCGCCAGATTTACCCTCCGACATGGGGCCCGCCGCAATAGCTGACCTCATCGCAGGGCCGGAAGGCACCAGATTTCTCGAGGACATCACTGCGTTCGAGTGGTCAGACGAGGGCAGGCAGGCGGGCGATCTAGTCGCATGGGTGGCAAGAGACGCGCGCTCGACCGATCCAAAGTCTGCTGAGCGCGCCGGCCGAACCGCCTATGTCATCGCACAGTTTCTCGCCGATGGCGACACCGCCGTAAAGAGCGCCGGAGAACGAAATCCAACCTTACTTGCCTCCTATGCTGATGCGCTGGTTCCCTACCAAGGCGCGATGATCGGCGATCCCTCCGGCACCTCTGGCTTCACGCCTCTTGATGATCTCAGTGGCAATCTTCCAAGAACATCGTCACTTTTCTCTGTATTCCAAAGAACCGCGGCCGGAAACAACATCTTCGTCGAAGAAGCGAAACGCCGAGCGATCTCCTATGAACAAGAATTTGCGAAGGTGGCCGCCGCTAATTCAACAGAAATTGCCGCAAACGTACAACCGGAACAACTTCTTTGGGCCGCTCGCCTTTTGGGCCTGCTATCTAGAGGAAACCAGCTTGCGCATAATGACCATGACGACATTGCACCTGGTGCGACTACGCAGTTACGTTACGAGGTTGCATCTCGAATGATACGAGGAAGCAACCCTCGCATTAGCCCCGAATTTTTCGCTGTTGATGGTTCATTAATTCCCCCTGGCAATTTGCACGGCGGGCCACTGAATTTGTACAGTGCTCAGCTCATCGGTTATCTCTCGACATACCCCCAGATCGAAGACGCGATTCGGAAGTTCGATCAGGAATTCGCTGCGATCGCTAAGCCATGATGCGCTTAGCAGAATGGGAGCTTGACCGCCTGAAGTTGACAGTTAAGCTACACTGCCACTAGCGGTTGATCACCGAATTGAAGTTAAAAGACGTTAACGGGTTGACCGTTGTCGATCTCTCGTCATATGGGCTTGGCGCCGGCATGCATGATGGCAAGTGTGGTCGGACGGCCGCGAGATGTATCTACAACGGTGCGAAGACACCCGGCGGGTTCCGGAAATTGGGGCCGATGCGTGGACCCAACTGCGTAAGTTCAATCTGCTCCTCAATAATGACGAGGAGTGTTTGGATGACAATGATCAGGCATTCGGTGAGGGCGTTGATCACACTCCTATGCACAGCGCTGGCGACAGCCGCTTGTGTGATGAGCCCAAGCAACCTCCAACTCCACCTGCGGGTTGGCCCGGCGAACTGCCTGATTTCTCGTTCACTTGGACTGCTGAGCCGGGCGTAGATCTCCCGACCGATGGCGCAGCGATTGCCACACGTGCGTATGTTGAGTCATATTTCCTCGCGGTGATCACCGAGAATGCCGATTACCTGTACCCAGGCTTCGATGAGGCGGTAGCACCCGACCAACCAGGCGGGGCGTCGGGCACGCGGGAATTACGTCCGAGGGTTGGCGACTCCGAGCCCGACATCTATGTCGGCACTGTGCGGCATCATATTCTGAATATCACCCGATCCGATCTCGCGGTAACGCTAACCGGATGTGCCTTCACGTATGGTTCTGCAATTAGGGGGCCCCGACGGTATGTACAGTGCAATCGTCGGAGATGCGCTTGCTCCCGGCCCCGGGATTTACCCTATGCGGATCGGCTTGAAAGCCCCGCAGGAGACGCAGCCCGGGCTGCCACCCCAGAAAGGGCCGTCAAAAGCCCCGCTCAACAACGTCTTCGCCGGCTGGACGGTCACTAGTCAGGAGGGCGGTTACCTCTCGACCTCGCGGTGGGCGGATTACGAGCGTGACCGCGCGACGTGTATCGACAAAGCTGGCGGAACTCCCGCAAGCAAGCGCATTCATACGCACGTTCCGTCGCCTGCGAACGAGTTCCCCACGTCACCACCAAGCCCAGGCTGGCCCGCGGCCCCAACCCAGTAGCCATGCCAAGCTGGCAGGCATGACAGATGTCCGTGAGGTAGGTCTTCAGGTCTTTCGTGAGCTGCTGCCAGAGGCGGTGCCGGAAAACGTCGAGGGGGATGGCTCATTCGGTGATGAGTTGTTGGGTATCGGGATCGACAACATCTTCGGCCGGTTGTGGAGTCGTGATGGCCTGAGCCGTCGTGATCGCAGCCTCGTCACGATGGGCATCCTGATCGCCTTGCGGGCCACCGATGAGTTCGAGGCGCACGTCATGATCGCCCGCAACAACGGCCTCACCGAGGATGAGATCGCCGAGGTCGTCTATCACGCCAGCGGCTATGCCGGGTTCCCAAACGCGATGGCGGCGATGAAGGTGGCCAAACGGGTACTAGAAGAACCGTGAGCCCTGTAACCCACCACCGGATCACCGTCGACGGCGTCGACACCTTCTACCGCGCAGCCGGACCCGTCGACGCCCCGGTCCTGCTCCTCCCCCACGGTTATCCTGCCTCGTCGTACGTGTACCGCAATCTGATGGCGAGGCTCGACAGATGGCGAACGATCGCCCCGGATCTTCCCGGATTCGGTTACAGCGCAACGCCTTCCGCGGACAACTTCGGCTACACGTTCGCCGCCTACAGCGAATTCCTGCAGAGATTCGTCGATGCCATGGGCCTGGACCGCTATGTGATCTGGTTGCACGACTACGGTTCTCAGTTCGGCTTCCAGCTCGCCATCGCCAAACCGGAGCGCGTCGCCGGCCTGATCATCCAGAACGGCGACATCTACGAGGACGCCTTCGGCCCGAAATACGACTTCCTCAAAGAGTCGTGGAACAACCCTGGGCCGGACGCCCGGCGCAGGATCGCCCAGCACGTCACGCTGCACGGCTTCGAGACCGAGTTCCGCGGTGAACTACCCGAGGACGTGGCCGACCGCATCAGCCCCGACCTGTGGACCCTGCACTGGTCGCTGATGTCGACGCCGGAGCGCATCGCGAACTTGATTCGACTCCTCGAAGACCAGCCCAACACGCTGCAGTGGTTCCCTGCCGAGCAGGCCTTTCTCCGCGAGCACCAGCCGCCGGCGTTGATCGTGTGGGGCCCACATGACGGCTACATGCCGGAGAAATCGGCCAGGGCTTACGAGCGTGACCTGCCCGACGCGCCGATCCACCTACTCGGAGGTGGCCATTGGCTGCTGGAGACCCATCTCGATGAGGTGGTTCCGCTCGTCGAGGACTTCTTGACGCAGGTTTACGGCGATTGACGCCCCCACTGTCACGGCAGAGTGGCTGTGGATGCGGGAAGCCACTCTGGCGCGACAATCGCGCCGCGGACGTCACAAGCGAGAAATTATGGAGCCACCTGGGGGAATCGAACCCCCGACCTATTCATTACGAGTGAATCGCTCTGCCGACTGAGCTAAGGTGGCGTGCTCGGCGAACCGGGCGGGACGAGTCTACGGCAGAGGCCCGGCACCGCCAAAGTCAGTTCCGCAGCGCCTGCCCCACCGTGGCCACCATCGCGTCGACCGCGAACTTCGGCTTGACGTTGACGGCAAGGGCTTCGCGGCATTCCAGCACCGCTTCGATGCAGCACAGCAGCTTGTCGGGTGACGCGTGGGCGGCCAGGGCCGCGACCTTTTCGGCCATGTCGGGATGGTTGGCCGTGACCGCCGAGGCGCCCGAGGACACCAACAACGCATCCCGGAAGTAGGTCGCCAGATCGATCAGCGCCCGGTCCAGCGCATCGCGTGACGCGCGGGTCTGCCGGGATTTCTGGCGCTTCTCCAACTCCTTGAGCGCGCCGGCCGCCCCGCGCAGCGTCGCGGCAGTGCCCTTACCCGTGCCACCGGCGCCGAGCGCGGTCTTGAGCTCCTCGGTCTCGGTCTCGTTGCGCCCCGCGGTCAATGCGAGGGCCTCCGCCTCGGCGACCGCGACCATCTCTTCAGCGGCCGCATACGCCCGTGACGGCGTCGCGGCATCCCGGGCGAGCCCGAGGGCCCGTTTGCGGCGCTCACGGGCCTCAGGATCGGTCGCGAGGCGTCGTGCCCGGCCGACATGACCCCCGCTGACCGACGCCGCCCAGCGCGCGTCCTCCTCGGGAAGGCCGTCCCCGGAGATCAGCACGTCGGCGATGGCGTCGACCGATGGCGTCGTCAGCGCCACATGCCGGCACCGCGACCGCAGTGTGATCGCGATGTCCTCGGGATCCACCGACGGCGCGCACAGCAGGAAGACGGTCGACGGCGGCGGCTCCTCGACAACCTTGAGCAGTGCGTTCGCCGCGCCCTCGGTGAGCCGGTCGGCGTCCTCGATCACCACGATCTGCCAGCGCCCGGTCCCGGGCCGCCGCGACGCGATCTGGACGATCTCGCGCATCTCCTTGACCGCGATGGACAGCCCCTCGGGCACGATGCGCCGCACATCGGCGTGCGTGCCTGCCATCGTCGTCGTGCACGCACGGCACTGCCCGCATCCCGGCACCCCGTCTGACGTGCACTGCAGCGCCGCCGCGAAGCACAGCGCCGCCACCGAGCGGCCTGAGCCGGGCGGACCGGTGATCAGCCACGCATGTGTCATCGTCCCGGTCGCCGTACCGTTGTGGGCAGAGTCACCACGAGCGGCCGCAGCCGCGGCCACCAGCTCCTGTTCGACCGCGTGCTGGCCCACCAGACGCGAAAAGACACCGCTCATCACCGCCAACAGTAGTGGTCAAGCCGACACAACCTCCTGACAGCGGCGCTGAACGTCCGCCCGGCCCGATACGGTAAACGGGTGACCACGCAGCCCATACCCATCGCGCGAATCGGTTCATTCGCGCGATGGGTGGCGCGTACCCCGTGGCCGGTGTTCACCCTGGGCATGCTGCAGGCCGACATCATCGGCGCCCTGTTCGTGCTGGGCTTCCTGCGCTTCGGCCTGCCGCCGGAGGATCGCATCCAGCTGCAGGACCTTCCCGCCTACAACCTGGCGATCTTCCTGGGCTACTTGTTCGTGTCGTTCATCATCGGCGCGTACCTGAGCTTGCGGCTGCTCATCCCGGTCATCCGGTGGCAACGTCGCGACACCCTGCTCGCCAAGGGCGACCCCGGCATCACGGCCCTGGCCCGCGCCCGCGCGCTCAAGATGCCGTTCTATCGCACGCTCATCAGTGTCACGAACTGGTGCCTTGGGTCGATCGTGTTCATCGTGGCCAGTTGGCCGGTGGCCAGCCAGTCCGCGCCCGTCGTGGCCGTCGCCACCGCATTGGGTGCGACCGCGACCGCGATCATCGGTTATCTGCAGTCCGAACGCGTCCTGCGACCGGTCGCGGTGGCCGCACTGCGTGGCGGGGTCCCGGAGAATTTCCGCGCGCCGGGCGTGATCCTGCGCCAGGTGCTGACGTGGGTGCTCTCGACGGGCGTGCCGATTCTCGCGATCGTGCTGGCCCTGGTCGCGAGCAAGTTCTCGATCCTGACCGCCCCGGCCGACCGGCTCACCACACCGATCCTGCTGCTGGCCATCGCCGCGCTGGTGATCGGGCTGTCCGGCACGGTGCTGGTGGCCATGTCGATCGCCGATCCGCTGCGCCAGCTGCGCTGGGCACTGGGCGAGGTGCAGCGCGGCAACTACAACGCGCACATGCAGATATACGACGCCAGCGAGCTCGGCCTGCTGCAGGCCGGGTTCAACGACATGGTGCGCGATCTGGCCGAACGGCAGCGGCTGCGCGACCTGTTCGGCCGCTACGTCGGCGAGGACGTGGCCCGGCGTGCCCTGGAACGCGGCACCGAGCTGGGCGGCCAGGAACGCGACGTCGCGGTGCTGTTCGTCGACCTCGTCGGCTCCACGCATCTGGCGTCGACGATTCCGGCCGCCGATGTGGTGAATCTGCTCAACGAGTTCTTCCGCGTCATCGTCGACACCGTCAACAAGCACGGCGGGTTCGTCAACAAGTTCCAGGGTGACGCGGCGCTGGCCATCTTCGGTGCCCCCATCGAGCATCCCGACGCCTCGGGCGGGGCGCTGGCCGCCTCGCGTGAACTGCACGACGAGCTGGTCAAGGTGCTTGGCACCGATACCGAGTTCGGCATCGGCGTCTCAGCAGGCCGCGCGATCGCCGGTCACATCGGCGCCAAGGCCCGATTCGAGTACACGGTGATCGGCGACCCGGTCAACGAGGCCGCGCGCCTCACCGAGCTCGCCAAGCTGGAGGAGGGCCACGTGCTGGCCTCGGCGATCGCCGTGAGCGGCGCACTCGACGCCGAGGCGCTGTGCTGGGACGTCGGTGAGATCGTCGAGCTGCGCGGCCGCACCGTGCCCACGCAACTCGCCCGGCCGGTCAACCTGGTGCTGCCGCGCGACCTCGCAGGCGACATCAGCCAGAGCGACCTGACCGGCTAAGCCTTCTTGGCGGCCTTTTTCGCAGGCGCTTTCTTGGCAGGCGCCTTCTTGGCGGCCTTCTTCGCGGCTTTCTTCACCGGCCCGCGGGCACGGCGATCGGCCAGCAGCTCCGACGCCCGCTCGTCGGTGATGGACAGCACGTCGTCGCCCTTGCGCAGGCTCGCGTTGGTCTCACCGTCGGTCACGTACGGACCGAAGCGGCCGTCCTTGATCACCATGGGCTTGCCCGACGCCGGGTCGGTACCCAGCTCGCGCAGCGGCGGTGCCGCAGCTGCTTGGCGACCACGACGCTTGGGCTCGGCGTAGATCTTCAACGCCTCGTCGAGCGTGATGGAGAAGATCTGGTCCTCGGTCGCCAACGAACGAGAATCCGTGCCGCGCTTGAGGTATGGGCCATAGCGGCCGTTCTGCGCGGTGATCTCCTCGTTGTTGGACGGGTCGACACCGACCACCCGCGGCAACGACAGCAGCTTGAGCGCGTCGTCGAGCGTCACCGTCTCGATGTCCATCGAGCGGAACAGTGAACCCGTACGCGGCTTGGGGCCCGTCGGTTTCTTGCCCTTCTTGGCCGGGGTGCCCGCCTCCGGATCCTCCGGCGGCTCGGGCAGCACCTCGGTGACGTACGGCCCGAACCGGCCGTCCTTGGCGACGATTTCGTGTCCGGTCTCGGGGTCGACGCCCAGCGAGCGGCCCTCTTGCGGTGTGGCGAAGAGCTTTTCGGCGAGCTCGAGCGTCAGCTCGTCCGGCGTCAGCTCGTCTTTGAGGTTGGCACGCTGCGGTTTCAATGCGCCGTCCGGAGCCTCAGGATCAATGATCATGCGCTCCAGGTACGGACCGTTGCGGCCCACCCGCACCACGATCGCCCGACCCTCGGAATCGTCAAACAGCTTGATCGAGTTGACTTCTCGTGCGTCGATGCCTTCGAGGTTGCCGCCGACCAGCTTCTTGAGACCGCCGGCGCGCGCGATCGAACCCTCGACGCCGTGGTCGCCGCCGAAGTAGAAGTTGTTGAGCCAGTTGGTCCGTCGCTCCTGGCCGTTGGCGATCTCGTCGAGCTCGTCCTCCATGGCGGCGGTGAAGTCGTAGTCGACGAGGCGGCCGAAGTGCTGTTCCAGCAGGCCGACGACGGCGAACGCCACCCAGGACGGCACGAGGGCGCTGCCCTTCTTCTGCACGTAGCCGCGGTCCTGGATGGTCTTGATGATCGAGCTGTAGGTCGACGGCCGGCCGATGCCCAGCTCTTCGAGGGCCTTGATGAGCGAGGCCTCGGTGTAGCGCGCGGGCGGGCTGGTCTGGTGCCCGTCGGCGGTGAGATCGGCGGCGTCGACGCGCTGGCCCTGTGTGAGGTTGGGCAGGCGGCTCTCGGCGTCGTCCGACTCGCCGCCGGCCAGCTCGTCGATGCTCTCGACGTAGGCCTTGAGGAAGCCCGGGAACGTGATGGTGCGGCCGGACGCGTTGAAGACGACCTGCTCGCCGCCGGCCGCAGTACCCGCGATGCGCAGCGACAGCGTCGTGCCGCGGGCGTCGGCCATCTGCGAGGCCACGGTGCGCTGCCAGATCAGCTCGTAGAGCCGGAACTCGTCGGTGTCGAGCTGCGCGTGCAGCTGGCCCGGTGTCTGGAACACGTCGCCGGCGGGCCGGATGGCCTCGTGCGCCTCCTGGGCGTTCTTGACCTTGCGGGTGTACTGGCGCGGCGTGGGGTGCACGTACTCGTCGCCGTAGAGCTGGCGGGCCTGGTTGCGCGCGGCGTTGATGGCCGACTCCGACAGGGTGGTCGAGTCGGTACGCATGTAGGTGATGTAGCCGTTCTCGTACAGCCGCTGCGCGATGCTCATCGTGCGCTCCGAGGAGAACCGCAGCTTGCGGGCGGCCTCCTGCTGCAGCGTCGACGTCATGAACGGCGCATAGGGCCGACGGGTGTAGGGCTTCTGCTCGACGGAGCTGACGGCCAACTGAGCACCGCGCAGACCCGTCGCGAGCGCGCCCGCGCTGGCCTCGTCGAGCACCAGCACCTCGTCGGGCTTCTTCACCTGGCCCAGCGAGTCGAAATCGCGGCCCGTGGCGACCCGGCGGCCGTCGACGGTGTTGAGCTTCGCGGTGAACCTGGGAGGAGAGGCGTCGGCGTCCGAGACGCTGGCGTCCAGTTCGGCGGTGACATCCCAGTAGCCGGCCGTGCGGAACGCCATGCGCTCGCGCTCCCGCTGCACGATGATGCGCGTGGCCACCGACTGCACGCGGCCCGCCGAGAGCTTCGGGGCCACCTTCTTCCACAGGACCGGGCTGACCTCGTAGCCGTACAGGCGGTCGAGGATGCGGCGGGTCTCCTGCGCGTCGACGAGGTCGTTGTCGAGGTCACGCGGGTTTTCGGCGGCATTTCGGATCGCGGGCTCGGTGATCTCGTGGAACACCATCCGCTTGACCGGGATGCGCGGCTTGAGCGTTTCCAGCAGGTGCCAGGCGATGGCCTCACCCTCGCGGTCACCGTCCGTCGCGAGATAGAGCTCGTCGACGTCCTTGAGCAGGCCTTTGAGCTCGGTGACGGTACCCTTCTTGTCCGGGCTGACGATGTAGAGCGGTTCGAAATCCGCGTCGACGTTGACCCCGAGGCGGGCCCACGGTTCGGATTTGTACTTCGCGGGCACGTCCGCCGCGGCCCGCGGCAGGTCACGAATGTGGCCGCGGGAGGACTCGACGATGTAATTGGAGCCGAGGTAGCTGGCTATTTTGCGCGCCTTGGTCGGCGACTCGACAATTACGAGTCGCCGGACGTTACTTGTTCCCCTACCGCCACCGCGGTCCTGGTCGCCGCCAGCCAACTGTGCCTACGCTCCACTTCTTTAGCTGCCCCGCCTTGCGAGACAACTGCCAATTTCGCATTCCGCGAGATCCTACGCAAACTGGCTCTCCGCTCACGCACTATTAAATACGTGGCCAATGCGCTAACGCCGCGGCGTCCCCCGGCGGTTCCCCCACGTTCTCGACCAGGCGCGATAGGCGCCGTCGACCACTGATCCGCAACGCGGGCCGCGAGCCGCGGGTGCCGATCAACGTCGGTGCGATACCCACCCGCATCATGGCCGACGCCAGGGCCGCGTGCGTGTCGGGGGCATGCGGATCCAGCCCGAGCAGATAGCGGTCGTCGGCCTCGGGCGTCCCGGCCGCCAGCGTCCAGGCGCGCAGCTCGCGCGAGCCCGGCAGCCAGTTCGGTGGGACGGTCTTGACCGCGCCGCGCGTCCAGTCCCGCGCGATCGGCACCAGCTGGGGATCGAGCGCGGTACGCACCAACGGCGTGTTCTCGTCGGTGCGGGCGATCTCGGGCTCCAGGCCGGCCCCCGCGATCATCTCGGCCAACCCCTGGGCACGCCAGAGCTCGTCGACAACCACCGAAATCCGCGCCGCCTGTTCGGCCGAGCTACCCACCAGAACGATCTGGCCGGGGCCAGCCAGCATCCCGGTCAGGTCGGGCACCGCGGGCGGCACCGACTCGGCCGAGAAGAACGACAGCTGGCTCACGAATCGACACTAGGCCAGCCGAGGCCCCAAAAACGAGAACACCCCCGCGGTGTCCGGTGCGGGACTCTCGCGGAGGTGTCTGCGTTGAGTTTTTGTTTGGCTCAGATGGCCCGAACACCCGTGGCCTGCGGCCCCTTGGGGCTCTGGCCGACCTCGAACTCAACCTTCTGGTTCTCCTCCAGGGTGCGGAAGCCGCTGCCCTGGATTTCCGTGTAGTGGACAAACACGTCCGCCGACCCATCTTCGGGCGCGATGAAGCCGAAGCCCTTCTCCGCGTTGAACCACTTCACAGTTCCCTGTGGCATTTCTTGATCTTTCCTTCTCTTCTTACCGGGTGCGGTCCACCGACTTCCGGCGTACCGGGCCCGTTCCGACCGCCATACCTTCGTGGAGTCGTCGGAACTTGACCCGACCTACAACCCTCGCAGGAACCGCGATCGCAACGACGATCCTGCGAGTGCGAGTACAAACACAGAAGCTGCGACCGTCGTTAGTCAATCATGTTCAGGGCTGCCGCGACAGTCTCGACTTGCAGCGTGTGGTGAACAATTCGTTTACAAACCCGAGCAGGCCCCGCCGGGGTGGATGACAGGAGGTCACGACGTGTCGGATCGGGGGCTGGATTTCGGCCGTGAGCTGCTCGCTTGCGCGGTCGAGGGCACGCCTGCCGACGAAGATCCGCTACGCCATGTCGCGGATTTACCTCCGCGTCAGGGCAAACCCCTGTCGTGGCCCGAGTGGGCCGACCCAGATGTGGTGCGCGCGTTGCATGATCGTGGCATCACCGCGCCCTGGTCGCACCAGCTCGCGGCAGCCCAACTCGCGCACGACGGCCGCCATGTCGTGATATCGACGGGCACCGCGTCGGGCAAGTCGCTGGCCTATCAACTGCCGATCCTGTCCGCCCTGGCCGCCGATCCACGGGCCCGCGTGCTGTATCTGTCGCCGACCAAGGCGCTCGGCCACGACCAATTGCGCACCGCGCAGGCGCTGACCGAAAGCGTCACCGCGCTACGGGATGTCGCGCCCGCACCCTACGACGGCGACAGCGCGCAAGAAGTACGGCGTTTTGCCCGCGAGCGTTCGCGGTGGATTTTCTCCAACCCCGACATGATTCATTTGTCGATGCTGCGTAACCACGCCCGCTGGGCGGTGTTCCTGCGCAACCTGAAATTCATCGTGGTCGATGAATGCCATTACTACCGGGGCATATTCGGCTCCAACGTGGCCATGGTGTTGCGCCGGTTGATGCGGTTGTGCGAAAGATACGCGGCGAACGACACCGACCCTTCAACGCC
Organism: Mycobacterium venezuelense; assembly: GCF_054919535.1. Classification (NCBI taxonomy): domain Bacteria; kingdom Bacillati; phylum Actinomycetota; class Actinomycetes; order Mycobacteriales; family Mycobacteriaceae; genus Mycobacterium; species Mycobacterium venezuelense. The sequence continues at coordinate 155,836 of NZ_JBONDW010000016.1, forward strand.
CACGGTGGTTTTCGCGAGCGCCACCACGGCCTCGCCCGCCGAGACCGCCGCCGAGCTGATCGGCCAGACCGTCGTCGAGGTGACCGAGGATGGCTCACCGCAGGGCGCCCGCACGATCGCCCTGTGGGAACCGGCCCTGCTGGCCGATCTCACCGGCGAGAACGGCGCCCCGGTGCGGCGTTCGGCCGGTGCGGAGGCCGCGCGGGTGATGGCCGACCTGATGACCGAGGGCGCGCGCACGCTGACGTTCGTGCGGTCGCGGCGCGGCGCGGAACTCACCGCGCTGAGCACGCGCGCCCGGCTGACCGAAACCGCACCCGATCTGGCCGAGCGGGTGGCCTCCTATCGTGCCGGATACCTCGCCGAGGACCGGCGCGAACTCGAACACCAACTGGCCGACGGCCGCCTGCGCGGCCTGGCCACCACGAACGCGCTCGAGCTGGGCATCGATATCGCCGGCCTCGACGCCGTCGTCATGGCGGGCTTCCCCGGCACCGTCACCTCGTTCTGGCAGCAGGCCGGACGGTCCGGACGACGCGGCCAGGGCGCGTTGATCGTGCTGATCGCGCGCGACGACCCACTCGACACCTATCTCGTGCACCATCCGGCCGCGCTGCTGGACAAGCCGATCGAACGCGTCGTGATCGACCCCACCAACCCGCACGTCCTCGGCCCCCAAATACTCTGCGCTGCCGCCGAACTCCCTCTCACCGAGGCCGAAGTGCGGCTGTGGAACGCCGAATCGGTGGCACAGTCCCTCGTCGACGACGGGCTGCTGCGCAAACGATCGAGCGGGTACTTCCCCGCCCCCGGCGTCGATCCGCATCCCGCCGTCGACATCCGCGGCTCGATCGGCGGCCAGATCGCGATTCTCGAGGCCGACACGGGACGCATGCTCGGCAGCACGGGCGCCGGCCAGGCCGCCTCGTCGGTGCACCCCGGCGCGGTGTATCTGCACCAGGGCGAGAGCTATTTGGTGGATTCGCTGAGCTTCGAAGACGGTGTGGCATTCGTCCACGCGGCCGACCCGGGCTACACCACGTTCGCCCGCGAACTCACCGACATCGCGGTCACCGGTCCCGGCGAGCGGATGACGTTCGGCGCGGTCACCGTTGGCCTGGTACCGGTTTCGGTGACCAACACCGTCGTCGGCTATCTGCGCCGGGCACTGGACGGCGAGGTGATCGACTTCGTCGAACTCGACATGCCGACGCAAACTCTCGACACCATGGCCGTCATGTGCACCATCACGCCAGAAGCACTGCAGGACAACGGTATCGACCCGTTGGCGGTTCCCGGATCGTTGCACGCAGCCGAACACGCCGCGATCGGCCTGCTGCCGCTGGTGGCCAGTTGTGACCGCGGCGACATCGGCGGGGTGTCGACGGCCATCGGCCCCGTCGACGGTTTGCCGGCCATTTTCGTCTACGACGGCTACCCCGGTGGCGCCGGATTCGCCGACCGTGGCTTCCGACGCCTCGAAACGTGGTGGGGCGCGACGGCTGCCGCGATCGAGGCGTGCGAGTGCCCGCACGGTTGCCCCTCGTGCGTCCAATCGCCGAAATGCGGCAACGGCAACGACCCACTCGACAAGTCGGGCGCGGTGCGGGTACTCCGCCTGGTGCTCGGCGCGCTGAGCGAATCCCAGCGCGACCCCCGACCGCGTTGACGACCGACCCCTCGACGGCCGACTACGCGGATCGACAAGAACTTCGGGCACGCCGAGCACACAGGCGTTGCGATGAACGGTCGGACAACGCGATCCGTTCCCAATCCCGGAGGCCGGGTGCAGTGGCAAATTACGTGAACTCACTCATGTTTGCAACTCCTCGCCTCGCCGCGCGGCTTCGCGAGCGCGCGGGAACCGGCAATATGGTGCGGATTTCGTCGTCTCAACGAGTGCAAACGACGACCTTACCGCCGGGTAAAATACTGCGCATGACCCACGACTGGCTGCTCGTGGAGACACTGGGCAGCGAGCCTGCTGTGGTCGCACGGGGCTCCCAAACGAAGAATCTCGTTCCGATCAGCGTATTTTTACGCCGAAATCCGAACCTCATGGCCATCCAGACCGCGATTGGCGAAACCGTACGGGCAGGTCAGGGTCTGTCCAGCATCACCCCGAAGAACGACCGCGTAATCCGCACCGAAGTGGTGCAGATGACCGACGGCCGCATCCACGGCGTGCATGTGTGGATCGGCCCACTCCACGTCGAACCGCCGGAACGCCCGATCCCCGGCCCGCTCAAATGGGACCTCTCGACCGGCATCGCGACCGACACTGCGGAATCCATACGCAACAGCGGGCTGAACCCGGAAACCGAGACCACCGAAGGGCGCGCGTTCGCCGATGATCTGCCGACGCGCGACCTCAACCCCAGCGAGGCCAAGGTGCTGTCGATGACGATCAAACCTCAGCCCGGCAACACCATCTGCACCACGTGGGACGTCACCGACTTCCGGGGCGAACCCATCACGGTGGGGTTCGTGGCGCGCGTCGCGCTCGAACCGCAAGCCGACGGCCACGACCGGCTGATCTGCCGCGCGATGAACTGGCGCAGTGACCGCGAGGCACCCGCTGTGCCGGTGGACTACCTCGCGCAGCGGATCCTCGACGGCCTCGCCCAGCCCGGCGTGCATCGCGCGCTCGTCGATCTCAACAACTGGAAGTTGCTGAAGTGGCTCGACGAGCCGGCGCCGTTCTTCGACTGGCGCAGCCGCGAAGGCGGGCCCGCCCGCATCCATCCGGCCGATGCCCGCCACATGGCCACGATGACAACGGAATTCGCGACCGGCGCCACCACCAAGGTGCTGCGGATGCGGACGACCGATGGCGGCTGGCGCCCCGTACACATGACGATCAACCGGATCGAGCTGGAGCCCGGCACCTACGCGGGACTCCTCGCGCTACGGCTGCCCTCCGACAGCGAGATCGCCGGCGCCGACCTCGACGAGGTGGACTAGGTTTCGACCGGCCCCGCGCGGGTCACGGCACGAGCCGAGCCCGCGCCGAAGCGGCCAAGGGTGACCATGACCTCTACATCGAGCACCACATCGAGCCCGTCGAGCCGGCACGCGGTGACCGTGGTGCGCATCGCCGATGCGATCTCGGCGGCCCTCCCGCATGCCATCTCCGGACCGCCTACGACGGCGCCTGCCGCGGCCAGAGCCGCGAGATCTGCCGCGGCTTGGGCGCGATGACGCGCGATCACGGCGGCCCCCAGATACGCCGCGCCCGTCATGAAGGCCAGCAAGATCGCGATCAGGCCGACGGCCAGCAGGCTGGCCGATCCGCGGTCATCGCACGCCCGGCTCGACGGCGGCGGCCGCCTCGGCCGAGATGGTGAGCCCCGGCAGTGCGGCACGGGCACTGACCTGGGCCAGAACCAGCCCGCCGTCGCGCCGCAGGTCGACCGCGGCACCACGCGGCGCGATGCGGCGCGCGATGTCGGCCGCCGCGCGGTCGTCGCCGCGGGCGGCCAGACGGGCAGCTTCGCGTGCCGCGTCAACGCACCGAACCTGCATCGACACCGTACTGAGGCCGCCAACGCACAACACCATGACAACCACCAACGCCGCGACCGCGAAGGCTGCCTCGACCGTGACCGCACCTCGGTCATCTAGACGTTGGTGTTCAGCGCTCGGGTGATGATGTTGCTCAGCGCGCTGACGATCGAATCCCCGGTGACCACCGTGTACAGGATGGCCCCGAACGCCGCGGCGGCGATGGTGCCGATGGCGTATGCGAATGTTGGGCTTTCAGTCCCAATCGCGTAGCGTACTGCTGTGACATCGAACACGCAACCTCGGGCCTTGATCGTCACCCGCCTCTCACGGGTCACCGAGGCCACGACCAGCCCGGAGAGGCAGTTGGCGGCGTGCAAGGAACTCTGCGCCCGCCGCGGATATCAAGTCGTCGGCGTCGCCGAGGACATGGACATCAGTGCTGGCAAGATCACGCCGTTCGACCGACCGCAGCTCGGTTCGTGGCTGAAGCGTCCCGGCGAGTTCGACGTGATCGTGGTGTTCCGTGTGGACCGCATCGTGCGGCGCCTGTTTGATCTGGCCGACCTAATCAAGTGGTGTCAGGAACACCGTGTGGCCCTCGTCAGCACCTCCGAGGCATTTCTTGATCTCACCGCACCGTTTGGCGACATCATCGCGCTACTCGTCGCCAAGGTCGCCGAGATGGAATTGGTCGCGATCAGCGAGCGCAACCGATCAGCTGCCCAACACAACCTCCGAGCCGGGAAGTATCGAGGCGGCCCAGCGCCGTGGGGCTACATGCCTGTCCACACCGACGAGGGATGGAAACTCGTCCAAGACCCCGAGCAAGTCGTCATCATCCACGAGGTGGTCGAGCGCGTGTTGGGTGGCGAACCTCTGCGCAGTGTTGCCCATGATCTGACCGACCGAGGCGTGCTGACTCCCCGCGACCGATTCGCGCAACTGCGGGGCCGCGAGGCCAAGGGATACACCTGGCACCCCGGAGGCCTGAAACGCGCCTTGACGTCTCCGACGCTGCTCGGGCGCATCGCTGTCAGTGACACATCACTAGGCGCTCAGGGCCGACCTGAGGCCTCCCTAGTCGTGTCCGACGACGGCACTCCGTTCGTACGCACCGAACCGATCATCGCCCGCGACAAGTTCGACCGTGTGGGCGTCGAGCTAGCCGGACGCGAAAACCGCAAGGAGCCGACGAAGCGCACCACCTCGCTACTCCTCGGAATCATCCACTGCGGCGTGTGCGGCAAGCCCGCGTATAAGCTCAAGGGAGGCGAGGGCCGCAAGCCCCGCTACCGCTGCGCGTCAGCGCAGTACAAGAACCCGTGCTCTAACCGCTCGATCCCGCTCGAATACGCCGAGGATGAGGTTGAGTCAAAGATCATGCACGCCTTCGGCTTTCATCCGCGCATGACGCGCGTGTGGTCACCCGGTAGCGATTCCTCGTCAGACCTCGCTGAAGTCAACGCCGTGCTCGCCGACCTCACGGATCAGCTTGGTACACCGGCCTTTCGACGTGGCACGCCGCAACGTGCCCGGCTCGACGCGAAGATCGACGCCTTGGCCGCACGACAAGCCGAACTATCAAGCAAGCCAACGCAACCCGCTGGTTGGACGTATGAGCCGACTGATGAACTCGTCATCGAGTGGTGGGCGACCGCGACCAACGAAGAGCGCAATGTCTGGTTGCGACAGCTGGACATTCGCGTCGAGTGGCGATCACACAGCGAGGGCGCCCGCACCGTGGTCGATGACTTCAAGATGTCGGGTGGCGTCGACGCTCTCGGACGCTTCCTCGAGGACGGCGAGTGGACGGTGCGCGTCGAAGATGACGACGAGAACGAATGAACGAAAGTCTTACCGCCAGTAGGGGTTAGGTTCGCGGTCGAAGTCTCTTACGTTGGCTTCATGACAACGAACACCCACCCCATCACCGCGTACGCGTTCCTCGCAAGCGACCAGGACGAGTCCGACCCGGACCCCATCATTGACGACGCGTTCCCGTCGCTCGCCGACATCACGACCGCCTTGACCAACGTGCTGGGCGTGCCTGTGCAGTCGTCGTATCTCTACATGGACGACGACATGAACGCCACCGTGTGGGCCATCAACGGCCCCGACAACACCCGCATTGCATCCCTGTACGTCGAACTGCCCAACTGAAAGGAATCACGAAAATGACCGCACCCACCAACCTCACCTCGAAGGACGTTGCGACCGCCCTCGGCATCGACCCGAAGGCGCTGCGCGTGTTCCTCCGCACGGGCAAGGCCGACGGCATGTTCACCCGCGACGGCAAGTCCTACGTGTTCACGAAGGCCGACGTTGCGAAGCTCAAGAAGGCTTACACCGCGTTCGTCGCCGAACGTGCCGCATCGAAGAAGGCGAAGGCCGACGACACGAACGAGCCCGAAGCCAAAACCGCGTAATCCGCCGCGCTAATCGCCGGGGCGACTGCCGTCGCGAGGTTTAGTGACTGCCTTGCGTTCGGAATGTCGTCCCGGCGTTTTGCAGCAGTCGCCGTACCCGCGTGATGCTGTATCCGGTCTCGTCCACGATCTCTCGAATGCTTTTCCCGGACTCGTAGAGAATCCGCATCTCCTTACCGACACGTTCCCTCGTGGCGGGATCGAGTCGCACGTGCTTCGTCACAGCGGGGACCTCGATAGCGCCACCGCCATAGCCCTTGTGGACGCGGCCACGGGGTACCACGTCCTCGCCCGCCTCATCACCCCATCCGCTCCACCCTGGTTGCGGGTGCCGCGAGAACAGTTCGAGGTACGGGCCGGGTGAGCATGCCTCGATGAATGCGTATTGCTCATCCGGCTTACGCGAATGCTCGCGCTTACGGGTCTCGATCATGTTCACCTGGCTGCGTGCGTGTGGCAGCGTCCGCATGCTTCCCCGTACGCCGAACAGAATGATCTCCGTGACGTTCCGGAAATAAAAGCCCACACCACGGCCATCGGGGCCGCCGTCTTTACGCCGCTTCGCCCAGATCACATTCGACACGTAGCGATAGCCCCAGGCCTGCATGACGCGTATGCCGTCAGGGAGCAGTGCGTTTGGAACCCATAGATAGAGGTGAGCATCGCGTGCTGCGACCTGTGAAACGGGAATATCGCAGATCGCGTCAACGTCCAGCGTCGAGTAACGGTCAAGACGGCGATGCTCGGGAGCGACCTTGCCAGTCCGGTTTGTGAATCGCCACGGCGGATCAGCGAGGATTGTTTTCCAGCCCCCCTCGACGATGGGCAGTGGCGGCGGCTCGTTCGCCTCGCGAAGCGGTACGGCTCGAAGCGGCTTGATGTCGTCCATGGGGTCCGTCAGCGTCACTATCAGGTGCCTCTCTTTCGAACGAACAAAGTAGATCTTTCGAACAAAGTAGATCTGTCGGAGACTGTAAAGGAAACGCGGAATAAATGGGGGACGTGCTACTTGCCCGCGTGTCCTTCCCATGTGTTTCGAGTGATCGCAACGACCAGCACGGGGCACCCACCGCTGTCCCCGCGAGTCATCCGATCACGAACTTTCTCGATGTTGGTCGTTGTGGTGGTGCCAAGGCGTCTCGCAGCGTCGGCGTTCTTCAGGTCCTCCAGGGCGAGGTTGCGAATGCCGGCGTGGTCACGCGTGATGATCACTGCCACGTCAATCAGGCCGACCTCATACAACGACCGATACGCGCTGAGATCCCGGTCCAGATTGCCGTCCTTCGCGTTCCACTCAACATCCAGAGCGACGCGGCCCTTCATATTGTCGACTTCAAAGCCGGGGTTGCGGACCGACGATTCCAAGTACTTGTCTTCGTAGTCCCGCTTCGCCGCTGACAGCTTTCGCTCGCCCAGCAACCGCCATTCCGTAGTGATCCTGACAGCACTCCACCCCAGTTTCTCGAACGCGCTATCTAGCCGTATTGGAATCTGTCCCCGGTTCCCTCCGGGCGTCAGTATGTCGCTGCTGTAGAGAGTGAAGTCGGTAAGCACGTCGATGATCTCGGCGAACAGTTCAGGGTTGCTCGCCATGAGGACAGCGGCCGCGTTGCGAGTCTCCACGAACTGGTACCGACCACGCACTTCGGCCGGGACTACCTTTTCGTAAGACGTCGTGAGATCCACCCGAGGAAAAGTACCAGCGAGGTGTGGCCCACTCGACGGGAACGACGACAAGCACGTGGGGGAGTCGTCCGGTGCGATCATGCGCCGAGTGATGACGACGTACGAGACAGCTGCGGCCCTGGGCGTCACCGAGCGCACGATCTACCGCGTGATCAAGAAGACGGGAATGCGGTGGTACTTGCCACGCCAGCACCGAGGCGGGCCGTACCTGTTCGCGCCTGAGCAAGTCGTCGCACTCGCCGAGCACCTGAAGACACGCAATCGCGGGTACCTGAGGTCGGTCCTAACGCCCGCAACACGCGCCGACAACGAATGACGCCTGCGGCGACACGCGAGACGCGTACGGGTCAGCTCAGGCGTCAGACGATGCCTCGTCGTCCCGTGCGGCGCGAATCTCATCAAGGCCCGGAATCGAAGTGAGGCGGCGGACGTTGCCGGTCACGCCCACACGGCCGTTGATCCGATCAGCACGTCGCTTGGCTTCCTCGGCCTCGTCGGCTGTCACGAACATGATCCGCAGCCGAGCCCGATCAGCAGGAGTCACACCGAACTTCGCGAGCCGATTGCGAAGCTCACCGGCAATTCTCACGCTGCCCAAGCCCAGCCAGAACTGAGCGTGAAGGACTGCGGTGTCGAGCAGGTATGACCAGTCGTGGTCGGTGAATCCCTTCGCGAGCGGGGACCCCTCCCACTGCGCCCACCATTCATGGGTACGGGCCGGGAACTTGATCTTTCTTCCCTCGTAGCGGAAATACTCGGGAAGGTCTGGCTGCTCGACGTTCGGAATCTCGACCAGCTTGAACGGGACGCGCTCGGGATTGCCGCGTGCCCGAGTCTCGGGGTCTTTAGGGAGTGGTCCAGGCATTGAGATGAACCTCCAAATCTGGGTTGTCGAATGTGATGGGTTGGGCGGCCGAGGCGCTGGTGCGCTCGTGAGGTCCATTGCCGAAGTGCTGCGGTGGCCCTGCGTCATCAGGCGCAGTGCTGACGGAGAACATGCCGCCCTTGCTCCGGGCCACACGGTGAAGGTCAACGACCTCGTACGGCATCAGGGTGTAACCGCGCTTGGGGCGGTTGTCGAGCTGTAGGGCCTGCGAGTACGGGCCTGCGCTCTGAGTGCGACCAGTAATCGCGCCTGACTGCGCCTCATGCCATCGAAGAATGATGGCCCGCAGAATGGCTTTGATTGCGTCTGCCTTTTCCGGCTTGCCCTCCGGCGGCCAGCTGTCCTCGGCGATGATTGGTACGACTCCTGTTGCCTTGCCCCAGGCATCTTCGACGTAATCCTGGACAGTGTCCGCGTCCACACCAGGAAGCCGCCGCGCAATTTCGGCTTTACCTTCGCCTGCAAATGGGTTCTGCATTTGTATGCACCTCCGTGCGAATATCGTTGCACACAACCAAATTTCGAGGCAATAGCGCCGGTTTCAATGCGTTAAAGGCCAAGCCTTTCGAAGTCTCCGGAACTCGTCGCGAGTCCGAGCGTCAAAGCCTCTCCGGTGGCCAAAGGCAGTGCCGGGGGTGTCCCCCGCACGGGTAGTTCTCGCACGTACACACACAAACTCACACCGGGTCGTATCGGTCCTTGCGGCCAGGATGATTGCGGCGCGCACGTTCCTTCTTGTCCGCCTCGCGTGCGAGTGCGCGTTCATGCGCCTGCCTCGACGTGCGTCGTGCGTGACACTCAGGGCACAGCGATACGAGGTTGTCGTCATCGTCAGTGCCACCAAGGTATTGGGGCACAACGTGATCGACCTCGGATGCCGCGCCAGTGCATCCCACTTCCTTCGCCTGGCACGTGTGGTCATCACGCGTGAGGATGCGTGCACGTACGCGTGCCCACTCGTGTCGCGTGCTGTCGACCGTGCCACCGATGTGCTTGCTATTACGCTTGGGCCTGCGTGGTCTATGTCGTGTTACACCCATTCGATTATTCCGATCTGTGAGTATCCGGTGCTACATCTCATGTCGCTACCAAGAAGGGCCAACGCAGGGGGAAGAAACGTTGACCCTTCGAGGTCGGCGCACTGGTGCCACTCAGTGCTGCACGAGGGTGCAGCTATTCAGTTGTTAGTCCTCGGGGAGAGTGAGGACCTGCACGGCCTGCGGGTCGAGGAGGCCCACACCGAACCGGAACGTGGCGCGCAGAGCGACGTTGTCCGAGTCGAAGTAGAACTCGTCCGAGCGAGCAACCATCACATCGCCATAGGCCGACAGGATCTGGCCCTTGTCGATTACCGCGATCTTGTTGTCAGGCATCGCCGAAGTGATCAGAGCGGGCAACCCGAGCACCGTCTTCGGCCCGGATTCTGTTCCCGCTCCCAGCAGGTTTTCGTTGCTCCCCGTGCCCTTGCGCAGCTTGCGCACGTAGGCGTAGGAGTTCGGCGACGCGAGCACATGAGTGGCCACACCACCGGGCAGGCTCGTGACGAGCGTTTCCGCGTCGATCAGCGCATCGAGGTTGGTCCCGACCGGGCCGGCATCCTGCGCATGGGCCAACAGGCCTGCGGGCGGATACGTCGCCGGTGCGACCGGAGCAGCCGTCTGGAGCATCGCCTTATCGGCCTTGGCGATCAGCGCCCGCTTCTGGCCCTGCAGAATCGTGGTCAGCGCCTCGGGCTGCGCGATCTGCTCGCGCGAGACCTTGATGAGATGCGCGATCTTGCCCGTGTGCAGAACCAGTTCCGCGAGTTCCGGATCAGCCTCGTCGATGTTCTGGCCCTCCGGCACAAACCCGATGTCGTCCGGGTCGATGCGAATGGCCGGTACGCGAACGGCAGGACTGTCGCCCTCGACAAAGCCAGCCTTCGAGGTGATCTGGAGAATCAGCGCCTCGGGGATGACCTGTTCGGGCTTGACTCCGAGTACGTCGAGGCCCCAGGCCTTCGGCGAACCCGTGGTAGTTACGGTAGTCATTTTCTTGTGAGTTCCTTTTGGATGAGAGCACGGTTCATCGCCGCGCTTTGATGTCTGCTGGAATTCCCATCGCCAAGCGCCTATTCAGGAGGCGGGTCAATCAGCGCAGTGGCCAGGTGTGCGCTCATGGGACTATTCGGTTGTTCCGTAAACCCGTCGGCTTCACCGTTTCACGTCCGGTGAGAGACCCGTGTTTCAAATCCCGTCGGATTTCCGAATCTTGCCGCGCCCGGAATGCGTGCTGGCGACGTTACGCGCCGAAAATTTATCAGGCAATGGTTGAGTCGCACCGCGCTGTACGCGCCATAGCGGCGTCTATATTTCGCGCCGGTGTAATCCCCGACAACGCAATTCGACGGCGCCCTGCGACGCACTGAGGTACTAGTACAGGTCCTCGTCAGTGTCATCGTCATGCGCCGTGCCGACGAAACCGGCTTCATACGCGCCCGTGACCACACGCTCCATGCCGAGTAGGCCTTCGACGTTCGGGTCTTCGATCGGCCGCGTCTCGTGCGTCACGATGGTGTGAGACTGCGCGGTGAGCTTCCTGTATCGCTCGTACTCGGCGCACGGAAAGCGCTCGGGGTGTTCGATGCCGTGCTCTTCGCAGATGGTCATTTTGGTACCTTTCTGATTGTCCTCGCCACCTCGATTTGTAATCGCGTTTGTAATCAATGTGTGCACATTACAACGTTACAAAGTTACAAAAGTACAAACAGGTGGCGAGTGAGTAGCTGTTTTAATTTTGTAGATCTAAAAATGAAAACACGTATACGCTGCGGTGACGTCGAAAAGGCACTCCCTTCGATTTGTAACTTTGTAACTTTGTAACGGCTGATTGTGCACACGACATGTACAAACATCACCCTGCCAAAGACCACAACCCGATCCGGCCACCGTGTTTACGAGGCCCTGCGTCGCCAGCGTCGGTGATCTTCGCCCAGGCCTTGTCGAAGGTCGGCGGACTGAATGCGTCGTCACCGCGTTCGCGCTTGCAGGCGGCGATCACGTCAGCTCGCGAGGTCGGCCCCTCAGCCTTGAGGAAGTCGCGCAGCCAGGCCTCGCACGTGATGCGCGGCTGTGCAGGTTTGCGCTCGTTGGCGACGCGAGTACGCAGCGCTTCCTCGGGCGTGTAGTCGGCCTCGCCCAACCACTCGATGGTGGCGATCTCGACCTGCTTGCCCTCAATCACCATGGGCACGCTGACGGGCCTGAACATCAACGGTGTGCGATCACCGGTCATGTTGCCCTTTTGGACGCCCACGATGCGCCTGGCGTCCCTTGGCTTGCCCTTGTCGTCGTCCGGGTGCAGCACCAGCGCGATGAACGACCGAGCGATCTGCGACCATGCGCGGTTGCCGCCCAATAGCTTCGACGGGTCCGACGACTCCAGCTTGGTGAAGTGCTTGATCGCCAACAGCGTGACGCCATCGGTGTGGCACAGGTCGTCGATGAGTGGCTCGAGCACCTCGCGGAGCACTTCCTCTTTCTCGACATTCTTAGCGCCCATGTGGCTCGTCATTGGGTCGAACAGCACCAGCGCGGCGTCGTGCTTTCTGATCGCCGCTCGGAGCGCTCGGACGTGTTCAGGGTCGGTCAGGTCGAGAATCCGGCCTTTCTCGTCGCGGTGCTCCGCCTTGGGCTTGATCGTCCTGACTCGCGTGATGTCAGCTCCGGCCGCGATGAGTCGAGGCTTGATCGACTTGTTCCAGCTTTCCTCGCCTCCGAACCACAGAACGGTCTTCGGCTGGTCGTAGTACTCACCCGCCAACTTGCCGTGCGTGATGTCGGCGACGATCTTGGCCGCAAGGGTCGACTTCATCGAGTCCTCGTAACCGCCGAGAATTGAGAACTCACCTTTCGGAATGCGGTCTTCCCACATCCACCGAACAAGTTCCATTTCACCCGATGCGTCCATGTCGTCCCATCCCTCTAGATCGCCGCCTTCGAATTTTTTTGCCGGCCTCACCGCCTTGCCTTTCTGTGCCCAGGCTTCGTGCCATAAGTGCGTCAGTACGCCGTCCACATCAGCGCCGAGATGCGTGTGGTACGGCTTCGACAGTGCGACGAATTGCGAGCGATAGCCTTCTTGGTTTCTGAGTCTTAGGGCGAGTTCCCGGAGGTGTTCGAGAACTATTGGCTTGATGCCAGTCAGGTCCGCTACTGCGCGTTCCGTCTGCGAAACTGTCGGAGGTAGCGAGTTGACGAACACCCGGTGTCCCCAGTCGCCGCATTGGCCGAAGTCGATGACTCGCGGTTCAGGTCTCCTCGTCATAAGGGATCTCCAATTGCTCCGCTTTACGCCGCGCTCTCAGGCGCGCCTTTGATGCCTTTTGACGGGCGACTTCCTTCGCTCTGAAGTCCGGGTCTTGCAAGCGTCGCCGTCGCCTGTCGTTGTAAGCTTCGCGGTATTCGGCATATCCCGGTTCTCCTTTCTTGGGCGGTGGCATACCATTGTTCCTCTCGTATTCTTCTGCGTACTTCTGACACAATTATGAACCAGAAGAACTCCCAGGCGCTATATTGCGAAATAACGTGCGAAAATGCACCAATCATGGGAGTTTGAGAAACGGGAAAGGCCCGACCCCGCACCAAAAGAAATAGCGTGGGACCGGGCCCGCATTATCTCTACCCGGACCCCATATCAATAGCCCACATGTGTCCATTAGGGCACCAATACAGCTCGATGTCGCGCGTGTCTAGGAGAGGTCGGCGACAGCACGCGCAGTGGGCCTCCCCGTACCGCTCCCATAAGTGCCACACCGTCGCAACAGACAATGCCCCGCAGTCGGAGCATTCGAGTTGGGCGGGTTCGTCTGGGTCGTCGTTCACGCACAGTTCCCAACCCAGATCACGGTACGATTGGACCCTGTTCGACATTGCTTCCTCCTCGGTAGAAAAACTAAGCATTCGCGTATTCGACGGTCGACATGCCGGACTCGTCCACCATCAACATCGTCATGCGCGCCTGCGCTCGTTGAATCAGTTTGTCTGCCATTGATTTTCCTCTCTATTTTCACAACAATCCCGAACCGAGTACGTCACCGGCGAGTCCGACGACCACGGGCACAATGCCGAGGCACAGAAACGCAGGCAGGTAGCACAGCCCGAGCGGACCGGCGACGAGCACCGACGCTCGTTCAGCGGCGGCGTCTGCCGCGGCTGCCGCATCGTGGCGGGACTGGCCGGCCAGCTCGGCCACTCCGTGCGCGAGCGCGGTGCCCGAGGATGCCGACCGGCGAGCCAGCCGCAGCAGCGCATCGACGTTCTTGTCATGTGGCAGGGCGTCGTTCGCCCACGCGACCGCGGGGTCGGCTCCCAACGCCAGCAGGTCGGCGGCACGCGTGAGTAGCGCGGCGAGTGACGGCGGCGCAGACGGCGCGGCAGCCGAGGCTGCATTCGACACGGCCATGCCCGCGGTCAGGCACGCGGCGAACAGGTCGAATGTCGATGCGGCCGCGAGCGGATCGTCATTGTCGGCCCGCCGCGGCCCGCGTGCGGCCGCCGCCACCGGGGCCAACCGGTTGCGCGAACGGCCAGAACCGATCAACAGCGCTGTGGCGAGAAGCAATGCGGCCCAGCTCATTTAAGTGCTCCCGCGGTGATGCGATCAGACCACAGCAGGCCGGCACACGCCAGCAGGACGCCGATGACGAGGAGCCAGCCGCCGACTCCTGGCGCGAGCAGGAAGCCGATCGGGTCGGCACCGATCAATTGCCCGAGCCCGACCCCGACCACCGGCAACCCGGCCAGCACCGCCGCGGTGGTTCGCGGTCCCGCCATCGCCGCACGGACCCGTGTCGAAAAGCGTTCGCGCTCAATGATGTCCTGTTGGGCAGTACACATCAACGTGGCGATCGACAGCCCGTGTGCCTGCGCCAACCGCCAGCAGGCCGCTAGCCGTTTCCAATGCATCGGCAACCGTGACTGTGCGGCCACATCGTCGAGGCCCGCGGCGACGTCGGCCCCGAGCCGTGCACGGGCCGCGACGGCCCGCATGCCGTCGCCAACCGGCCCGGATACCTCTCCCGCGGCGGTGCTGAACGCGTTCACCGGGTGCGCACCGATGCGCAGTTCACCGACGAGCACGTCGAGTGCTGCCTGCAGGGCGGCGGATTCATGCTCACGCCGCAGGCGCGCGGCACTGTGGCGACGCCGTACCGTCACGGTCCCCGCGACTGCGCCGCCCGCGAGTGCGACCGACACTGGTACCGCCAACGCAAGACCCACACCGACGACCACCACGACGGGCAATGCGCGCAGGCGCGGCGAGCGCATGCGCCTCAACTCGGTGAGCCGCCGCGGTGCGGCCGGCCAGACCAGCAACGCCGCTGCCAGTGCCAGGGCCGCCGCACTCACCGCATCCCCCGTTCGGCGAGCATTCGCTGGAGACAGTCTGCACCGCAACCAAATCCGCTGTCCGCGTGCCATGCGGTCAGTACGTCGAGGGCACCGTCAGCGGTCCGGCGCAACACCGCGATCTCGGCGAGCCGGCGACGCCCGGTGTGGTCCCGGCCGACGTGGAGCAACACCTGCAGCCCTTATCTGTAGTTAATTCGCAAAATCAACACCTATATGCCTGTTCATCTGCATATTTATCGTCAGCTACATGTACTCTAAGAGGGTGCGTAGCAAGTTCAACTCCCTCGCCACACCACGACGGCGTGTTGCTTGCACTCTCTGTTTTTGTGTGCGAAATTCGCCGTGTGAACCTACAGGAGCGGTTGCGCAAGGCGGTATCGGATCACGGGCCGTCGTTGGCAACTCTGCGCTACGACTTGGAGGTGGTGATCCCCAAGGTCGGCCAGATGTGGCAGGAATGGTTCGACAATCCACTAGACATTCACGGGCAGGCGTTTTGCACGTGCGTGCGCCAGGTGGTGCTGAGGAAGCGCGAGTTGCGTCCACCGATTCCTGGAGACACGTTGCTGACAACCCGCGGCAGTGGGCTGTCAGTGCAGATCGCCGATTCCCGGGGCATGGAACTGCGTGCACGGCGGTGGCCGGCGAAGATGCTGCACGGCGAGCGAGTGCGAATCGTGACCAACCCCACCGGAGGCGAGCTTCCGGTGCTTCGGCCGAAGGCTGGGGTCGACGAGCAGATGACGTTGGACGAGCACGAGCCAGCAGAATTGTTTCCTTCGCCGATTGTGACTCCGGCCGGTACACCGGATATCTTCGCCCTGTGGTGGCCGACCGACGATGGATGGGGATTGTCGGAGGCCGTGTTGGCGTTCGTGGTGGATGTGGACAACGCGTCGCGGGTGCAGATTCTGGCAACCGAGCCGCTGCCTCCGGTCACGCACTCACCATTGGTGACTCCGCTGGCGCAGGGGCACGGTCCGAAGGACGACTTCGCCGAATACGAGAAGCCGGTGCTGGGCACAGGCGACGATCCCGACGAGTCCGCTTAGGGGATTGCGCTGCCGGGGGGCGATGCGAATGTCAGCGGGTGGCTGTTGAATCGAGGTCGCAATGAAGACGACCGTGGACGTGTACGGATTGCGGGTCAATCAGGCCCGGGTCATGCGCGCGATGACCGCCACAGCAGTGATGGAAGCGTTGGGCTGGAAGCACTCTCGTTTGAACCGGCTGGAGAAGTCGACCACCACGGCGTTGCCGGTGGAAGATTTCGACCGGCTGGTCGCGGTACTTCGGTTCCCGGCGAAGTTCTTCACCACGGCCCCTACGTCGAGGGTGCACCAGTCGGATCTGCTGTTTCGGGCGCCGCGGTCGATCACCGCCACCGAGCGGGAGTATCTGGCGCAGTTCGCGGCGCTGGCCGGGGAGTTCCTCGACGAACTCAATGGCCGCACCCAGCTACCTGCGGTGAAGTTGCCGATACTTCCGATCGAGACCCCGGTGGAGCAGGCCGCGCGAACGGTCCGGTCCAGTTGGGGCGTGGAGCACGATCAGCCAATCGAGTACCTGACTCATGAGATCGAACGCAGCGGCGCGGTGGTGGTGGTGCGCCGATTGTTGACCTCCTCGTCACGGCGGATACTCGGCGACGGAGATTCCACCGGCAAGATCGACAAGCACCTGGGCTACTCGGTGCGTGTCGGAGAGTTCAATACCCGGCCGTTGATCGTTGTGCGGCAATCGAATTCATGGGAACGCACCCGGTGGACACTAGCCCATGAGGTTGGCCATCTTGTGCTTCATGCTTCGGGCAGCGTCACCGAGACATGCGAGGAGCAGGCGTCGCAGTTCGCCTCGGAGTTATTGGCGCCGGCCCAGGTGCTAGCCAAAGAAGTGTCGCGAGCACCGTCGTTGGCGGAGTTGTTGCCGGTCAAGGCCAAGTGGGGTGTGTCGCTGGGGGCGCTGATCAAGCATCTGCATACCTCAGAGTTGTTGACCGGACCGCGGTTTGAAGCGTTGCGCCGCCAGCTCTACACCCGCATCAATCCGGATACCGACACGACGTGGGGACGGGTGGAGCCCGGGTGGAACGACCGCGAGGTGGAGCGGCCACGATTGATCAGCAAGTGGTTGGAGATGGCGTTTTCGGCGCGCTCGGCGGCGATGCTGGCCCCGTATGACTTGGTGTGGCCCCAGGATCTGCTGGAGGATTTCATGGCCGGTCAACGTGCCGCCCCAGGTGTCGTTGCTCCGCGTATGGCGGCGGGGCGTGGCAACGAGGCGTCGGTCCGGACCGTGGCATCGGTGGCCGGCACCGGCGGCAATGTGATCCCGCTGAGACAGCGAAGCCGACGAGGCTAAGGCACAAGAGGTCGGGGGGCCGGTGGCAAGGGTGCAGCGGGTGATCTTTCCAGGTGAACCTGTCACCTACACGATCGTCGGCGCCGATCATCTTCCGGTGCCCCCGGCTGCGGAGTACTTGAGTTTTCTGCGCGAGGGAGGTGCTTCCCCGCACACGGTGCGCGGCTACGCTGCCGGGCTGGCGCGGTGGTTCACGATGCTCGAGCACACCGGCCATCGGTGGGATGACTTCCCCACCACGCTGTTCGGGCAGTACCTGCAATATCTGCGGACCGGGGATCTGCCCGGAACACCACGCATCGGTGCCCCCGAGATCAAGATGGTGCCCAGTTCCTTGCAGCCGCGGGCGGCTGCGGTGCTGTCGATGTACCGCTATCACGCTGATGCCGGCACCACTGAGGTGCCTTATCGGCGATTGTTCACCCAGCGAGGCAGTTGGCGGCGCCAGAACCGCTACGTCGGATTCCTCGACGGCGTGGGGCCACACCGCAACAGTGACCACCCGGTCTATCCCGTGCGCAACCCGCGACGATCGAGCACCCCTGTGCTGTCCCCTGCTCAGGTGAGCACCATCCTCGACGGCTGCTCGGTGCAGCGTGACGGCGACTGGACCGGTGGGCCCGTCGCGGTGCGCAACCGATTGTTTTTCGCCGTGCTGGCTGAAACGGGAATGCGCCTAGGCGAAGCCTTGTCACTGCGGCACAACGACTTTCACATCGGTGCCGGAGCGACACCGTGGATCGACATCGTCGAGCGCCAGGATCATCCACATGGCGCTCGGGTCAAGACCGGGCCGCGGCGGATCTATGTCGGCGATGACCTTGAGGCCCTGTATTCAGAGTATGTGTGGCAGCTGGTCGCGATGAACGCCGACCAGGTGGTCGACGATCTATCGAATCATTTCATGTTCGTCAATCTGCAACGGGGACATCAGTTTTCGCCGACGCGCCCCGAGAACGTCTACGAGAAGGTGCGGGGGCTGCGCAAAGCCCATCCGAGCCTGCCGGCGGATTGGTCGCCGCACTGGTTGCGCCACACTCACGCCACCGCGCTGCTGCTGGCGGGGGTGCCTGAGCATGTGGTGATGCGGCGTCTGGGCCACGCCGACGTGCAGACGACCCTGTCGACCTACGGATGGGTCACCCAGGACGCGGCGATGCGCTCATTGGCCGAGTGGAAGAACTACGTCGCCGGATGGAAAGGGCTTCACGATGGTCAGTCATGAGAGCCGCCTGTCCAGGACTACCCGGGAACTCAACGCGACAGCGTGGCAGGCGCAATGGGCTCTGGTGCCCACCGAATGGCGCCGACCGGTGTACCAGATCCACCTGCCACCGGCCGATCGGGTGTTCCTCAGCCGCATAAACGACCTGCCCCCTGCTGTGGCCAACGGGATGTACGACTTCACTCCCGAAGCCACACCGGCGCGGTTCGCCGACGAGATCGCCTGGTGGGTCTGGGTGTGCTACCACGAAGGGCTGCGCAAGATCGAGCATTCCCTGCTGCGCTGGGCCACCCAGGCCATCAGTGCCACCGCTGCAGAGTTTCGCGATCGGCACGGGCATCAACCGGCAAGTATCACCGACCTGACCGTCAACGACATGCTGCGCCAGGCGATGTTGGTGTTCGAGCGGCGCAACGCACGGTTGCCCGCCACAGGCACGCGTCGCAACGTCGTGGGCCTGATCGAGCATCTGCACATGTATCTGTCGGTGCGTGGTGCCGCCATCGACTGGTGGGCATATGACACCTGGGATCTGCGCGCCGATCCACGGATCCCGCAACGCGAGCACGAACCGTGCCACGAGAAATCGGTGCGTATCGGAGCGATCGAACCGCAGTGGCTGCGTGAAGGTGCGCGGTTTTGGCTGCGCACCTGCCTGGACGCCGAGTTGCTGCGCTGGTCTTCTGCAGTCGATCGCGCCCGCGAGATGGCACGCCACTTCGGCGCATTCGCCGCCGAGCGTGGCTACACCGATCCCGCCCTATCCGAGGACCCCGCGCAGCTGCGACTGATATTCACCGCGTACAGCGAATACCTGCGCTCCCCGGCCGCTGCCGCCAGACCCGACAAGCCGTTGTCGGCCACCGCGATCGGCGACAGCCAGTCACAAATTCAGAGCTTCTACACGTTCATGCTCGACCATGCGCCCGAGGCCGCCGCAGCGACCGGTAACCCACGCTGGGAGAACTTGACCGCGGCGCACACCCGGTTGTGGGGACCGGCTTTTCGCACCCGGCGCGCTCACCGCATCCGGGAATTGACGTGGTATTCGACCGGCGACCTTCAGCAGATGCTGGCCTACCTCGACGTGCTGGCCGCCCAGCGGGGCGCTCTCGTATCGGTGACGCACCCCGACGGCACGGTGTCACTGATCAAAGGACTCGGTGACCCGCAGGCCGCACGGATCTGGCTGCTGCAAGCACTGACCGGACGACGGGCCTCAGAAATCCTCATGCTCGACCACAACCCGCTAGAAGCCATCCCCGGGGCCGCCCGGCCCGCCTGCTCCAACGATCCGGATGCCTTTGTCGCCAAACTGCGCTACCAACAAACCAAAGTCGACGGGGTCATCCCCACCATCCTGGTCGAGCAGGCGGTGGTCAACGTGATCCGAGAACAGCAGCACTGGCTGGGTGACAACCACCCCAGGCTCTCACCGAAATATCTGTTCATCGGTGTCAAACAGAACCTGGCCGGGCGCCGACCTCGCCCGTATGCAACGTATCGGGCTTCCTTGGACAAGCTCGACGGCATCCACGGCCTGACCGATACCGCGGGAAACCCGTTGCGGTTCACCCAAACCCACCGGCTGCGCCACACTCGGGCCACCGAACTTCTCAACGACGGCGTTCCGCTGCACGTGGTTCAGCGCTATCTCGGTCACAAGAGCCCCGAGATGACCATGCGCTATGCGGCCACACTGGCCGCGACCGCCGAGGCCGAGTTCCTCAAACACAAGAAGATCGGAGCTCACGGGGCCACGATCGAGATCAGCCCGTCTGACATCTTGGACATGACCCAGCTGTCGGTGCGCACCGACCGGGTGCTGCCCAACGGGGTGTGCCTGCTGCCGCCTCTGAAGTCGTGCGACAAGGGCAACGCCTGCTTGTCATGCGGGCATTTCGCCACCGACGCCACCCACATCGATGAACTCAGAGACCAGCACGCCAAGACCACCGCGTTGATCGAGATTAGACGTCAGCAGTACCGCCAACGTACCGGTCGCGAACTCACCGATGAGAACGTGTGGGTCGCCGAACGCCTGCGCGAATTGCATTCCCTGCAAGCAATCCTGGATCGGCTGACTGCAGATCAAGCCACCCACCAGGAAGCGATCGCTCGGGCCGGAACTACCAACCGGATTCCGCTGCAACCTGTCGCCACCCGCGGTGCGCACGACTCTGCACTGCGCAAAGCCCATCCCCACACCCCCCTATGACCGTCACCCAAGCGTCACTCAAGGCACTCAAGGCCAGCGCCCGCAAACGCAGCGACGACGTCGACGCCCGGATCGAACGGGCCCTCAAGGAAATGCGCAAACAGGGCCTTGAAATCACCATCAGCGGCCTGGCCCGCCACGCCGGAGTGTCACGCAGTGTTATTCATCGACGCACCGAACTCCGAAAACAGATCCACACTCTCCCGCCGCTAGCTGCCGCCCCAGATCCGGCACCACCGCCAGCGACTGACTCCGAGAGCAGCATCGTCGCGGCATTACGGACCCGGCTCAAGGCACGAGACACCCAGATCACCGAACTGAAAGCCCAACTGCGCGAACGCGACCACATCATCGCGACCCTGCACGGCGAACTGGCCCGCAAGTCCTGACGCGGATACGAATGCCAGTACGCCACCGCGCGCGCCAGCCTCAACAGTTCGGTGACCTCGACAACTCCAAACCCACAAGCCCAGGAAACAGTCGGCTTGCGTCGCACAGGGCAACCGTGCACCCACACCACCACGGTCAAGACGCGGCGGGCAGTACCGACGAACTCGGCGACCGCATCTACACGAAAGCCAACCGCCCCCGACTTTGTCGGGGGCGGTTGCTCCTGTGATGCGCGCCGCCTGTCGAAATTTTTGTCGGAACATGGTTGTACAACTGAGACAGAAGGTGTTATGCCGGGTAACCGGTATGTGGCAATATTCGGGTTGTACAGCAGCGGAAGGGGGTTGATGATGGCGTCATCGCGCTCCAACAATGACCGCCCGGTTTTGGATCAGCCGAGGGGGACTGACCCGAAGTGGCAGGAAAAGATCACAAAAGCAAGGGAAGCCCGGGACATGGGGCGGTCGATTCGTCAGGGCAAGCCAAAGAGCTTCCGCCAATCAGTGGGATAGCCCGCACCCCACTTTTTACTGCACAGCACTCCGAGCGGTACGCCCGCCAGCAGTTGATTCGGGAATACGAAGTTGAAGTTGGCGCGAACCTTGTGGTCATGCTGGACCAGATTTTTCCGCCCAACATGACATACCTGGAAGAGCTCATCTTCGACTGCGACAGGTCAAAGCCACTGCACGTACTCCTGGCGTCACCCGGTGGTGACGGTGAAACGGCAATCAGGATGGTCCGGTCCATGCAATCGCGATGCTCTGACCTCACTGTTCTCGTGCCGGACATGGCAAAAAGTGCCGCGACGTTGCTATGTCTGGGTGCAGACAAGATCATGATGGGCCCAGCCGGCGATCTTGGACCAGTCGATCCACAATTTCAGATCGGCGGCCGAAGTCTTGCCAGCGCTAAAGAGATCGTCGCCGCGATCGATGAAGCTGAGCGCCGTGTCAAAGACAGCCCCGAGACATTTCCCCTGTTCGCCGGGCTACTCAGCGATGTCAACATGTTGATGGTCGAACAGGCACGTAGCGCCCTGGACCGAACTGAGGCGCTGGTGCGCGAGGCGTTGAGCTGTTGCGAGACCCGGTCTGCAGGCGAGGTCGAGAAGTTGACCAGCGCCCTCAAGGCGCCGTTGATCGCTGACCCCGCAAGCCATTCAGCCGTTATCGATGCGAAGGCCGCGGCAAGTTTCGGGTTGCCGGTCGAGTCGTTCGATCCATCATCGGACCTGTGGGAGCGTGTCTGGAGCCTGTGGACCCGCTATTTCGCAATGGGATGTTGGCCGGCCGGCCCCACTGTCGTATACGAAGGTCGCCGAGCATCGCACATCTTCCCTCCGATCAACGGGAACTAGAGCAGCAAATCCCGATATCAAGACCAGTAGCTAGGCTCGCTCACAATTGAACTACAGGCCTGTAACAGCAGGTCAGATGTGGTCACTCACACTTTGAAGCAGGTAGGATTGATGCATGGCAACAACCGCGAACAACCGAGGGCCCAAGCACCTTCTGGCCTCGATCGAACGCGGGCTGGATCGGATGTTGGGGGATCCAGTGCCACGAATTCGCGAGATGCGGATGACGCTCGAACAGTCACAGGTCAATCACCAGCACCGTATCCAGGTGCGGTCGACCGAAGTCAGGGAGACGTTGAACCTCGCGGAGCGCTACCTGAGGAATCTCCCGAAGTCCTAGGACCAGCGGAGCTCATAGCACGTATCGATCGGCTCACCGCCCAGGTCGAATACTCCTGGTCAGGTCCTATGGCTCGACCTGAGGACATGGATAAGTACCGGCAGATGGTGCCGGATGCGCCTGAACGAATCTTTCGGATGGCCGAATCGCAGACGGTTGATGCATCCAAG
>NZ_JBONDW010000017.1:0-176766 GCF_054919535.1 Mycobacterium venezuelense
CGGCCGACACGCCCGCTCGCGGTGCAAGGGGACGGGTGTCAGAGGTTGGCGAGACGGGGCACCGAGCCGCGGGCCCGCAGCCCCGCGCCGGCGCGGCGGGTGAGTTCCCGTGAGCTGCCGAGCAATCCGTCGAGCACCAGGGCGCGCTTCACGTGGCGGTGAAGATCGTGCTCCTCGGTGAAGCCGATGCCTGCGAGCACCTGCTGGCAGTGTTTGGCCGCGGTCAGCGCCGCCTTGCCCGCGGCTGCTTTTGCCAGCAGTGCGGTGAGATCGGGGTTGTCCGCGCCGGGGAGGGTGAGCGTAGCCTCGGCGCCTTCGATGGCCACGAGTGTTTCGGCCAACCGGTGCCGGACGGCCTGGAACGACGCGATCGGCCGACCGAACTGGACGCGGTCGAGTGCGTGCCGGCGCGCCAGGGACAGCATCGCTCGTGCCGATCCGACGAGCCACCAGCCGACCGCCAACCGGGCTTCGGCGACCCGAATGGGATAGCCCTCGTCCTCGCGGCGCAGCGGCAACCCGCCGAGCGTCGGATCAGCGCTGTGCGCGGTCGTCCGGTCCCACACGACCCACGTGTTGCCGGCATACGGCAACGGCAGCTCAAGCGTCCCGCCGATCTCATTGCCCGTGGCGTTCAGTACGACATCGACGAGAACCGAGGCGTGCGAGCCGGTTTCGCCCAGCAGGCGGAATACCAGTGGCACGGCCACATCCGGCATGTCGGACACCATCTCGGCCCAGCCGAGTTCCATCAGGGCCGCGTCGAGCTCAGGGCCGGAGGCCGAAAGCATGGTCTTGCGCAGACCGTCTTCGAGTAGTTCGAGCGACTCTCGATCCATGGTCACTCCTTCCCGAGGTCGAGCAGCCGACGGGCGATGATGTTGCGTTGCACTTCTGCGGTGCCGCCGTAGATCGTGGCTGCGCGCGAGTACAGATACTCGGTGCGCCATTCGGTGTCGTCGAGTTCGATGACGCCCGGCAGCAGATCGCGCGCCGTGTCGTAGAGCCGCTGTTCGGCACTTGCCAACAGCACCTTGTCGATCGAGGTGTCCGGACCGAGCTTGTGACCGTCGGCCAGCCGGTGCTGAGTGGCCCGGGACCGGCAGCGCAGCGTGTGCAGGGCCAGGTACGCCTCGCCCATGTCGGAGTCCACAGCCTGCCCGAGATTCTTGACCTCACCGACCAACGCGTCGAATCGCGAGTACAGGTAGGCGATGCGCTGCCAGAAGCACGTCGAGCGCTCGTAGGGCAGCAGATCCATCGCAAGCTGCCAACCGTCACCGGGCTTGCCGAGCATCCGGCCGGCGTCGACCGCGACGTCGTCGAAGTACACCTCGCAGAACTCGTCGACGTCGTGCATGGTGCGCAGCGGGCGCACCGAGATGCCTGGGGTGTCGAGGTCGACGAAGAACGCCGTGATGGCCTCGTGGTTGGGAGTGTCGGCATCACCGGTGCGGGTGAGCAGTATGCAGCGGTGTGAGTACTGGGCGAAACTCGTCCAGACCTTCTGACCGTTGATGATCCATTGGTCGCCCCGCTGCACGGCGCGCGTGGTCAACGACGCCAGATCGCTGCCCGAGCCCGGCTCGGAAAAGCCTTGACACCACTGCTCTTCGCCGCTGAGCAGCTTGGGCACCATCTCGGCCGCCAATTCGGCCGGCGCATAGTCGATCATCGTCGGCGCCAGTACTTCGAGCATCGAGTACGGTCCCGGCTCGGCGAGCCGGCGGCCCACCACCTCCTCGCCCACGATGGCCCGCAGCATCGCCGGACCGCCGAGGCCGCCCGCATGTTCGGGCCAGCCGTAACGGCTCCAGTCGGCGTCGTACAGCGCCCGCTGGACGCGCGCGAACTGGCGCATGTGCCCTTCGAGCGTGTGGTCGCCGGGCGGGGTCAGATCGTTCTCGTCGAGCCAGCCCCGCAGTGCCGTGCGGAACTGAGCGGGGTCGTGCAGGTCGGTCATGCGGACGGCCGCCCGATCGCGTGTGGTTTGCCGTGGTCGTGCGCGCCGCTGCGGCGGATGAACGTCATGGCTCTCGTCCGCAGCCGCCAGCCGTCGGCGGTGCGCACGTAGGTGTCGTTGTAGTACCCGATGCGCATGTCGTGCGCCGAGTGCTCGATGAAGCACAGCGGCTGCGTGCCACTGGCCGCGTCCGGGTTGTCCGGGTCGAACGTCACCAACGCCGTCCCCGTCATGAACAGACCTTTTGGTGCGGCATCCACCAGTACCGGGAAGCGTTCCAGCGCATAGGTTTCGCCGAATGCGCTGTATGTGCCGTCGGGCGTGAAAACACTCACCAGACCGTCGATGTCGCCCTGGGTGATCGTCACCGCGTACTTGGCCAGCACCTGCTGGATCTCGACGAGGTCGTCAGTTCTCGCTTGCGTACTCATTGCGAAAGACCCTACCCCCCTTCATTACAAATTTCACATCCCTTGTAACGCTGATGTCCTGCAGGGGATCGCCGGGGACCGCGATGATGTCGGCGAGGTAGCCCTCGGCGATGCGCCCGAGGTCGGTCCGGTTGATCAGGTCCGCGCCCACCACGGTCGCCGCCCTCAGCACCGCGGCCGCAGGCATACCCCAGTCGACCAGGGTCACCAGTTCGTCGGCGTTCTTGCCGTGCGGAATCGCCGGCGCGTCGGTGCCGACGGCGATCTTGACACCCGCCTCGTAGGCGGCCTTCACCGACGTGCGTGCCTTCGGGAACATCTCGGCGGCCTTGGCCTGAAGTTCGGGTGGAGCCTTCGAGACGTCCATCGCCTCGGCCAGCCGGCGTGTGGTGACCAGGAACCGGTCGTTGTCCACGAGCATCTGGATGGCCTCGTCGTCCATCAGGAAGCCGTGCTCGATGCAGTCGATGCCGCAGGCGACCGCGTGCTTGACGGCTTCGGCCCCGTGCGTGTGCGCCGCGACCCGCAGGCCGCGCCGATGTGCCTCGTCGACGATGACCCGCAGTTCCTCGTCCGAATAGTGTTGGGCCCCAGCTTCTCCCGTGAGGGACATGACGCCGCCAGAACAGCACACCTTGATCAACTGGGCACCGTGCTTGATCTGGTAGCGCACCGCCTTGCGGATCTCGTCGACGCCGTTGGCGATGCCTTCCTCGATCGTGAGCTCCAGCACGCCGGGCATGAAGGCCGCGAACATCGTGGGGTCGAGGTGCCCGCCGGTCGGCGTGATGGCATGGCCCGCAGGAACAATGCGCGGCCCTTCGATCCAGCCGGCGTCGATCGCCTTGCCGAGTGCGACGTCGAGCAGGTAGCCGCCCGTCTTGACGAACAATCCGAGGTTGCGCACCGTGGTGAAACCGGCACGCAACGTGCGACGGGCGTTGCCCACCGCGCGCAGCACCCTCGTCGGCGGATCGTCCTGCACCTGGGACAGTCCCGGGTTCTCACCCCGGCCGCCCATCAGCAGGTTGACCTCCATGTCCATCAGGCCGGGCAGCAGGATCGCGTCGCCCAAATCGACGATCTCTCCCGCTGGCTCACCGCCAAGCCCGACGATGCGGTCGCCATCGACCTTGACGATGCCGGGGCGAATGATCTCCCCGGCATCGACATCGACCAGACCCGCGGCTTTGAGGGTCAGCATGATTGCGCCGACACTACGGTTGTTGACGGATTTCGGGTGATTTTCATCAGAACCCGCAGTCTCGGCGATGCGTTGGGCACGTTCAGACCACCGGCTCCTTGACGAGCTGGATATAGGCCGCGCCGCTGTCGAGCACGCGGGGCTGTTTCCACACCTCGACCGGGAAGCTCACCATCACGATCGATTGCCCGAGATGCACCAGGGCCTTGGCGTCTTCGGGCATCCCCTTGAGCGGGAACCGCGCGTCGACATAGACCATGATGTCCTCGAGCCGTGCCATGCCGGCGTCGTAGAGTTCCTGCATCTCCTCCATCGTGGAGTCGAGACGCTTCTGATAGCGCTCCTCTTCGGTCGGCAGGCACCAGTCGCTGAACCGCTCCAGGTCGGCGAATTCTTCGGGAAGCTTAGACATTTGCGGGATCCTTCGTGGTCTTCGTGTGAGCCGCACCGTTGGCGGAACCGTTCCCGTTGGCCAGTGATTCTTTGTACCGGTCGACGTACTTGTGCGCGGTGTGGTGCAGATGGCGCAGCAGGATCTCCTGGTCGCACAACGGGAAGTCGAGTACGGCGCGGGTGCCGATCTGCGTCTGTGTGGCCTCCAGCGTGTTGGCGTCCTGGAACGCGTACTCCTTGAACGTCACCGCGGCAAGTTCCTGAGAGAGCCGTTCGCGCAGGTTCTTCGGCGGGACGAAGTACAGGTCGGCCTCGAAGATATGGGTGTCCACACCGGTCGGCCAGTAGTTGTAGGTCAGATACCAGCCCGGCACCCAGAAGAGCAGGGTGAAGTTGGGGAAGAACTCGAATGAATCCTGGCCCCAGGTCTTGTGCCGCCCCGGATTGATCGCCGGCGGCAGCTCCTCGGGCAGGATGCCCTTGATGGCGGGGCGATCCCACGGCCCGAACAGGCCACTGTGCAGGATGCGCTCGATGGGCTTGACCATCTTCAGGTCCTTCGGCGGGCTCATGCCGCCCCAGGACGAGATCATCGAGTGATCGCCCTTGATGTCGTAGTGCAGCGCCTCGAAGCCGAACTTGGCCAGCTTCTCGGCTTCCTCCTTCTCCGCCTGCTTCATGTGAAGGATCGGCGCGTGGTAGAACTCGACGAACGCATCGATGAACAGCTTCCAGTTGGCCTTGATCTCCGAGCGGTAGCTGTAATGCTCGGTCATCTCGTGGAACGGATAACCCTTGAGGCCCTGGCCGAACTCGCCCAGATACTCCTCGAGCGACACCGCGTCATCGTCGAAGTTGACGAAGATGAAGCCCTCCCACACCTCGCAGCGCACCGGCTTGAGCGGGTAGTCGGCCTTGTCGACGTCGAAGAACTCCTGCTCCTGCTGGATGAAGGTCAGGTCGCCCTTGAGGTTGTAGCGCCAGGCGTGATACTTGCAGACGAACTGGCGGCAGCTGCCGGAAACCTCTTCGCCGGGGTAGTCGTTCCACACCAGTTTGTTGCCGCGATGACGGCACAGGTTGTAGAAGGCACGGATCTGGTCGCCGTCGTTGACGATGATGATCGACGTGCCCGGGCCGACCGACGGCAGCTCACGGGTGATGTAGCTGCCCTTCTTGGGAATCAGCTCCACACGGCCCATTTGCAGCCAGGTCTTTCGGAAGATGGCCTGCTGCTCCAGCTTCCAGTGTTCGGGGTCGATCGAATCCTCGTAGTTCACTGGCCCGGTGCCCAATTCGGGCCAGTTCTCGGTCCAGCTGCCGGCGGCCGGCTTCGGGAAAAACGCCACTTGTCTACCTACTTTCTGGTTCCGAGCCGGATTCGGGCTCAATGCCAAATGTGTTGTAAGCCATGGCCATCAGGCCGTAGCCGCCGACGGTGAAAACCAGGTCCATGCGCTGGCGCTCGTCGAATTTCTCGCTGAGTGCCGCCCACGTGCGATCCGAGATCCGGGAGTCCTCGTCGAGTTCGTCGACCGCGTCCATCAGTGTCTGGTCGAACGGATCGGTCGCCTCGCCCCGCGCGATGCCTTCGATGTCCTCATCGGTGAGCCCTTCGGCCTTGCCGATGAAGACGTGGTGAGCCCACTCGTATTCGCACTTGCGGCGATGGGCGATCCGGAGGATCGCGAGTTCGCGGGTCCGTGCGTCGAGCGTCGAGCGGAACAAGAGGTGGTTACTGAACCGCAGAAAAGCTTTGGTGAGCCGCGGATGGCGCGCCAGCGTCGACAGCGCCGTGCCCGCGCCCGCCGGGTTGAGTCGCTCGTCGGGGAGCATCACCGAAAGCGCTCGCAGCACCTCGTCGTCCCACTCGTCGGCGGGCAATGGGGCCAGACGCACGTACGGTTCTCCTCTCGATCCCTCTCGCTGGCGAGAATCATGTTCTCATTTCCGACTAACAGGTTTCCATCTTTTCGCGCAACGGTCAATGGGAAGTCGTCGCGTCGCGGGCTGACCAGGGTGTATCTGCTCGTCAGCGATGGCACACATTGATTCTCTCTACGCGAGAAGCTAGTTTTCTGAAGTAGAGAACCTGGTGAGCACACGGGAACGGAGCACCGCCATGCAAAAAGACGACATGATCTTGATCAGCGTGGACGACCACATCATCGAGCCGCCGAACATGTTCAAGAACCATCTCCCTGCGAAGTACCGCGACGAGGCGCCGCGGCTCGTGCACAACCCCGACGGCAGCGATACCTGGCAGTTCCGCGACACGGTGATACCGAACGTGGCACTCAACGCGGTGGCGGGCCGGCCGAAAGAGGAATACGGGTTGGAGCCGCAAGGTCTCGATGAGATTCGCAAGGGCTGCTACGACCCCGACGAGCGGGTCAAGGACATGAACGCCGGCGGCGTGTTGGCGACGATGAACTTCCCGTCGTTTCCCGGTTTCGCCGCGCGGTTGTTCGCCACCGAGGATGCCGAGTTCTCGTTGGCGCTGGTGCAGGCATACAACGACTGGCACATCGACGAGTGGTGCGGGTCCAATCCGGGCCGGTTCATTCCGATGGCGATTCCGGCGATCTGGGATCCGCAGTTGTGTGCCGACGAGGTGCGGCGCGTGTCGAAGAAGGGCGTGCACTCGCTGACGTTCACCGAGAACCCCTCGACCCTCGGGTATCCGTCATTCCACGATCTCGAGTACTGGAAGCCGTTGTGGGAAGCCCTGGTCGACACCGACACCGTGATGAACGTGCACATCGGGTCGTCAGGCAAGCTCGCGATCACCGCGCCGGACGCGCCGATGGACGTGATGATCACGCTGCAGCCGATGAACATCGTCCAGGCCGCCGCCGATCTGTTGTGGTCGGCACCGATCAAGGCCTATCCCGACCTCAAGATCGCCCTGTCCGAAGGTGGCACGGGGTGGATTCCGTACTTTCTGGATCGGGTGGACCGCACCTATGAGATGCACTCGACCTGGACGCATCAGGATTTCGGCGACAAGCTGCCCTCCGACGTCTTCCGTGAGCACTTCATGACGTGCTTCATCTCCGATCCCGTCGGCGTCAAGAACCGGCACCTGATCGGCATCGACAACATCTGCTGGGAAATGGATTACCCGCACTCCGACTCGATGTGGCCCGGTGCGCCCGAGGAACTGTGGGCGGTGTTCGACACCTACGACGTGCCCGCCGACGAGATCAACAAGATCACGCACGAGAACGCCATGCGGCTCTACCATTTCGATCCGTTCAAGGACGTTCCCAAGGACCAGGCCACGGTCGGCGCATTACGCAAGGCCGCCGAAGGCCATGATGTGTCCGTCCGGGCCCTGAGCAACAAGGAAAAGACCGGCACGAGCTTCGCCGATTTCCAGGCCAACGCCAAAGCCGTGTCCGGCGCCAAAGACTGAACGAGGAGACCGCGAGTGTCGGGTGGTATGAATTTCGAGCTGACCGAGGACCAGGAGATCATCCGTAAGTCCGTGGCCGAGCTCGCGGGCAAGTTCGACGACCACTACTGGATGACCAAGGATCAGGCGCACGAATTTCCGCAGGAGTTCTACGACGCCATCGCAGGTGGCGGCTGGCTCGGGATGACGATTCCCGAGGAGTACGGCGGCCACGGCCTCGGTATCACCGAAGCCACGATCCTGGCCGAGGAGGTCGCCCGGTCCGGCGGCGGCATGAACGCCGCGAGCGCCATCCACATGTCGATCTTCGGTATGCAGCCGGTCGTGGTCTTCGGGTCCGACGAGATGAAAGCCGAGACGCTGCCCCGGATCGTGAACGGGGATCTGCATGTGTGCTTCGGCGTCACCGAACCCGGTGCGGGCCTTGACACTTCGCGCATCACGACGTTCGCCAGGCGGGACGGCGACAATTATGTGGTCAATGGACGCAAGGTGTGGATCTCCAAAGCGCTTGAGTCCGAGAAGATCTTGCTGCTCACCCGGACCACGCCAAGGGACGAGGCGGCCAAACCGACCGACGGCCTGACGCTGTTTCTCACCGACCTGGACCGCGATCACGTCGACATCCGCCCGATCAACAAGATGGGACGCAACGCCGTATCGTCCAACGAGCTGTTCATCGACGACCTTCGCGTCCCGGCCGAGCACCGGATCGGCGAGGAGGGTAAGGGTTTCAGTTATATCCTGCACGGTCTCAACCCCGAGCGGATGCTGATCGCGGCCGAGGCACTGGGCATCGGCAGGGTCGCGCTCGACCGGGCGGTCAAGTACGCCAACGAACGCGTCGTATTCGACCGGCCGATCGGCATGAACCAGGGCATCCAGTTTCCCCTGGCCGACTCCTTGGCTCGCCTCGACGCCGCCGAACTGATCCTGCGCAAGGCCACGTGGCTCTACGACAACGGCAAGCCGTGCGGCCGCGAGGCCAACATGGCGAAGTACCTGTGTGCGGACGCCGGATTCGCAGCCGCCGACCGTGCCCTCCAAACACACGGCGGGATGGGCTATTCGGAGGAATACAACATCTCAAGGTTCTTCCGGGAATCGCGGTTGATGAAGATCGCCCCGGTGAGCCAGGAGATGATCCTGAACTTCCTGGGTGCCAACGTTCTCGGCCTGCCCAAGAGCTACTAGAGGAAGCGCTACTGCATGAGGACCTATTTCGACCTGACCGGACGTTCGGCTCTCGTCACGGGCGCAGGTGCCGGCATCGGCGCCGCGGTGTCCGAGGCGCTGGCCGCCGCGGGTGCCGCCGTACTCGTCACCGACATCAGCGGTGACGCGGCGGCGTCGGTCGCGGAGCGCATCAATGCGGCGGGTGGGAAGGCCGACAGCGCACCGCTCGACGTCAGCGACCGTGACGCTGCCGTCGCGGCCACCGAACGCGCGGCCGGGCTGGGCGAGGGCAAGCTGCACATCCTGGTCAACAACGCAGGCGTCACGTCGCCCGCGATGTTCCCCAAGCTCACCGACGAGACGTTCCGCCTGACCTTCGACATCCACGTCATGGGCACATTCCACGTCACGCAGGCCGCGCTGCCGCACATTCCGACCGACGGGACCGGACGCGTCATCAACGTCACGTCGTCGGCCGGTATCACCGGAACGCTCGGCCAGGTCAACTACTCGGCGGCCAAGGCCGGCCTCATCGGGTTCACCAAGTCGCTCGCACGGGAACTCGCGACCAAGAACATCATGGTCAACGCGCTGGCACCGCTGGCAGCGACCCCGATGACCGAAACCATCCGCACCAACGAGAAGTTCGCGGCCAACATGATGAACCGCATCCCGCTCAAGCGCTGGGCCGAAGCCGACGAGGTCGCGGGCGCGTTCGTGTTCCTGGCCTCCGATGCCGCGTCGTACATCACCGGCCAGGTGCTGCCGGTCGATGGCGGCATGGTTATGTGACGGGCATGCCCCACGACACACCAGGTAGCGCAGGTCCACTGGCCGGGATCACCATCGTCGCGCTGGAGCAGGCGGTATCCGCGCCGATGTGCACGCGGGTGCTCGCCGACTTCGGCGCTCGGGTCATCAAAGTCGAGAACCCCAGAGGCGGGGATTTCGCGCGGGACTACGACGAGGTCGTCAACGGTCTTGCTGCTCACTTCGTTTGGGCCAACCGCGGCAAGGAATCCATCACGCTCGACCTGAAGTCGGCAGGCGGCATGGATGTGCTGCACCGCTTGCTGGACGGCGCCGACGCGCTGGTGTCCAACCTTGCACCCGGTGCGATGGCGCGCATGGGGTTGTCGCCGGCCGACCTGGCGCAGCGTCATCCGCACGTGATCCCGGTCGAGATCGACGGGTACGGCACCGGGGGACCGTTGTCGCACAAGCGTGCCTACGATCTGCTGGTCCAGGCCGAGTCGGGGGCCTGCGCGGTCACGGGCCATCCGGACATGCCCGCCAAACCCGGCCCGCCCGTCGCTGACATCTCGACCGGCCTGTACGCGGCGCTGTCGATCATGGCGCTGCTGATCGGCCGTACCCGGCAACCGTCGGATGCGCCCGCGCCCGCGGTTGCCGTGAGCCTGTTCGACACCATGACCGACATCATGGGTTATCCGCTCACGTACACCCAGCACTCCGGCATCGACCAACAGCCGTTGGGGATGAGCTCGCCCGCGGTGTCCCCGTATGGCGCGTTCCCCACGCGCGACGGCCAGACAGTGGTGCTCGGCACGACCAACGACCGGGAATGGCAGCGGTTGGCCCGCGACATCATCGACCGGCCGGATCTGGCCGACGACCCGCGCTTCGCGACCAACTCCGACCGCTGCGCGAGCCGCGATGTGCTCAACGAAGCGATCGGAACCTGGTGCGCCCAGCACGATCTCGCCGAGATCCAGCAGATCGCCGACGAGGCGGGCATCGGGAACTCGCGCTACAACCGGCCCAGTGAGGTGATCGCGCACCAGCACCTCAAAGACCGGGACCGATGGCGGACCGTGGCCACGCCCAACGGCGACATCTCGGCGCTGCTTCCGCCGCCGGTGATCTCCGGCCACGAGCTGCCGATGGGTGCGGTTCCCGGCCTCGGCGAACACACCGATGCCATCCTGAGCGATATGGGCCTCTCCGCCGAGGACATCGCGGCCCTGCGCGGGCAGGGCGCGATCGGCCCGGCCTACCCGACGTCCTAGATACCGAGATCGGAGCAGTCCAATGCGTGAAACCGTAATCGTCGAAGCCGTCCGCACCCCCGTGGGCAAGCGCAACGGCGGACTGTCCGGCATGCATGCCGCCGATCTGTCCGCGCTGGTGCTCAACGCTCTGGTCGAGCGGGCAGGCATCAGCCCCGACATCGTCGACGACGTCGTGTGGGGGTGCGTATCCCAGGTCGGCGACCAGTCCAGCAACATCGGCCGTTACTCCGTGCTGGCCGCCGGCTGGCCCGAGCACATTCCTGGCACCACGGTCAATCGGGCGTGCGGTTCGAGCCAGCAGGCCCTGGACTTCGCGGTGCAGGCCGTGATGTCGGGACAACAGGATGTCGTCGTGGCCGGTGGAGTCGAGGTGATGAGTCGCGTTCCACTGGGTGCGGCTCGTGCTACCGGCCAGCCGTACGGCCCGAAAGTGCTTGACCGGTACCGGGATTTCTCGTTCAACCAGGGCATCTCGGCCGAGCTGATCTCGCAGAAGTGGGGTTTCGACCGGACGCGGCTCGACGAATACTCGGCAGCCTCGCATGAGCGTGCCGCGGCCGCGCAGGACGCGGGCGCCTTTGAGACACAGATGATCACGGTGTTTCCCGATGACGGTGACCCCGTGATCTCCGACGAGGGCGTGCGGCGCGGAACCACGGCCGAAAAGCTCGCGGGATTGAAGCCGGCCTTCACCGAGGACGGCGTGATCCACGCGGGCAACTCGTCGCAGATCTCCGACGGAGCGGCGGCGCTTCTGGTCATGACCGCGGAAAATGCTGTGACCATGGGCCTTTCGCCGATTGTGCGCTACCGCGCGGGTGCGGTCACGGGCGCCGATCCGGTACTGATGCTGACCGGTCCCATCCCGGCGACCGAAAAGGTGCTGCGCAAGGCCGGCGTGAGTATCGACGAGATCGGGGTCTTCGAAGTCAACGAGGCGTTCGCGCCCGTGCCGATGGCATGGCTGGCCGAAACCGGCGCGGACGAAGCCAAACTCAACCCGCTCGGCGGCGCCATCGCGCTGGGCCATCCGCTGGGAGCCTCCGGCGCCGTCCTGATGACCCGCATGATCAACCACATGCGCGACAACGGAATTCGCTACGGCCTGCAGACCATGTGTGAAGGCGGGGGTACCGCCAACGCGACGATCGTCGAACTTCTCGCCTAGTAAAGGGACTACGCATGCAGCGAAACCTGTTCACCGAAGACCACGAGGCGTTTCGCGCCCTGGCGCGCGATTTCGTCGAGAAGGAAGTCGTGCCGCAATATCCCGAGTGGGAAAAGGCCGGCCGCATGCCGCGCGACGTCTTCAAGCAGATGGGTGAGCTCGGCATGCTCGGGATGGCGATCCCCGAGGAGTACGGCGGCGCGGGCATCTCCGACTATCGCTACAACGTGGTGCTGCAGGAGGAGGCCGCCCGCGCCCTCGTGACGCTGTCGACCGTACGCACTCAGCTCGAGGTCATCCTGCCGTACTTCCTGCACTACGCGAACGATGAGCAGCGCCAACGCTGGTTCCCGGGATTGGCGGCCGGGACATTGCTGACGGCGGTCGCGATGACGGAGCCAGGAACCGGCTCCGATCTCGCAGGCATGCGCACGACCGCCGTGCGGGACGGCGACTCCTACGTGCTCAACGGAGCCAAGACGTTCATCACCGGCGGCATCCAGGCCGACCTCGTTGTCGTCGTCGCGCGTACCTCGACCGACCCGGACAATCGCCGAAAAGGCTTGACGCTGTTGGTGGTCGAGGACGGCATGCCGGGGTTCGAGCGCGGTCGCGAGCTGGAGAAGATGGGCTGCAAGGTGCAGGACACCGCCGAGCTGTCCTTCACCGACGTCCGCGTCCCCGCCGCCAACGTGCTGGGGGAGGAGGGCGAGGCGTTCAGCTACCTGGGGCACAATCTGCCGCAGGAACGGCTGACCGTCGCGGTCGGCTCGGTGGCCCAGGCGCGGTCTGCGATCGCCGCCGCGATCGACTACACGAAGGACCGCAAAATATTCGGGGCCTCGGTCTCATCTTTTCAAAACACCAAGTTCGAGCTGGCGGCGTGCTCGGCCGAGGTCGAGGCGGCGCAGGCGATGCTGGACCGGGCGGTGGCCCTGCATGTCGATGGCGAGTTGTCGGGTGCCGACGCGGCACGCGTGAAGCTGTTCTGCACGGAGATGCAGGCGCGGGTCATCGATCGTTGCCTGCAGCTCTTCGGCGGGTACGGCTACATGATGGAATATCCCATCGCCCGGCTCTACACCGACGCCAGGGTCGCGCGCATCTACGCGGGCACCAGTGAGGTCATGAAGGTCATCATCGCCAAATCTCTCGGCCTGTGACCTGCGCCATTCACGCCATGTGACGGCTGTCAAGATTTACTCTCTCTGAGACACTTGTCACAGCGCCCAAACCAACCTACTGTGTGTTCACTAGGTTGGTTCGACGAAGGAGTTCGGTGACGCCTCCCGAGGTACCGTCTGAGGCCGCAAGGCCCTACGCGACACTGCTGGCCAAAGGGGAGGACCGCAGGCAGCGGATTCTTTCCGTGGCCGAGAGGTTGTTGGCCCGCAACGGGTGGCGGAACACCTCGCTGGCTCAGATCGCCAAGGAGGCCGGTGTCACGCCGGCTGGTCTTCTGCACCACTTCGAGTCCAAGGAGCAGTTGCTCAACGCGGTGCTCGATGCCCGTGACGACGATGACGACGCACACGCCGACCGGTCGGGCGACCTCGCTGACGAGATCAAGCGGGTAGCCGAGCGGTTCGTCCGGGCGCCCGAACTCGTCGGTACGTTCACCGTGTTGTTGGTGGAGAACATTCAGCCCGATGCGCCGTTGCATGATCGTTTGCTGAAACGTCAGCAGGATGCACGGGACATCGTCGCAGACATCATCCGCTGCGGTCAGCTCAGCGGCCGGTATCGCACAGATTTCGACCCGGTCACCAAGGCCGTGGAAATACTCGCCTTCGTAAATGGAATGGAGACCTCATGGTTACTCGATCCCTCACTGCCGCTGGCGGACGTGTTCAAGGGGTACGCCGAGATGCTGGCCCGAGAGATCGAGGCGCCGTCCGGCCACAGCGCAGCGGCCGGCCTGTGAGATTGGAGGACGACATGAGGTATCGGCTCGACGTCGTCGCACCCTGTGTGGTCGACGCGGTGCGGTTCGCGGGTGGCTGGCTCGTCGACCGGGTCATGGCCGGGTGGGATGTCACGGTGCTCATCGGTGTCGACGAAGACGTCCGCCCCTTGGAGATTCTCGGCGTCGACACCATGGACTTGGAGAGCGTGCTGGTGTCGTGGGAGGACCGGCCCCACCCCCAGACGGTGGCGGTGGCTGCCGACCTGTTCAACTCTGACGAGCGCGTTCGGCGCGGGGTCCTCGGAGCGCTTGAGCAGGGCCGGACCGAGGTGACGCTGTGGGGCGAGCAGTGCCCCGCCGATCTCAGCGTCGACCCGGTGCGTCACGAATTATCGGCAGCCGCACGGGCTTTCAAGGCTCAGGCGCTTGCCGCAATCAATCATCCCGATGCCGCGTCGGTCGGCTACACCGAAGCATTCCGCTGCGGCACGATGATCAGCCGATCAGTCCCGGCGGACCTCATACCCGCCAGCTGACGCTTGATCGCTTTCGGTCGAGTGGCCAGTTATGACACGACAACCGCAAGGTCACGTGTCATAACTGGCCACTGGGCGAGCTAGTTTCGCGGTTCAGGACACAAACGTCGGCATGGCGGCCCACCCGCGCACCGCGGCGGTCTCCGACGGAACCGCGTTGGGCCAGTCGACCTCCCACTCAGGGAACCGCTTCAGAATTTCCTCGAGCGCGATACGGCCTTCCAGCCGGGCCAGCGCATTGCCCATGCAGAAATGGGTTCCCGCACCGAAGGTCATGTGCGAACGCTGTTCTCGATGGATGTCGAAGACGTCACCGTCCGGCGCGAACCGGCGATGGTCCCGGTTGGCCGCGCCGATGAGCATCAGCATCGCCGAACCCTGCGGAACAGTGTGGCCGTAGTACTCGACGTCGCGGGCCACGTATCGGGCGATCTGCAGCGCCGGCGGCTCCCAACGAAGAATCTCCTCGATCGCCTGGGGAATCAGCCCTGGGTTCTCTGCGAGGTCACGGCGTTGATCCGGATAGTCGGCGAGTGTCT
Organism: Mycobacterium venezuelense; assembly: GCF_054919535.1. Lineage (NCBI taxonomy): Bacteria > Bacillati > Actinomycetota > Actinomycetes > Mycobacteriales > Mycobacteriaceae > Mycobacterium > Mycobacterium venezuelense. Next base: position 14,768 of record NZ_JBONDW010000017.1, read on the forward strand.
TACCGGCCCAGCCGATCAGCCGCGTGGTGGTCTCAGAACCGGCGGTGGCGATGACCGTCAGATACAGCAGGAGCTCATCACGGCGCAGCTTGCGCACCGTGCCGGTCTCGTCCTCGAACTCGGCATTCAGCAGGTCGGTCATGATGTCGTCGGACGGATGTTCGGCGCGCCAGTCGATGAATTCGGCGAACACCTCGCCGGTGGCCAGCGCGTCGACGGTCTGCCCCTGCAGCACCTCTTCGCCGTGGTCGGTGATCTGGCGCTGCCGATCTTCGGGGATGCCCAACAGCATGCCGATGACGCGCATGGGCATCTGCTCGCCGAGATCGTTGACGAAGTCGAACTTCCCGGACCCCACGATTGGATCGAGGCAACGCGCGGTGAACTCGCGGATCTGCGGCTCGAGCGCGAGCACTTTGCGCGGGGTGAACATACGCGACAGCAGGTTGCGGTGGATGTTGTGAATCGGCGGATCTTCGAAAATCAGTGTGCCCGGGGGGATCTCCATACCGGACTTGATGATCTCGAGCACCGCGCCGCGCCCGGAGATGAACGTTTCGTGGTCGACCACGCCCTTGTTGACGTCGTCGTAGCGGCTCAGTGCGTAGAAATCGTGCTGCTCGTTGTAGTACAGCGGCGCTTCTTCCCGGATCCTGGCGAAAACCGGATGGGGGTTCATGTTGAGGTCGACGTTGTACGGGTCGTAATAGACGTCGGATTCCGTCGGTACCGTCGGCGCGGCCATCGAAGCTCCATCCGGTGGGCTCGAGCGAGTCGAGTTGATTCGGGCACGTGCACTCGAACGGGATGAGTGCCACTGTGCACTTGCTTAGCAGGTTTGTCGACGCACGGTCAAGGTTCACGGGCGAGTCGGCGGCATTTACGATCAGCCCTAGAAATGTAAAGATGGTGTCACGCCGGACCGACGGGAAGACAATGACCGCTGAGGAAATCGTGCGCGCCGAGATCGCCGCATGGGGCAGCAACGACGTCGACGAAGTCATGAGTCACTTCGCCGAGAACGCGACGTTCGACATCGGACCCGACTGGCCGAAGCTGTCCGGGCGGGACGCGATCCACGAGATGATGAAGGTGTTCTTCGCCGGCGGTGAGTGCGTCGACCTTGAGATCTTGCATCTCGCCGTCGACGGCGATGTGGTGCTGATGGAGCGCCGCGATCACTGGATTGTGGACGGCAAGCAGATGAGCTGGCCGGTCATGGGCGCCTACGAGGTGACGGACCAGAAGATCACGGCCTGGCGGGAGTACTTCTACCCGCCGAAGCAATCCTGAGGAGCCCGATACCGCTTAGCGCACGTCGATGATGACCTTGCCGATCGCGTGCCCATCGGCGACGTGCCGCAACGCCGCAGCAGTCTCGGCTAGGGGAAAGACAGCGCCGATGTGTGGTTCGACGGCGCCGGCCGCCACCAACTCCCGCAACTCGGATTCGTTGCGCGCGAACTGGTCTGGCGGAATGTCCTGGAACTGAAAGCCCAGAATGTGCACCCCTTTGACCAGCACCAGATTGAGTGGAATGCGGGGGATGACGCCGGACGCGTAGCCGACGGTGACGAACCGGCCGCCCCGGCGTAATGATCGCAGCGCGGGTTCGGAGAGCTCGCCGCCGACCAAATCGACGACGGCATGTGCGCCGTCGGGAAGCGCGTGGCGCAGCGCCGAACGCAACTGACCGGCAGTGTGGTTGACAAGCCCGTACGCGCCGTAACCGGCGGCCACACCGAGCTTTTCGTCGGATGACGCCACGGCCGTCACGCGCGCGCCGAGCGCGACTCCGAGCTGTACCGCGGCGAGCCCGACGCCGCCGCCGGCCCCCAGCACGATCACGTCGTCGCCCCGCTGCACCTGTGCCACCGACCGCAGGGTGTGATAGGCGGTGCGGTGCGCGACGCCGAACGCCGCGGCCGTACGGTCGTCCACACCGTGGGGAACTCGGGCGAGTGCCCCGCCGTCGACGCAGACCTCCTCGGCGAAAGCTCCGAACATTCCCGTTCCGGTGACACGGTCGCCCACCGCGAAACCCGTGGTGTCTGCCGCGATCTCCGTTATCACCCCGGCGAACTCGCTGCCGGGCACAAAAGGCACCGGCACGTTCACCTGGTATCGGTCGGCCACCAGAAGTACGTCGGGGAAGTTGACCGCAGCAGCGCCGACGCGGACTCGAATCTGGCCCGGTGCCAGAACCGGTGAGGTGACCTCCTCGACCGCGACCGATTCGGGCGGTCCGTACTGTCGGCAGACCGCGGCTCTCACCGGTAGTCGCTGGATTCGGCCAGTTCGGCTGCCGAGGCCATCAGGTCGGTCACGACGGGCCCGAACGCCAGCAGTTTCTCGTCGTCGCCCGCGCGCTGAAAGCCCTGTTCCAGCACGATCGCAAGCTTCCACTTGGCCAGCACGAGGTAGTAGTCCAGATCGTCGACCTGGCGTCCCGAAACCCGGGCGTAGTGCGCGACGACCTCGTCACGCGACGGCATGCCGCGCATGTCGACGTAGCTCATCTCCGAATCGTCCGGCGCATTCGGATCGGCGGGCCAGCTCTGCACCATCCAGGCCAGATCAAGCTTGGGATCGCCGACGGTACCCATCTCCCAGTCGACGATCGCGGCGAGGGCGGCCGGTGCGCCGTGCCGGTACATGACATTGGCGAACTGATAGTCGCCGTGCATCAAGCCCGGGATGAAGTCGAGTGGCCGATGTGCACGCAGCCAGTCGGTCGCGACGTCCAGTCCGGGGAGCTCACGCTTCTTGATCCGTTCGAGGAAGCCGATCCAGCGGTCGACCTGCCGCTCGTGGTACCCGTCCGGCCGGCCGAGGTCGGCCAAGCCCCGCGTCTTCCAGTCGACCTTCGACAGGAGTGCGATACCTTCGGCGAGTTGGTAACTCAGGCCGCGACGGGCGCCGATGTCGCTGTTGAACGGTTCGGGCCACGTGCCGTGCCGGTCCATCGGGGACCAGCCGTCGACGAATCCCATGAGATAGAACGGCCGGCCCAGCACGTTTGAATCGGCACACATCGCGACCGCGGGGGTGTGCGGGACATCCGTGCCGTCGAGCGCTTCGATGATGCGCCACTCGCGCCGGATGCCCTTGTCGCGGTCGGGCGGAGCGCCAGGGGGTGGCATGCGGATGACGCACTGCTCCTCGCCGCGGCGCAGTTCGTAGATCACGTTCTGGGTTCCGCCGGACAGAAAACGCGCCGTGAGGGGTTCGCCTTTGCCGGGCAGGCCCGCGTTGTCCATCCAATCGGCAAGGCGCGCAACGTCGATCCCACTCACAGGTTGCCGACCTCGGCTTCCAGGTAGTCGGCGAACCGCGCCAGCGCCGCTTCCCGCTTACGGGGAATCCACTCGGTGGGCCAGGTGTCATCGGTCGGCTCGTAATCGCGCAACACCTGCCGGGCGACCGTCGTCTTGTGCACCTCGGTCGGGCCGTCGGCCAGGCCCATCACTGCCGCGCCGGTGACCATCCCGAGGAACGGCATCTCGTTGGTGACGCCCAGCGCGCCGTGCACCTGCATTGCGCGCCAGGCAATGTCATGCAGAACCGTCGGCATTACGACCTTCACGGCTGCGATGTCCTTGCGGACCTTCTTGTAATCGTTGTACTTGTCGATCTCCCACGCGGTGTAGAGCACCATCAACCGGAACTGCAACAGCTGTGCATACGAGTCGGCGATGTAGCCCTGCACGAACTGCTTGTCGGACAGACGGCTGCCCTGCGTCTCGCGGCTCAACGCACGTTCGCACATCATGTCGAGCGCCTTGCGGGCGAGACCGATGGTGCGCATGGCATGGTGGATCCGTCCGCCGCCCAGCCGGGTCTGGGCGATGACGAACGCCTGCCCTTCACCGCCCAGCAGCGCCGCGTTGGGCACCCGGACGTTGTCGTAGTGGATGAGGGCATGGGAGCCTTCGTCGTCCCGTTCGCCGTACAGGCCCACGTTGCGGACGATCTTGACGCCAGGGGTGTCGGTCGGCACGAGGAACATCGACATGCCCTGATAGGCGCTGACGTCGGGATTGGTCACCACCATCACGATCAGGAACGATGCGGTCGCAGCGTTGGACGAGAAGAACTTCCACCCGTTGATCACCCAGTCATCGCCGTCGCGTACCGCCCGGGTGGTGAACAGCGTCGGGTCGGCGCCTGCGTGCGGTTCGGTCATCGAATAGCACGAGAACAGCTCACCGTCGAGCAGCGGCCGAAGGTATCGGTCTTTCTGCTCGTGGGTGCCGTAGTGCGCGATGATCTCGGCGTTGCCGGTATCCGGTGCCTGGCAGCCGAATACGATCGGGGCCCACTGCGAGCGGCCCAGGATCTCGTTGAGCAGCGCGAGCTTGAGCTGACCGTATCCTTGGCCCCCGAGCTCGGGCCCCAGATGGGTGGCCCATAAACCTCGCTGGCGCACTTCGTCTTTCAGTGGAGCGATCGCTTCGCGGCGTTTGCCCTCCAGCGGGGTGTATTGCTGGTGAGGCCACACCAGGTCGAGGGGCTCGACGCGGTCGCGAACGAACTCATCCGCCCAGTCGAGCACCTGTTGATACTCGGCGTCAGTTTCGAAATCCCAAGCCATATCGCCTCCTTGCGATCTAGGGTTTGACGGTGTTGAAGCCGGCGATCAGTGCGGCGATATCGTCGGTCACCACGTCCGCGAACGAGCGGTCCCCATAGCTGCCCCCGGCCCAGTGCCGCACGCCTTCGCTCACGAGAATCTGGGCCAGATGCGACAGATGGCCCACGTCGACGTGGGCCGCGAGCTTGCCATCGACCTGTGCCCTGGCGAACAGCTCACCGAACATGTCCGCGCTCAGCGCATCCGGATGGCCGTCACCGCTCAGAATGCGGTGTTCGTGGCGGTAGCCCTCCAAGATGGTCTCGATGATCAACTCGGGCGGGTTGCGCGCCATCGACCGCTCCAGGCTGCGCAGCGCCTCGGCGATGACCGGCACCACGTCGTAATCGGAGTCGAGGAGAGATTGCACGCGCTTCTGCGCTGACCGGGTCGACAGCAGCCCCACCTCGAAGAGCACGTCCTCCTTGGCCGGGAAGTAGAAGTAGAACAGCGCGCGCGAGACTCCTGCGGCCCGGCAGATGTCGGCAACGGTCGTCCGCGCGTAGCCGTTTGTCCGCCACAGCGCCATCGCCGCCTGGACCAGATCGCGTTTGGTCTCGTGCGAACGCGCCCGTTGGTACGACGCCCGTCGCTGACCACCGTCAGTCCCTGTCGCGACGCCCGGCTTGGCCATTCTGCGAACTTTAGCAGCGGTTTTCTACGGTGGATATAGTTGACGTTCGTCTAACTAAGTCGAGTACGAGCCGCCGCTGCCACGAGTGGGCCGCGCGATCGCGCGGTATCGGATTGACGCGATACAGGCGCTGTGGAAATCTAATACTCAAGAATGAGAGCCGCATTCTCGCTGAGGCGGCTGGAACGGGAGCAGCACATGGCGATCGACCCAACCGGTATCGATTTCTTCCGCGATGAACGATTGGTCGACAACCCGTACCCGTTCTTCGAGGCGCTGCGTGACAGGTGCCCGGTCACACGCGAGGACCACTACAACGTGACGATGGTGACCGGGTGGGAAGAAGCCGTTCAGGTCTACAACGACGAGGAGACGTTCTCGTCGTGCATCTCGGTGACGGGTCCGTTCCCAGGCTTCCCGGTACCGCTGGAGGGCCGCAGCGGCGAAGAGGTCACCGAACTCATCGAAAAGCACCGCGACGAGCTGCCGTTCAGCGACCAGTTGCCGACACTGGATCCGCCGACACACACCGATCACCGGTCGCTGCTGATGCGGCTCATCACGCCGAAGCGCCTCAAGGAGAACGAGGATGCGATGTGGCAGCTTGCCGACGAAGTGCTCGACAACTTCCTCGCGCCGGGTGAGGGCGAGTTCATCAGGGGTTTCGCCGGCCCCTTCACGCTGTTGGTGATCGCCGACCTGCTCGGCATACCCGACGAGGACCGGGAGTCCTTCGTCAACGGCATCAAGCAACACTCCGGCGGCGGTGTCGGCAGCACCAGTAAGGAATCGTTGTCGCACAGTCCGCTGGAATTCCTCTACGGGCAGTTCGCCGACTATGCGTCAGATCGCCGGGCCAACCCGCGCGACGACGTGCTTACGGGGCTTGCCACTGCGACGTTCCCGGATGGGACGCTTCCCGACGTCGGCGATGTCGCCCGCGTTGCGACGAACGTCTTCTCGGCCGGTCAGGAAACCACGGTGCGACTTCTGAGCACCGCGCTCAAAGTGCTCGGGGAACAGCCCGACATCCAGCAGCGCCTGCGCGATGACCGCAGCCTCATACCGAATTTCATCGAAGAGGCCCTACGCATCGAGAGCCCGGTGAAGGGCGACTTCCGGCTTTCGCGCTGCCCGGTCACCATCGGAGACACCGAACTGAGCGCGGGCACCACGGTGATGGTGCTCAACGGGGCGGCCAACCGCGACCCCCGCCGCTTCGAAGATCCCGACACGTTCGACCCGGCTCGCAAGAACGCGCGTCAACACCTGGCTTTCGGCCGCGGCATCCACAGTTGCCCCGGTGCGCCGCTGGCCAGAGCCGAGACTCGCGTCGGCCTCGAGCGTCTGCTCGACCGCACGACCGATATCCGGATCTCCGACACCAAGCACGGGCCGGCGGGGGAGCGGCGCTACAACTACATCCCGACATTCATCCTGCGCGGCTTGACCGAACTGCATCTGGAGTTCGACACCTGATGCGCGTCAGGGTCGACGAAGACCGTTGTGCAGGCCACGGCATGTGCCTGACGCTGTGTCCCGAAGTCTTCGAGATGTCAGACGATGGTTGGGCGGTCGCCGACCCGGAGGACGTGCCAGCCGGCCTCGAGGATGCCGCCCGCGAGGCGGTCGAGAACTGCCCGGAACGGGCGATCAGCGAGATCTCCGAGTAGATAAGGACATTCGATGGCAAAAGGCTACGTAATCATCACCGAGGACATCAAGGATCCGGCGGGCATGGGCGAGTACGCCAAGTTGGCGCAGCAGGCCATGGCCGGCGCGACCATCGTCGCCGTCGACCAGAAGCCGGAAGTCGTCGAGGGAACCTGGCACGGCACCCAGACGGTCGTCCTGGAGTTCGAGTCCGTCGACGCGGCGCGCGAGTGGTACTACTCCGACGCCTACCAGAAGGCGGCCAAGGTCCGCCAAAGCGCGGCCGACTGCAACGGCGTGATCCTCTCCGGCTTCCCCGCCTGACCCGGCGGCCGCAGTGCGCTACAGCATCACCCACCCGATGCACACCCACCCGTATCACCCGGATCTGGTGAGCGGCAACGGGATCACCGCGGTGGCGGTTGCGGCCGAAGCTGCCGGTTTCGACGGGTTCGGGTTCACCGACCACCCGGCGCCGTCGCAGCGGTGGCTGGACGCCGGCGGTCATGACGCGCTGGATCCCTTCGTGGCAATGGCGTTCGCCGCGGCGGGCACGACAACGCTGCGCCTCGTGCCCAACATCGTCGTCCTGCCGTACCGAAACCCGTTCGTGGTCGCCAAATCCGGGGCAACCCTCGACCTGCTGTCCGGTGGACGGTTCACCCTGGCGGTCGGTGTTGGCTATCTTAAGCGCGAGTTCGCGGCGCTCGGCGTGGCCTACGACGAGCGCACGGAGTTGTTCGACGAAGCCTTAGAGGTCATCCGTGCCGTCTGGACCACCGACGACCTGACGTTCGAGGGCAAGCACTTCAGCGCCCGCGGCATCACGGCTCACCCACGTCCGGTGAGCCAGCCGCACCCACCGATCTGGATCGGCGGCAACACGTCCGCCGCGCGGTCGCGGGTGGCCAAGCACGGTGACGGGTGGTGCCCGTTCGCCGCACCGCCCGGCCTGGCGCAGACGGCGGGTACAGCGGCGCTGGATTCTCTGGACAAGCTGGCAGGCGGGGTCGAGGATCTTCGTGCTCGGTTGAGCGCCGTCGATCGAGACCCCGCATCGATCGACATCGTGTTCAACAACTTCGACGGTGGCAATCCCGGCGACGAGGATTTCAATGCCGACGCCTACCTGGCCGGCGTCGATAAGCTTGCCGCACTCGGGGTGACCTGGCTACATGTCACACTCCCGGGCGACAGCTTGTCCCACGCGCTGGAAACCGTCGAAAGCTTCGGTAAGTCTGTCATCGCGGCGGGCTGATCCGTTGACGCGGATCGAGCCCCGCGTGAGTAACGCAGTGGCGATTTTCGGCGTGGATTTCCGCCACAGCGTTACTCACGCGAACATTAAAAGCTCGGAGCCGCAGCAGAATTGACGCCAGGCGCACGATCAAACTCGATATTGTCCCTGGCGGGGTCGTCGCATGGATGCACAGCTCGGCCAGTTCGCGCGGACGACTGTAGGAATGGCGGCGTGAAATCCACCGTGTACGAAGACAAAACGCAAACTAGGGCTCTTCGTCGATCGAGATCGCCTGGCGTGGGCACTGCCGGACGGCCTCGCGTACCTGGGCCTCGTTGTCGGCAGTCACATCTTCCTGCAGAACGTGCAGATAATCTTCGTCGTCGAGATCGAACACCTCGGGGATGACACCCATGCAAACGCCGTTGCTTTCGCACAGGCCGAAATCGACATGGATCTTCTTGCTCATGATCGCAACACCTTCACGGGGACATGGGAATACCCGGCGACGTTCTGCATGTGTACCCGCTGCAGACCATCCCACTTCACCTCGTACCGTGGCATGAAATCGAGCAACTTCTCCAGGGCGATCGCGCTCTCCATCCGGGCGAGTGCCGCTCCCAGACAACTGTGAATTCCGTAGCCCAGCCCCAGATTCTGAGCTTCGGTGCGGTTGCGGTCGATGTCGAAGGCATCGGCATTCGTAAACGCTTCGGGGTCTCGGTTGGCCGCCGCACTGATCAGGAATACGGGCTTGCCCGCCGGAATCGTGCCGCTGGGCACATGCGCCTCTTTGAGCGTGTAGCGGACGTTGTACTGCACCGGACCCTCGTAGCGCAGAAGTTCCTCGACCGCCGCCGGAACTTTGTCGCGATCGTCGAGCAGCTTCTGCCACTGCTCGGGGTGGCGCGCGAACAACACCATCGCGGTGCCGACGAGCTTGGTGACGGTCTCGGCGCCCGCGCCGCCGAGCAACGTGGCGAACCCGGTGATCTCGATGTCGTCGAGGCGGCGCATCTGCCCGTCCTCGCCGGGGATCTCGGCGGCGATGAGGCGACTGATCATGTCGTCCTGCGGGTTCTCGCGCCGCTTCTGCACCAGGGAGTAGTAGTAGATGCCGGTGTCGATGTTGGCCTGCATTCCCGCTTCGGAGTAGCCGATCTGGCCCGGCTCGCGCGACAGGCTCGTGTCGATCCAGTGCCGGACCTGCTGACGATATTCGGGGTCGACACCGGCCATCCGGGTGATCACCTCGACCGGGAACGGGCCGGAGAAATCCTGCACGATGTCGAACTCGTCGGAATCGATCTGGCCGAGGTAGTGGTCGATCTGTTCGACGATGGTGTCCTTCTGAGCCTGAACGGCGCGTGGCGTGAAGGCCTTGTTGAGCAGGCTGCGCATGTGCCGATGGTCGGGTGGGTCCATGAAGATGATCGACTTCTGCGGGGGCTCGTCTCCCTGGACCATCGCCAGATCGCAGCCGCGTGACGACGAAAAGGCCTCATGGTCCTTCAACGCGGCCGCGACGTCCTCGTGACGGGTGAGGGCGTAGAAGTCCTGCTCCGCGCTGTAGTACAGCGGGGTCTCCTCGCGCATCTGCCGGTAGATGTCGAAGGGGTTGTTGAAGTAGTCCTCCGAGAAAGGATCGAAGATCACCTGAGGCTTGGTCATGGGCTCCTCCTCCACGGCGGGCTGTGCCGGAAGCGCACTGAGAGGCGTTACGGGAAACTGCTGAACTGTAACGGTAACAGTAATCCCTTTGGGAGTCGTTGAAAAGCACGAAATAGGTGTTGATCTGCGTTACTTCAGCGCCGCGCTGACCGTCGCGTCGAGCACGCCGAGATCGGTGCCCAGTTCAGCCGCTGTCTTGCGAACGACAGCCACGTCCTTGCCGATGAACTCGCCGACCCTCGTGATGAACGCGTCGGCCGATCCCGTGGCGGCGATACCGCTGAGCGCGCGGCTGCCCGCGCTGCCGTGGACGAGGGCTGTCAGCAGCGTGGACTCCGCGATGCCGAGCTCACTGCCGAGCCGCACGCCTTCGGCGACCAGACCGATCTGCGCCGCGAACAGTGTGTTGTTGACGAGCTTGACCCGCTGGCCCGCACCGACCGGTCCAACGTGCAGAATCGGATTGGCGTATGCGCACACTGCCGGCTTGGCGCGTGCGACCGCATCGTCGGTTCCACCCATGAACACCGTCACCGTTCCGGCGGCGATGTCGTGGGGACCTCCGCTGACCGGCGCGTCGACGACGGCGACGTCGTGCTCGGCTGCCCGGCGCGCGATCTCCTCGGCTGTGCGCGGACTCCCCGTGGTGTGCAGCACGACGACCGATCCGGGCGACATGGCGCCGATCAGGTCGTCATCGAGGCAGATCGTACGTACCTGCTGGTCGGTGAACACACACACGATCGCGACGTCGGCGTCCCGTCCGGCGTCGGCCGGGACGGCCACCGGATGCGCACCCAGTTCGACTGCCGCGGCGCGTTTGTCGTCGGTCCGGGTCACCGCGTGCACGTCGTGGCCGGCCGCGACGAGGCGCTGCACCATCGGGGAGCCCATCCGGCCGACCCCGATGAAACCGATGCGCATCAGCGCGGGTGGTTCATGAGGGCCAGCGCCGCGTCGGCCGCGTCGAACACGGCGCCATGGGGCGCCGACGCGGTATCGGCCAGACTCGCCGCATGCCGGCAGTCCTTCTGCAACAACGCACCAGCGATCGGCGCGAGATTGTCCAGTGTGCCGCCGAACATCGCGATGCTGTTGAGCGCCTTGCTGGTGGCCGAGCCCCGCGTGATCACCTCGCACAGTGCTGTGCGTGGAACACCAAGGGCCTCACCGAGTTCCAGTGCGCTCATCGCCGCGCCCAGATTGGCGCTGAAGAGCAGATTGTTGAGTATCTTGGCGACCTGGCCTGCGCCAACGCCGCCCAGATGCACGATCGGGTCGGCGTAGGTGGCGAACACCGGGCGGACCCGTTCGACCACTTCGGCCTCACCGCCGACCATCACGAGCAGCGTGCCCGCCGTGGCCGCGGGTTCGCCACCGCTGACCGGGGCGTCGATCACCGAAACGCCCTGCGCGGCTGCCTGTTCGGCGAGCTCGGCGCAGGTGTCGGGATGCACGGTGGAGTGAATGGCGATGATGCCGCCCGGTGCCAGGCCGGCCAGGACACCGTTCTCGCCGCCGAGAACCTGCTTGACGTCGTCATCGCCGACAACGCACAGGCACACGAGGTCGCTGGCCGCGGCCAGTTCGGCAGGGGAGCCGGCCACTTTGGCCGCGGTGTCGGCGAATGGTTCGACCGAGGCCGGACGGCGCGCCCACAGCGTGGTTTCGTAGCCGCCCTCGACGATCCGCCGGGCCATCGGCGCTCCCTGGCTGCCCAATCCGATAAATCCGACTCGCATCAACCTGCCTCCACTTCCACTTCAGTTTTTCCGGCGCCACCGGCGCGGTGAGCCACCACGCAGTCGTCGGCAAACGACAAGACCGCGTGGTGATACGCGGGAGCGGTCAGCCCCACGCTGAGGTTGTGACCGCTGTCGGCGACCTCGCCGACAGCGACCCGCGGCGCGGCGCGAAACAGCGCGGCGATGTCGGCGAGCGCGTCGGCGTCGGACTCCCAGACGCTTTCGTGATCGCCCGCCAGGAATTGCACCGGCACCGTGACTTGCGCCGCAAGCTCCGGAAGGTCGCGGGATGCCCACGTTTTGACGACATCGGCCTCGTACCGCGTGCCGCCGGCAGACAATCCGTTGCCCAGCACATCACCGGGGTACAGGCGCTCCGGTTGCCACAGCAGGTCGCGCAGGCCGCGCGGACGGTGGTCGATCGAGGCGTTCTTCAGGATGTCGCGAGCCCCGGTCTGGTACCGGAGTCCCGTGCCGGCCAGCGAGATCCCGAGCACAGCCGGTTCGGCACGCAGCGCCATCCGCACCGCCAGTTCGCACCCCATCGAATGGCCGAGCAGAAACACCGGGCCCGGGCCCGCGATGCGCTCGACCGCGCCGAAAGCCAGTGCGACCCGCTGATCGGGGTGCGCCATCGCGTCGGGATATGCCGCCGATGCGCCGTAGCCGGGGCGATCCAGCGCGACCACGGTGAAACCGCGCTCTACCGCTGTCCGCAGCAATGACAGCTCGGGATGGCCGGGGCAGTCGAAATAGGCCGACGTGGTGGCGCCGCCGTGCAGTGCGACGACGATGGCGCGCGGGTCGGCCGCCTCGGCCACCGATGCCGACATCGGCACGCCGTCGACCATGACGACTCTGGGATGCGGGGCGCTCCTCGCCATGGTCAGTCGTCCGTCCGCAGCAGCAGCACGCCGCTTGGCGTCAGGCCGCCCGAACTTGCCACGGCCACTTTGGCGTTCGCGACCTGGCGGTCACCTGCCTCGCCGCGCAATTGTGTGACGGCCTCGTGGATCAGACCCATGCCGTGTGTGCGGCCGTGAGACAACTGGCCGCCGTGGGTGTTGAGCGGGATGATGCCGTCGCGGGCGATGTTGTGGCCGCTTTCGAGGAAGTCCTTGGCCTCGCCGATGCCGCAGAACCCAAGGCCTTCGAGCCAGGACAGGCAGTTGAAGGTGAAGCCGTCGTACAGCTCGGCCACGTCGACGTCATTGGGCCGCAACGATGTTCGCGACCACAGATGCGCGCTCTGCCCCAGCACCTGCGGTTCGTGCGTCAGCGTGGTCTGGTCCCAGTCGAGTCGTTCGATGATCTGGGTGCCGACGGCCTCGAACCGGATGGGCGGCTTGGCCAGATCGCGCGCGGCGTCTATGGCCGAGACGATCACAGCCACCGCGCCGTCGCATGGCACGTCGCAGTCGTACAGGCCGAACGGCGTCGTGATCGTACGGGCCGAGAGGTAGTCGTCCATCGTCATCGGATCGCGGTAGATCGCGGTGGGGTTCAGCGCGGCGTTGGCCCGCTGGTTGAGCGCGATCCAGCCGAGCGTTTCGCGGGTCGTGCCGTACCGGTCGAAGTGCCTGCCCGCGTTCTGGGCCAACGTGTGTGCGGCCGAGGTGGCGCCGTACGGGTGCTGCCAGCTATTGGTCCGGCCACCCATGGGCGGTGACATCTTGCCTTCCTTGACCAGCTGCCCGAACGTCGCCTCCCACAGCGTGCGGAAGCACAGAACGTGCCGGGCCATACCGGTGGCCACGGCCATCATCGCGGCGATGACCGAGCCGCCGGGGCCGAATGTGTCCATGCCGCCGTTGATCCACGTCGGCCGCAGCCCGAGCGCGCCCTCCAGCGCGCTGACGCCGCCCTCACCCATGCCGGCCACGTCGAGTCCCGGGTAGGTGGAAAGTCCGTCGATGTCGTCGAAGGTCAGGCCCGCGTCGGCAACCGCCTTCGCGGCGGCCTCGATGGTCAGCGACAGCGGCGGGACCATCAGCCTGCGGCCGATCGTCGACATTCCGATGCCCGTGATCGCGGAGTGGTCCTCGAACTTCTTCTCGGTCAGCATCGGCCGGACGTACTTGCCGATGTCCTGTGGCGCGATCTCGTCGACCGGCGGCGGAACCGGGGTGGTGTCCGCGGACGGTTTGAACACTGGCAGCCAGACGTCTTCGATGTGCTGGAAGTCGACTTCCACCGGCTGCCCGAGCTCCAGGGTTTCGGGGTCGCAGTCGACGATGTTGGTGGTCAACCGGACTCGCGGATCCTCGGCTACAGCCACCTCGGCGACCACATACGGCGGCGGGAGATCGGGAAATCCGAACCGGTGGTTGATCGTGAACCCGGCCAACGAACCGCGGCCCGACACCTCGCGCACACCCAGGTCGCGACTGCGACAGTAGCGGCACACCGGCTGCGGTGGATGAATGAGCGCGTTACAGGCGTGGCACTCCTGCAGGCGCAGCACGCCGTCGGCGCCCGCGGTCCAGTAGTACTCGTTCAGCGCGGTGACCGACGGGAGCGGACGCCCGGGTATCTGTGCCAAGTCGACCTATCCCTTCTCGCCGGCGGGGCGCCGCCGCTTCTCTTTCAGCTCGATGATCGCGTGCACCGGGCAATCCAGTAACGCGCGCTTGACGGCGTCCTCGTCGTCCGCAGGCACCGCGCCGGTGCCCTCCAGCGACGCATACCCCCAGTCGTCGAGCGGGAAGTACTCCGGCGCGTGCTTCGCGCACAATCCGAAGCCGTCACACATCGTGCGGTCGAGCTTGACCTTCATACCGCCATCACCGCCTCCAGTCGCTCCACCTCGTACGGTCGCGCCGCGGTAAATGCTCCGGAACGGCAAGCGTGGCAAGCACTTTCGAGATGGCGCTGCACCGCGTCCGGGAACTGCGCCAGCAGGCTCGCCGCGACGTTCGCCGCCCCGTCGAGCGTCGCGCAGGCTCCGCGGCCGCGCAGCACAACCGACCACCGGCGCAGCCGCGCCACATCGTCTTCGGTGGCCTCGCCGCCCCGCAGTGCCGTTGCGACCGCGGCCATGGCCGCCGTGCCGTTGAAGCACGAGCCGCACTGGCTTGCGTTCTCGCGGTCGAAGTAGGCCAGCACGGCAGCCGCGACCGCCACCGGGCAGTCGTCGGTGAGAATGCTGATGGCGCCGCAGCCCAGGCCGCTGCCGAGCCCGCGGACGGTCTCGTGGTCGAGGGTCGCACCGAGGATGTCGCGATTGAGCAACCCGGCGAAGTATCCGCCCATGAGCGCGCCGGAGACCTTGTCGGGTGAGACGCCGTGCAGGGTCAGAAGATCGGCGAACGCCACGCCGTGCGGCAGTTCGTAGAGCGCGGGGGCGCGTCCGGCGCCGCTGATGGTGGCGAGGAAGGTACCCGGGGAATCGCCGGTTCCCACTGACCGGAATTCCGCGGCACCATGCCGGTGAAGATAGGCCAGGTGGGCCAGCGTCTCGACGTTGCTGATCAACGTGGGCAGGCCGTCGACGCCTTCTTCGAACGGCCGCGGAGGTTTGTCGGTGGGTTTGGCCGGTCCGCCGTTCACGACGTGCACGGCGGCGGTCTCCTCGCCTGCGACGTAACCGGGCGCGACCGTGACCAGTTCGACCGCGGTGGAACCCATTTCGTCGTGGAGTTCGGCGATGGCCTGCTGGACGCTACGCGCGGCCGCCGCGTCGGACACGTACACCACAGCGCGATCGGCACCGACGATCTGGGCTGCCAGCCGTAAGCCATCCAGAATCGAGTGCGGGCGGTTCCGCAGGAGCCACCGGTCCTTGACCGACGCGGGCTCACCCTCCTCACCGTTGGCGATCACCACCGTCCCGGCCGCGTCGCGGCCGTTGTCTCGCACCGTGCGCAGCTTCACCGCGAGGGGGAACGCCGCACCGCCCCGTCCGAGGAGTCCGCTGGCAGCGACGGTTTCGAGAAGCCCACTCGGATCGTGAAGGCCGGCATAACCTCCCGCCGACGTGTAGTCGGCGAGGGTCTCGGCCTCGGCGCGCAGCAGTCGCGGCGTCAAACCGGGCCAGGCGGCCACCGTCAGATCGGTCGTCATGGTCATATCCCGTCCCCGGCTAGGCTTACCGGCATGAGAACTGCGGTGGTGCGAGTCGGAGTGGACCCGGCGGGTGAGCTCGGGCCGCAACAGCTAGCCGACGGCATGGCAGCGCTCCGAGAACTGCTTGTCGAGCACGGCGCCGATGTTCTGGACAACCAGCTTGCCGGCCTCCCCGCGCACCGGCGCGAAGTGGAGGTCCTCATCGCCGGAGACGATGCGCAGCAGTTGCAGGCCCTCGTGATGGGATTGTGCACCAAGGCTTTCGGGACGGTGCCGACGGCTGGCGTGGTGACATTCGTCAGCCGGGGCACCGATGACGATGCGCACGGGGTGCTCGCCGGATTCGGGTTGACCGGCGAGATCGCCCGATCGGTCGACCAGGACGGCTGGGACGTGGTGTCGGTCACGTTGCGCAAAGCCGATCTGGAACGCATCCCGGAAAGCCGCATCCACACCGCGCTCGAAGCCTCGCTCAACTGCGAGGTGCACATCCGGACGGTCTGAGCCCGTCACGACTTCAGGAATTCCAGGATCGCGGGCGCGGCCTGCACCCACGTGTCGAACATGTTGAACCGCTTGACCTTCCCCGATGCCCGAGCTTCACCGGCCCGCTCCCAGGCGTCCTCTGGCCACGGTGGGTCGATCAGCTTCGAGCCTTTGATCAGGCAGCTCACCTCCAGCGAGGTGCGCTTGGGATGATCGAGGTCGTTCTCGCCGCCGCGGATGATCAACGTCGGAACCTTGATGTTGTCGAACATCTCGTCTTCGACGCCGGGGATGGTCTGACCCGGTTTCGGCACGAAGGCATTGAGCCAGCGGAGCATCAGTTTGAGGAACTCGTCGGAATCCTGGGCCATGATCCGGTCGCGGTTGGCCGGGTTCTCGGCGATTCGTTCCTTCCACTCATCTATGTGCGCAACGGCTTTCATGCCCGCGCCGCGGACAGCGAGGATGCTCGGCACGATGTAGTAGGAGCCCAGGACGAACGAGCCGTACACCCCGCCGACGATGTTCCACACGACGAGCTTCGTCACGATCTCGGGATAGAGCATCGTCGTCAGCATCGAGTCCCGAGCGCCGCCGGAGCCGCCCGCGATGATGCACGGTCCGATACCGAGTTTCGAGATCAGTGTGTACAGCGTCTCGGCCCGCATGTGGGATTCGCTCTGGCCGTAGAACTGCACGTCGGACTTGCCGCAGTTGGGGCGGTCCCACAGCAGCACCCGATAGCCGCCTTTGACAAGCGCCTGCGCCAGCGGCCGCAGCCCGGGAATGTCCTTGCTGAACCGGCCACCCGGGGTCAGCGCGATGAAGTCACCCTCTTTGCCGAGAATCTCGTAGACGACGTTCCCGCCGTTGATCTCAATCGACTTCTCGCCCCGCTTGAGGTCCGGGGTGCCAAGGATCGTCGCCGTATCGCTCATGCCATCACCAACACTTCATCGCCCACGACCCGCACCGGGTAAGTGCGGATGCTCCATTCCGGCTTGACCGCGGTGGTGCCGGTCGCCAACTCGAAACCCCATTGATGCCAGGGGCAGTAGATGTACTCCATGTCGCGCACCATGACCGCATCACCCGGTGCGGTCTCGTCGACGACGGTGCGTCCCCGAGCCCGGCCCGCGCACAACGGACCGCCCTCGTGCGGGCAGTAGTTCGCGATGGCGTAAAACGTGCCGTTGACGTTGTACACGCCGACACCGTGGCGGCCGATGGGCACCAGCTTGTGTGTGCCGGGCGGGATTTCGTCGACGGTGGCGACGACGTGCTCGCGTCCCTGTGCGAGCCTGGGCGGTTTCTGCTCGGTCAATTTCAGAACACCCGCACCTGGCCCTCGAGGACCGGAACGGTCTCGGGCAGCTTGTAGGTCTCAATCCCGTTGCGGAACATGATGGCCTCGCGGGCGTGTTCGGGGAGATGTTTGACGAGCCAGCGCGGATCGTCGAATGTCCAGTGCGGGTAGTCGCTGCTGTAGAGCAGAATCTTCTCGCACTCCATCCATTCGAAGGCCCGCGACAGTTCGGTCTTGTCCTGGGGATAGTCGAGGGGCTGGGTGGTGAATTTGATGTGGTCCTTGACGTATTCGGACGGCTTGCGCTTGATGTCCATCCAGTTCTTCCGTGACTCATAGATGGCATCCATGCGCCACATCAGGGGCAGGATCCAGGTGAACGCGTGCTCGACGAACACGATCCGCAGCGCCGGGAACCGGTCGAACACGCCGTCGAAGATCAGGCTCATCACCTGATTGGCCGCCAACAGCGAATAGGTGACCATGAAATCGTGGTTGTAACTCGGTAGCCCCACCGGCGGAATCGGCAGTGTTTCGTACTCGCCGCGCGAGAGGTGACAGCTGACGGTGATGTCGTGCTTGGTTGCCGCGGCCCAGATCGGGTCGTATTTCGGATCGCCCCAGGATGGGCGCGGTTCGGCCTTCATGAGAACCTGCGCCATATAGGGATGTTCGGCCCACTTCTCAATCTCGGCCACCGCGGTGTGTGGCTCCTCGATCGCGACACAGATCGAACCCCGCCACCGCTCATGCCAGTTGTTGTGGCTGTCCAGCCAGTGGTTGGCCAGCCACTGGTTGATCGCGGTGCAGTACGCCGCGGTGGCCTCTCCCAGCCTGGCTTCGGAGTGGGTGGGCTCCAGGATCGCGATGTCCGAGCCGGCCTCCATGACGAGCTGGCGCAGGGCCATATCCGGGTCACTGCAGGCGAATTCGCCGTCCGGCGGGAAAGCGTCGACACGCATTGCGTAGGCGTGCGCGTAATCCGGTGCGTCGTAATAGATCTGTTCGCCGACGGGGTGGCTGCGGAAGTACTTGCTGCGCCAGGGTTCGGGGATGTACTCGAGCAGTTCGCCACGCTTGGGCATGGGGTGGACGTCGGAGTCGACGCACCGCACCGCGATCCGCTCGGCCGCAGGCACCCGTGGGTTCGCCGTTATGGACATCTGTGTAGCCTCTCTCGGTTGCCGTTACCGCGCCGCAAAGGCGGACGACGTGATCGCGCTTTCGAGCCCATACAGCTGAGCCGCATTGCGCCACAACAACTTGTCGCGTTGTTCGGTGGTGAATGCGGCCGGTACGCGGGGTTCGTTGAGCTGCCAGTGCGGGTAGCTCGACCCGAACATCACCATGTCTTCCTTGCCGGTGAACCCGAACCACTCGCCGGCGAACTCGACATCGCCGGGCCCGTCGAGCGCGCCTTGCACGAAGTAGACGTGCCCGGGCAGGTAATCGCTCGGCATTTTCGGCGCCCACGGCGTTTGCTCAAGGTGGGGACGGCCGAAGCAGTCCATGCGCCACATGAACGGAGTCAGCAGATCGGCGGCGCCGTCGGCCCACACGAATTTGAGCGTCGGTGTCCGTTCGAATACGCCCTCGGCGATCATGTTCATCAGGTGGTAGAGGTAGTTGAGCGCCATGAACCCGAGGTACTGCTCGTAGGTCCGCGTCTTGCCCGACGGCGTCGGCGCGAACTGGATTCCCGCACCGCCCTCGATGTGGACGGCCACCGGCAGGCCGGCTTGTGCCGCGGCCTCCCACAGCGGCCAGAACTGCGGCTTGCCATACAGCTCACGCGACTGCATGGGCACGCCGATCTGCACCACGCGGGGATGGTCCTCGTACTTGTCGATCTCGCGCAGCGCACCGGTGATGTCGTCGGGGTTGACGCGGATGGTGCCGCGGAACTTCTCGCCGTGCACGTCGTGTTCGAGCCAGCGCGTCACCATCATGTCGTTGTGCGCCGCGGCCAGCGCCGTGCCCAGATGACGGTCGGGCATGATGCCGCGCGTCATCGGGTGAAGGATCGCGATGTCGACGCCGCGGTCGTCGAACAGATGCTGAGCCGCCAGATTCGGGTCCGATCCGGGGTACTGGCGGTCCGGTCCTTTGGTGCCCTTGGCGTACTCGCCGCCGGGCGCGCCGTACCAGTTCATCTCGTAGTCGGGAAAACCGCGGCTGGCGAACGGTTCTCGCAGGAAGTTCTGCCGCAAGTCCTTGTTGGACCCGAAGAAGATGTGCACGCTGGTGTCGATGACGGGGGATTGGGTTCCGTCGCTGTGCTGGATCACCAGGGCTGCCTCCAATGACGGTGTGCCGACGACACCGGATCTCTTTGCAGTTTAGATCGATATTCTTCAATAGCAAGAACATAGTTCTCAGCCAAGCCGACGGTTCCGTCGCAGGTGAAGGCTACTGCTGATCAGCTGCATAGCGTCGGCCCAGGGAGAACCGATGTTTGCCTAGTGAGAACGACAGATCGCCAAAAGAGAATGTTATTCTCATCGCGACGCGACAGTGCAGCAGGAGGCGGCGGGTGCTACTCGAATTTGATGCCGATCAGCGGCTATGGCAGGAGACCGTGCGCGATGCGGTCACCAAGCAGTGCCCGGCCACGCTGGTCCGCGAAGTTGCCGAACAGGACGTCGATCCGACGCCCCTGTGGAAGAGCTACATCGACCAGGGCTGGACGGAACTGACCGATCCGGAGAACGCGGTAGAGCTGGCCATCGTCCTGGAAGAACTCGGGCGGGCCACCGATCTGACGCCGTATCTCGCGACGATGACGCAGTTCGCGCCCCTGGCCGGGGACCGGTTCGACGTCGCACATGCTGGCACCGCCGTCTACGGCGGGGTGACCGCAAACCGCGACGCCACCGGCTGGGTACTGACCGGCACCGCCCACCACGTTCTCGACGGTGACCGCGCCGAGACGCTTGCGGTCGTCACCGACGCCGGCGTGTTCCTGATCGACGCGGGCAAGGCCGTCGTCCGGCGCAGTCCGATCTTCGATCCGGTCCTGCATGTCGCCGAGGTGTCGTTCGACGATGTGCACGTGCCGGACACCGACCGAGTGCACGCCGACACCGAAAAGGCTCGGCATCTGGCGCTGACGGGTATGGCGGTGACGACCGTCGGCGCCTGCCAGCGGGTCCTCGACCTCGCGCTGGAGCACGTCAAACAACGTCAGCAGTTCGGCGTGGCGATCGGTTCGTTCCAGGCCGTGCAGCACAAGGCCGTTGACATGCACGTCGCGATCGAACGTGCCCGCGCGCTGTCCTACTTCGCCGCGCTGACCATCGCCGCCGACGATCCACGGCGTCGGCTGGCTTCGGCGATGGCCAAGGCCGCGGCAGGGGAGTGTCAGGCAATCGTGTTCCGCCACGGTCTACAGCTGTTCGGGGCCATGGGATTCACGTGGGAGAACGACGTGCAGTTCGCGTTGAAGCGGGCCAAGGCGGGCGAACTGTTGCTGGGCGGCGCCGCCGAACACCGCGCGGTGATCGCCGCCGAGTACCGCACGAGCTACAGGGGACTGTAAATGCAGCTGACATTCGATTCCGACGTCGAGCAGTTCCGCGCCGAGTTCGCGGCATTCCTCGATGCCAACCTGCCCTCCGAGGCTCAGACGCTGGAACGGCCCCGGTCGGTGTCGCACATGCCGCAGTGGGCGCGCGACTGGCAGCGGCTGCTGTTCGACAACGGCTGGCTGCTGCCGGCCCAACCCCCCGAGTTCGGTGGGCGTAATGCCTCGGTCGTGCAGACTTTCGTCCACCTCGATGAGCTGTGCCGACGACGTATCTACCACAGCTTCAACCCTCAGGGCGTCAATATCATTGCGGCGTCGCTACTTACGTTCGGATCTGACGAGCAGAAGCACCGCTGGGCCGTGCCGGTCCTGCGCGGTGAACAGACGGCCTCACTGGGCATGAGTGAGCCGAGCGCGGGTTCGGACCTGGCGTCGCTGCGGACCCGCGCGGTACTCGATGGCGATCATTTCGTCGTCAACGGACAAAAGGTGTGGACTTCGGGTGCGCACGACGCGGACTTCCTGCTGACCTTCGTCCGTACCGACCCGGATGCACCGAAACACAAGGGGATCAGCGTGCTGATTATCCCGACCGACACGCCGGGTGTGGTGTGCCGGCCGTTCGCCGACATAACCGGTCAGGAGAACCTCGACTTCAACGAGGTCTTCTTCACCGATGCCAGGGTGCCCGCCGAAAACCTTGTCGGGCCGCTGAACGGCGGCTGGGGCGTGGCCAACGGATCGCTCGGCCACGAGCGCACCATGATGTGGCTCGGCTTCGCCGACCGCATCGACAACATGCTCGCCGATTTCGAGCCGCGTACCGAGCTCGAGCGCGACCAGTACGCCACGACGATCATGGACTACCAGGCGTTGCGGGCCATGGGTTCGGCCGCACTGGCGAAGGCGTCGCGTGGGGAGATGGACACCGCGTCGGTGTCGGTGCTGAAGCTGTTCGGCTCCGAGGCTGAGCGCAACG
This sequence comes from Mycobacterium venezuelense, assembly GCF_054919535.1. Classification (NCBI taxonomy): domain Bacteria; kingdom Bacillati; phylum Actinomycetota; class Actinomycetes; order Mycobacteriales; family Mycobacteriaceae; genus Mycobacterium; species Mycobacterium venezuelense. Next base: position 36,706 of record NZ_JBONDW010000017.1, read on the forward strand.
CGTTCGAAAACGCCTTGACCGCAGCCGGTCCCGACGGGTTAATCCATCCGTCGACGACCGGCCCGTACGAACACATGAACCTCGACCACTATTTCGCGAGCTGGTTCGAGCGTTACGCCCGCAGCTTCGGCGGCACGATCGCCGGTGGCACGTCGGAGATTCAGCGCAACATCATCGCGACGCAGGTGCTAGGCCTGCCGCGCCGCTGACTTTCGCTCCATTGTCACGCTGGAGTGGCTCTCGACGCCGCCAGCCACTCCAGCGTGACAACGGGGCGTGACGAGAGTGCCACGCAGTCGGCTCGTGACCCGGAACAAAACTTAGGTTACTGTCGGCGTGATGTTCACGCTGCGGTTCGACATGCGAGCTCCCGGCGGACCTGCCACCACTGGTGACCTGTATGCCGCGGCGATCGAGATGTGCGCATGGGCTGAGACGCGTGGTGCCGTACTGGCGGTGCTGTCAGAGCACCACGGTACTGCCGACGGACACCTTGCCGCCCCACACATCCTCGCCTCCGCCATCGCGGCCCGCACCGACGATCTGCGCATTCTCCTTGCGGCAGTTCCGATCCCGTTCTGGGACCCGGTTCGCCTGGCCGAGGAGATCTGTGCCCTCGACATCATCAGCCGGGGCCGGATCTCGTACGCATTCGGCGTCGGCCACCGGGCCGAGGAGTACGAACATTTCGGGCTCGATATGCGGGCGCGGGGGAAGCTGGCCGACGAGCGGCTGTCACTGCTGCTGCAGCTGCTCGCCGGCGAAACCGTCGACTACGACAGCAGGCGGATCTGCGTTTCGCCGGCTTGCGCGGCGCGTCCGTACCTGCTTGTCGCCGGGGGTAGCCGCGCGGCCGCACGGCGGGCTGCTCGACACGGGCTCGGGCTCATCTCGCAGACCTCCGCACCTGGGTTGAAGGAATTCTACGAATCCGAATGCCGGGCCAATGGCCACGAACCTGGTTTGGCGCAATTTCCCGTTGCGGGCTCGCCCACTGCGGTGTTCGTCGCCGCCAACGTAGACCGGGCCTGGGATGAGTTGGGCGCCTACCTGCTTCACGACGCGATCACCGCGGCGTCGTATCGCCACGGCGATGACACGGTCGCCAGCATCTCCCGCGCCGATACTGTCGCGGCACTGCGACAGACGGGCGGACCGTATCGCATCCTGACGATCGACGAGGCAGCCGACTACATCAGCGCCGGAATGCCGTTGCCCCTGCACCCGCTGTGCGGCGGAATACCTCCCGAGACTGCGTGGCCCTATCTGGAACGGGCCGTCATGGCCGCCGAACGTGTGTGAGGAGATTGTGTGACAAAGCCTTTGCGCGTGGTCGTCTGGTCAACGGGTGGTGTTGGGTCGATCGCGATCGATGCGATATCCAGGCGGCCGGACCTGGAACTGGTGGGCGTGTGGGTGCACTCCGAGGCAAAGGTCGGTCAGGATGCCGGCACGCTCGCCGGAGGTGCGCCGCTGGGCGTGGTGGCCACCGACAACGCCGACGCCCTGATCGCACTGCAGCCCGACTGTGTCGTGTATGCCGCGAGCGGGCCCGACCGTGATGCCGCCGCGGTGCCGGACTACCTGCGCCTGCTCGATTCCGGAATCAACGTGGTGTCAACAACTTCCACAGGACTGGTCTATCCACCGGCGTACTATTCGACGGACTGGCGGAATCAGTTGGAGGCGGCCGCCAAGACCGGGAACGCCTCGTTCTATGCGTCGGGGGTGTTTCCCGGGTTCGGATCCGATCACTTGGCGCTTGTATTGGCAACGCAGTCGAAGAAGATCGACCGAATCACGGTCTCCGAGATTTCGCTCAACGACCACTATCCGGTGGCGGACGTGATGATGGACGGCATGGGATTCGGGCGCCCACTGGATTTCGAGCCGATGCTCAAGACGCCAGGGTTCATCGAGATGGCATGGAAAGCACCGATCCACCTCATGGCCGATGCGCTCGGCGCCGAGGTGTCAGAGATCCGCGGGACACTCGACCGGTGCATCACCGACCGCGACATCGAGGTGGCGTTCGGAACCATCCCGGCGGGCACGTGCGGCGCGGTATGCACCCGCGCGGCCGGTGTTGTCGACGGCCGTGAGGCGATCGTGATCGAACACATCATCCGGATGTCGCGCGACGTTGCACCGGACTGGCCGACCTCGGAGTTCGACGCGGCCTACCGGGTGGACATTGAGGGCCAACCCGACATCCACTGCGCGATGAACCTGGGTGACGCGGCAGGACACGGCGCCGGCCGGGCCGCGATGGCCGCCACGGCGATGCGCGTGGTCAACGCAGTTCCGTTCGTGGTGGATGCGCCTGCGGGCCTGCTGAGCTCGCTGGATATTCCGATCACGTTGCCGCGGTATGCATTCGCTTGATCGGCGAGCAGACACGTAGGTACCCAAAGAGGCGCAATTTGGGGTACCTACGCGTCTGTTCGCGCGATGAGGTCAGCGGCGGACGGCGATGCCCCGGAGTACGGTGTCACGAGCCAGGATCAGCGCATTGCGCGTGCCGATCTGCTGAAGGATGTTCTCGGGGATCCACTGCTCACCGATGATGCACCGGGTCAACATGTCCGCCGTTGGGCTGTCGACATGTATCTCGCCGGCGCGGATCCCTTCGCCCAGCAGAGCTTTCATCTGACGGATCCGGGTGGTGAAGGACCAGGCGGGGTTGGCCGTGTCCGGCGGGGAGTGACGCAGCCACGCCAGTTGAATGCGGAACTCGTCGGGAAACTGGTCGAGGGCGTTGATGTTCAGCCAGCTCAGGGCATCGAGCTTCTGCACGGTCGTGGAGTCCGACCGGACGATGTCGGTCCAGGCACCGCCGACCTTGCGGCCGAACTCCAACATGATGGACATGAGCAGCTCGTCTTTCGAGCCGATGATGCGGTAGACGGTTCCGGTGCCCAATCCCGCGGCGGACGCAATGTCGCGGATCGTCGTCATCTCATAGCCGCGGCGGCCGAACTCCGTGCGCGCGACCGCACGCAGATGGGCGGCCTTGAGGTCGGTTTCGTCCTCGGCGTCGTCCCAACTGTCGATGACGGTTTGCGCCGCGGCGAACGCCTCCGACCGATCGAGCTCGGTATCGGGCGGCGGATCGACGGCGAGACCTTGCAGGGCGATCCGGCTTTTCAACGTGGCCACCTGGTCTGGTGAGGCCTTGTGCCGGATGACGTCGAGGCCGACGTGCAGCATGCTCTGGCACAGCCGGTCGGCGAGTGTAGGAAGGTCGACGTCGGACCGGATGTCACCGCTCCAGCGGCCGGCACGCAGTGCCTGCAACATCGCCGCCTGGACCTTCGACGGTCTGCGAGCAGTCAACTCGATGAGTTCGGGGTCCGCGCTCGGACCCTCGAAGAACGACATCTGCAGGGCGGCCCGGTGCTCGACCGCGCACCGGGCGATGGCGCATCCGAGCGCCGTGATCTGTTCGGTGGCGGGGCCGGTGTCGGGCTCGTCGAGGCGTTCCAGCGCGACCTCGCCGATGCGATCCAGATCGGCGTGATAGAGCCGGATCAGCTCGACGAGGATTGCTTCCTTGGATTCGAAATGGTGATAGAGGCTGCCCGCGAGAATGCCTGCCGCATCGGCGATCTGCTGCAGCGAGCTACGCAGGCCGGTGGTGGCGATGACGGAGTTCGCGGTCTTGAGAATCTCGGTGCGCCGCGTGGGATCGGCTGCGGCGGAGTCGGGAACGGCGGTGAGCTTGGCAGCGGTCGCGCTCTTCTTGCCCGCGGGACGACCGCGTTTGGGGTTTCGCCCCGCCTCGGCCATCGCTCCTCCTTCGTCCGCGCCGACAGAGACCGAAAACTCGATCCTACCGATCGGCCACCGAACTGCGGGTTTGCGGGAACGCGACGTCGGCGTTGTCCGGCATCGCACTGACGCCCCGTCGGTCACACACCTGCAGTACCTCGTCGACGATGGAGTCCGGCACGATGAACCTGTCGGTGGAGGACAATTCGTCCAGGTGTTTCTCGATGTCCTCGGCCGAAGGCTCAGTGTCCTCGTCGGCCAGCCAGCCGTCGCTCAGCCCGGCGAACACCCGGGCGTAGCGTCCGGCGCACGCCGAGTAGTTGCGGTGCGTCAGGGTGCAGCTTCTGCTTGCGAGGAAGATCACCAGCGGTACGACCAACTCGGGACGAATGGCACGCATGAAGCCGGACTCGGCCAGGAATTTCTCGTCTCCGACCGTCTCGGTGACCATTCGCGAAAAACCGGTGGGTAGAACGGTATTGGAGCTGATTCCGTGTTCAGCGCCTTCGATCGCGATGACGTTGGACAGGCCGACGAGTCCGGTCTTGGCTGCGGCGTAGTGCGCCTCCATCGGTTGTCCGAAATTGCCTGCCGACGATGAGATGAATACGAATCGCCCGTAGCGTTGTTTCATCATCACCCGGTATGCGGGCTGGCTCAGGTAGAAACCCCCGTCGAGATGCACCCGCAGCATGCGTCGCCAGTTGTCCCCGCTGAGTTGTTCGAACGGAATGCTGTTGAAGATGCCTGCGTTGCTGATCACGGCGTCGAGCCGGCCGAAGTTCTCGACGGCCGAGTCGACGATCGCCTGTCCACCTTGGGCAGTGTCCACCGACTCGTAGGACGCGACTGCTCGGCCGCCGGCTTTCGTTATCTCCTCCACGACCTGGTCGGCGACGCTGGTATCCGAGCCTTCGCCGTGCATGGTGCCACCGATGTCGTTGACGACCACCGACGCGCCCCGGCGAGCCAGATCGATGGCATAGAGCCGGCCCAGCCCGCGTCCGGCGCCAGTCACCACGGCAACCTGGCCGGTGAAGTCGATCATGTTGCGCTCCTCGCCTATCCGAATTCCGCGGCCCGATGATTGACTTCCGGTCGCGCCGAACTCTACGGTGGAACAGATATTTGGTCAAAGGTTGATGCGGAGGTGGTCGGTGTCCGACGAACTCCCCGGCCTCGGCATGCTGGCTTCTGCTCTCGCCGGCCACCCGGTCGCGGTGGCCCCACTCGCGCCTGGTGAACCGCCGTGGACGGACGGCCAAACCATCTTCGTCGCCCCCTCGGAGCCGGCGCGTGACCAACTTGAATCGGTGGCGGTACAGGCGTCGTTGATCGCTGCGGGGAGCCTGGTGCCCGAAGCGGTCGGCGCCATGGTTCGCCATCCACGGCTGGCGAAGCGCTATCTGGCCGTGGAGGGGCATCGCGCGCTGCTGGCCAACGGTTCGCTGCTGCCGGGCATTCTCGGGTCACTGGCCGACCACCGGGTCGGCGGTCGAAGCGATTCAGCCACAAGGTCGCTGGCGATCGCATCGGGCAAGGACGCGCTCGACGATCCACCCGCGGTTTTCGGTGTCATCCGACCGAAGAAGGTGTTGGCGGCGAGCAGTCGTGCGGTTCACCAGTCAGATCACGGGACGCCCGGACACGTCCCGAGAGGACGCGACAGCAAGCAGGCGTTCGAGGAGCTCGACGACGGCGAGGTCGACGACACCGACGAACCCGATTTGTTCACCAGCCCCGTCGGCGGCGGTGGTGCGATCGGCACATGGCTGAAGAAGTTGTTGTCCTCGGCGCGGAAGACGGGCAGCGGCGGCGGACCGCCCGGCGCCGATTCGCCGACGCATCGGGTCAATTCGGCCAAGCGTGGCTCGAATGCGGTGGTGTCGTCGGCCTCTGCGTCTACCGAAGAGATCGCCGACGTCGAATCGGACGGCTTCACCTATCCGGAATGGGACGTCAACCGAAAGAGCTACCGGCCGGACTGGTGCACGGTACGTGAGGTCGAGCCGCGGGTGTTGGCGTCCGCCTCGCAGGCCATCGACGCCGCCATCGGCGTGCGACGGCCGCTCGCGCGTCTCGGGATGGGCCTGCACCGTCGTCATCGCCAGTCCCAGGGCGACGACATCGACATCGATGCCGCGATCGAGGCGCGGGTGGAAGCGAGGGCGCGGTCGGTGCCGGACGAGGCCGTCTACCTGGACAGCCTGCGCCGCCGTCGTGATCTGTCGGTGCTCGTGCTGCTCGACGTTTCGGGTTCCACGGCGGAGCCGGGCACCGTCGGGCGCACCGTGCATCAGCAGCAGCGGGAGGCGGTGGCCAACTTGACGGTCGCGCTGCACGACCTCGGTGACCGGGTCGCGCTGTACGCCTACTGCTCGCAAGGCCGCAAGGATGTGACGATGGTGCCGGTCAAGCGGTTCGACGACCATCTCGACGCCCGGGTCATCCGGCAGCTCAACAGCCTTGAGCCAGGGGCATATTCGCGACTGGGCGCTGCGATTCGCCATGGCTCGGCGGTGCTGGAGTCCCGTGGTGGGACGTCGCGGCGACTTCTCGTGGTGGTGTCCGACGGTCTGGCCTACGACCACGGCTACGAGCGGCCCTATGGTGCGGCCGATGCGCGCCGGGCGCTGACCGAGGCTCGGCGTCGGGGAACCGGCTGTGTGTGCCTGACCGTGGGGGCGAGCACCGACGTCGTATCGCTGCGCAGGGTGTTCGGCAGCGCGGCCCACGCGACGGTCGGCCGCCCCGACCAGCTCGCGGGTGTGATCGGCCCGCTGTTCCGGTCGGCTCTGCGCGCGGCAGAGGTCCGACGGAGGGTGGCTTGATGGCGCTGTCCCACAATGGAGTTGAAGAAGTGAACATCGCACCGCCTCAGGCTGATACGGCACGCCCCTACTACACGCCGGTCGGGAACGAGGAGTCGGTCTTCAAGGCCGCCTACCGTCAAGGGCTTTCGATCGTCCTGAAGGGTCCGACCGGCTGCGGCAAGACCCGTTTCGTCGAGGCGATGGCGCACGACCTCGGTCGGCCTCTGGTCACGGTCGCATGCCACGACGACCTCACCACAGCGGATCTCGTCGGCCGCTACCTGCTTCGCGGTGATGAGACGGTCTGGGTGGACGGTCCGCTCACCCGGGCGGTGCGCGAAGGTGCGATCTGCTACCTGGACGAGGTGGTCGAAGCCCGCCAGGACACGACCGTCGTGCTGCATCCGCTCGCCGACCACCGGCGCCAGCTGCCCATCGAGCGCCTCGGTGTCACGCTCGACGCCGCGCCGGGCTTCGGCCTGGTGGTGTCCTATAACCCCGGCTACCAAAGCGTCCTCAAGGATCTCAAGGACTCGACGCGCCAACGGATGGTCGCGATCGAATTCGGTTACCCTGCAGCCGAAGTCGAAGAGATGATCGTCGCGCACGAGGCCTGCGTCGATTCCACGACGGCCGCCGAGCTGGTGCGCTTCGGTCAGGCGATCCGGCGACTGGAGACCGGGGGACTGCGCGAAGTCGCATCGACCCGGGTGCTGATCGCGGCGGGCCGGCTGACCGCGGAGGGCCTGACCTTGCGTGAGGCAGCGCAAGCGGCGATTGCCGGCCCGCTCACCGACGATGCCTCGGTGAGTCGCGGTTTGGCGGAGATGATCGAGGTCTACCTCGGTGAGGCCGGTCATTGACGCTGTACCGCACCGCCATTAGTGTCTGAACAAATATTAGGTTTCTCGATCCACAACCGAACCCGCCCAGGAGGTTGGATGTCGTACGAGAGCACCGCGGAGCCCATCAAGGTCGGCTACCTGATGGACTTCAAGCTGCCGCCGGGGTTCCCGGAGGAACTGCGGGCCTCATTCACCCAGACTTTCGACCTCGTATTCGCCGAGGCCGTCGAGCAGGGGCTGATGGACCGTCCGGTGCAGATGATCTACCGCGAGGTGGAGGGACTGCCGAAGGGTTCGGTCAAGGCGGTCATCGATGCCTACGGTGAACTCGTCGACGAGGGCTGCCTGGTGGTGTTCGGACCCAACATCACCGACAACTGCGTGCCGGTGCGCGAGGCGATCGAGGAGCGCTTCAAGGTGCCGGCGATCAGCGTCACGGGAACCGACGACTGGCTCGGGGAATGGACGTTCGCCTTCCCTCAAGGGTCGATGACCGACGAACCCATCTTTATCGCGGACCTCGTCGCGAAGCGGGGCCTGACCGATGTCGGTGTACTGGTCGAGCAGAATCTGATCGGCGACAGCTATCTGAAGAATCTGCGAACTGCGTGCGCTCGCAAGGGTATTCGCATCGTCGCCGAAGCCGCGATCGCGCAGACGGCGCAGGACATCAACGCCGCGGTCAGCACACTGCACGAAGCGAAGGCCGAGGCTATCGTGCATCTCGGGTTCGGTTTCGGAATCGTCTTCATCAATCCGGCACTTGAGGCCGTCGACTGGGATCCACCACGCTTCACCACCACCGCTTTTCAGAACGCGTGGGTCAACCCGATCATGTGGCAGGCGTTCCTCGGCTGGGTCGGCGTCGATCAGTACGACGAGGGCAACCCGATCGGGCAGTCCTGGCTCGACCGATATGCGAAGAGGTACAACGGAAGCCGCCCTGAGTACTGTGTGTCCGTCGTCAACCATGACGTCGCCGCCACGCTGGTGCGCGCCTTCACCGACGCGCACCCGCTCAGTCCGCGCGGCGTCAAGGAAGCGCTCGAGCGGGTGAAGATGATGCCCGCCGCCTCCGGTGCCCCCGGAACCCGGGTGTCCCTGGGCAAGTGGACGCGACGCGCATGGATGGGCCCGGGATATCTGGTTGCCCGCACGCTCGATCCGGACGGGGTCAATTCGCATCTGGTCGACCGCTTCGGTGCGGAGTGACGACATGACGGTCCAGGAGGAACAAGCGCCGGCGGGAGCCAAGAAGAACCGCGGCAGCCTGGGGTCGTGGCTGGCGGGCATCGGACTGCTCGCGTTCGTCGGGCTGTTCCTGGCCGTCTCGCGCACCGAACTCGACCCGCGCGTCGCCAATCCGAACGTGGCGGGAAGGCCGCGTCCGGTCGAGTATCTCTTCGGGTTCGACCATTGGATGTGGTTCGTCCAACTCGGCACCGCGCTGCTGCTGGTGACGCTCGTCGTCGTCTTCGTCATCGGCTGGCGACGCAACCCGGGCAGTCCGGTGATGTTGATGTTCCTGGTCACCACGTTGATCGTGTGGCAGGACCCGATCATGAACTGGGCGCCGTTCGCGGTGTACAACCCCGATCTGCTGCACTGGCCGGAATCGTGGCCGCTGATCATGATGTCGCCGACGGTCGAACCATTCATCGTGTTCGGCTACGTGACGTTCTACTTCGGCCCGTACTTCGTCGCGGTGTGGATCCTGCGCAAGCTGCAGGCGAAACGGCATCCCGCGGCGTTCGTCTGGCGTCATCCGTTGATCAGCCTCGGGCTGTTGATCCTGGTGATCGGTTTCGTGTTCGACGCGGCACTCGAGATCGGTTCGATCCGCACCGGCATGTACATCTATTCGCAGGTGATTCCGTTCGGGTCGATCTTCGTCGGCACACCATTCCAGTTCCCACTGATCTGGGAGTCCCTCGCGGTCACCTTCGTGATGATCCCCGCGGGCATCCTGGTCTACCGCGACGACACCGGAAAGTCGGTCGCGGAGAAGCTCGCGGCCAAAGCGAGAATTTTCCCCACGAAGCCCGTGCTCGGCACGTTCCTGGTGATGTTCGCGATCATCAACGTTGCCTACTTCACCTACGGCGCGTGGTTCTGGGCCATCAAGGCCAGCGGGCAGGCCACGGCGGTTGCCTGCCCCTGGCCGTATCCCGAGGCGAAAGTCTATGACCCGCAAGGGTATTACCGGGCGAATGGCGCAGAAGGGCCGTATTCGGTTGGCAAGTGGTCCACGTGGCAGCAAGGGCCGTTCGGCAACGTCGACGTCGAGCTGGGTTCGAAGAGCGATCGGTGCGCACCGGAGAACCGCGATGGCTGAGCCGAGGACTGTCGTCATCACCGGCGCCTCCCGCGGGCTCGGCTTCGCCTCGGCTACGCGCCTGTATCGCGAGGGGTGGCGCGTGGTCGCGGCGATGCGCACGCCGGACCGGGGGATGCCGCTGTTGCGCGAGGCGACCGGAGCCGTCGAGGACGACGACCGGCTGATCGGCGTCCAACTCGACCTCACCGATGCCGCGTCTGTCACCGCGGCGGCCAAGTCGATCGAAGCGGCCGCCGGCGCGCCGTACGCCATCGTGCACAACGCCGGGATCTCCGCCGCAGGGATGGTGGAGGAGACGCCGGCCGATCTGTGGGAGCGGATGTTCGCGACCAACATCTTCGGCCCGGTCCTGTTGACCAAGGATCTGCTGCCGTCGATGCGGGCCGCGGGTACCGGACGCATCGTGCTGGTGTCCAGCCAAGGTGGTGTGCGGGGAATGCCCGCGACCGCACCGTATTCCGCGGTCAAGGGGGCGCTCGAGCGGTGGGGCGAGTCGATGGCCGGGGAAGTCGCGCCGTTCGGAATCGGGGTGACGGTCATCGTCACGGGTACCTACGACACCGAGATCATCACCGACGCCGGCACCACCGACTGCCGCCGGCTCGACGGACCGTATGCCCGCCATCACCAGACCATGGACAAGCGCGGCCGTGCCGCCATGCGGATGGCGGCACGCTCTCCCGACAAGTTCGCAGTCGGGCTGGTGAAAGCACTCGACAGCTCGAAACCATTCGTCAAGAAAGCAATAGGGCCCGACGCGCGAATGCTGTTGATTGCCAGTCGATTACTCCCTTCGGCGGGATTGCACCAGATGACGCGTCTGATGATGGGGATTCCGCGGTTCGGCGCGCTGCGGGGAGAAGGTGCAGACCATGCCTGATTTCGAATCCCGGATGTTGATCGACGGCAAGCTCGTCGACGGCGAAGCCGGGACATTCCGCAACGTCAACCCGGCCAATGAAGAAGTGCTCGGCGAGGTGTCGGATGGCTCCAAAGCCGACATGCACCGGGCGATCGACGCCGCTCGGCGGGCGTTCGACGAGACCGAATGGTCCACCAGTCATCGGTTCCGCAAGCGATGCCTCGAACAGTTGCACGACGCGATCGAGGGCGAAATCGAGGAGTTCCGCGAGGAACTCATCGCCGAGGTCGGCGCTCCACGAGCCGTCACACACGGCCCGCAACTCGATGCCCCGTTGGCCGATGGGCTCAAGTACCCGGCCAGGCTGATCGAAACCTTTCCGTGGGAAACCGATCTCGGCGACACCGTGGTATCCGTCACCGGCGTCAACACCACCCGCAAGGTGTGGCACGAGCCGGTAGGCGTGGTCGGCGCCATCACGCCCTGGAACTTCCCGTTCGAGGTGACGATCAACAAACTGGGCCAGGCATTGGCGACCGGCAACACCGTCGTCCTCAAACCCGCGCCCGACACTCCGTTCAATGCCACCCGGTTGGGCCGACTGATCGCCGAGAACACAGACATCCCGGCGGGTGTGGTCAATGTCGTGACGGCATCGGACCACCTGGTCGGTGAGGAACTCACGTTGTCACCGAAGGTGGACATGATCTCGTTCACCGGTTCCACATCGGTGGGCAAGCGGATCATGGAAAAGGGTGCGGCCACGATGAAGCGGCTCTTCCTCGAACTCGGTGGCAAGTCGGCGACCATCGTGCTGGAAGATGCCGATTTCAACTCCGCATGTTTGATCGGGATCGGCCCACTGATGCACGCCGGGCAGGGCTGCGCGGCGCCCACCCGGATGCTGCTGCCGCGGTCACGTTACGACGACGGTGTCGCGATCCTCAAGGCCATGTACGAGAACATTTCCGCCGGAGACCCGCAGGATCCCGGCACCATCTGCGGCCCGGTCATCTCAGCCAAGCAGCAGGCCCGCATCCTCGGCTATATCCGGAAGGGCGTCGACGAGGGGGCCACAATGCTCGTCGGCAGTACCGAACCCCCGAAACAGTTCGACAGGGGATTCTGGGTCAACCCAACGCTTTTCACCGACGTCGACAATTCGATGACCATCGCCCGGGAGGAGATCTTCGGACCCGTCCTGGCCGTCATACCGTACGAGGACGAACAGGATGCGATTCGCATCGCCAACGACAGCCCGTACGGACTCGCCGGCAACGTCATGTCGAACTCGCTGGAGCGTTCGCTTGCCGTGGCTCGTCGGCTGCGTGCCGGATTCATCGGACTGAACGGCACCGCGGGCTACGGCGCCGATACGCCGTTCGGCGGCTACAAGGACAGCGGTGTCGGACGTCAGAACGGTATCGCGGGATTTCAGCAGTACACCGAAATCAAGTCCGTCGCATATCCGGCCGGCTAGGAGCAGCATGGAACAGCTTTTTGACGACCTCGAGGACTTCGGGTCCTTCGACGATGCCGTCTCGGGTGACGTTCGGGACCCCTACCCGGAACTCGCGAGACTTCGGCGCGAGGAGCCGATCCAGCGGATCGACATGTCGGCGATGCCCGGGGAAGAGGGCAAACCCGTATTCATCGTGTACCGCTACGAGGATGCCCAGCAGATGCTGCGGGACAACCTGACATTCTCGTCGTCGGGCGTCATCGCCGCTTTCGGCCCGGTGCTCGGTGAACGCGTGATGCTGGGCATGGACGAACCGGTGCACGGCCGGCTCCGCTCACTGGTATCGAAGGCGTTCTCGCAAAAGGCCTTGGCGCGCTGGGAAGACGAACTGGTCGGGCGTGTGGGCAACGAACTCATCGACAAGTTCGCGGACAACGGCAAGGCCGACCTGGTCAAGGAGTTCACGTTCGACTATCCGAGCCGGATCATCGCCGGCCTGCTGGGGTTGCCGGAGCAGGACTATCCGCAGTTCCAACGCTGGTCCATATCGCTGTTGAGCTGGATCATGAACCCGGAACGCGGATTGGCCGCGTCGGCTGCGCTGTGCGAGTACTTTGCGCCGATCCTGGAGGCCCGCCGCGCCGAGCCGAAGGAAGACATGATCAGCCTGCTCGCCGAGGCCGAGATCGACGGCGAGAAGCTCACCGACGAGGAGATCTTCTCGTTCTTGCGGCTCCTGCTGCCCGCGGGCGTGGAAACCACGTATCGCTCGCTGGGAAACCTGCTCTTCGGATTGCTTTCGGACACCATGCAACTGGACGCGGTTCGCGCCGACCGGTCGCTGCTGCCGCAGGCCATCGAGGAGGCGGTGCGCTGGAATCCGCCCCTGCTGACCATCACCCGCACCACCACCCGCGATACCGAACTCGGCGGCGTTCGCATTCCTGCGGGGTGTTCGGTGCTTCCGATGCTCGGTTCGACGAACAGACAGGAAGATCGATGGGAAGACCCGGACGAGTTCGACATCTTCCGCACCCCGAAGGGCAACCTCGGCTGGGGACACGGTGTGCACGTGTGCCTGGGTATGCATCTCGCGCGCCTCGAAATGCGCACTGCCGTCAACCTTCTGCTGGACCGATTACCCAATCTGCGGCTGGACCCCGACGGAGACGATCCCCATATCCGCGGGCAGGTGTTCCGTTCCCCGACTTCACTGCCCGTGCTGTTCGACCTGCTCGCGCAGCGAAAGGATGCCGCAGATGACTGACTTCGACAACGTGGATTTCTTCACCGACGCGGAGCTCATCCCGGACCCGTATCCGTACTTCGATCACCTGCGGTCGAAATGCCCTGTCACCCAGGCCACCCCGTTCAACGTGCTGGCGGTCACCGGCTACGACGAAGCGCTGGCCGTCTACAAGGACCCGGCGTTCTCGTCGTGCGTCTCGGTCGCAGGACCGTTCTCGGGATTGCCTTTCGGGCCGGAGGACAGCGACGACGTCTCGGACCTGATCGAGCGACACCGCGGTCAGGTCCCGATGTCCGAGCACATCACCTCACAGGACCCTCCGCTGCACACGCGCACCCGCGGCCTGATGAACAAGCTGATCACCCCCAAGCGGCTCAAGGAAAACGAAGACTTCATGTGGCGGCTGGCCGACCAGCAACTCGACACGTTCATCGAGAAGGGTGGCTGCGAGTTCCTCGGCGACTATGCGAAGCCCTTCTCGCTCCTGGTGATCGCCGACCTCCTGGGTGTGCCTGCTGACGATCACGAGGAATTCAAGGCGGCGTTCGCGCTGGAAACCGTCGGTGAGCTCGGTAAGGAGGCACCGACCACGCACAACCCTCTGCAGTGGCTCAACGACAAGTTTCACACCTACATCGAGGACCGCAGGCGCGTGCCACGTGAGGACGTGCTGACCGGGCTCGCGCAGGCCAAGTACGAGGACGGGTCGACACCCGAGATCGAAGACGTGATGAACCTGTCGACGTTCTTGTTCGCCGCCGGCACCGAGACGACGACGAAGCTGGTCAGCTCGGCGGTGCGGTTCATCGGGGACAACCCCGGATTCGAAAAGCTGCTGCGGGACGATCGCAGCAAGATCCCGGCCTTCCTGGAGGAGACGCTGCGATTGGAGAGCCCGGTCAAGTCGCATTTCCGGATGGCGAGCAAGACGACCAGCATCGGCGACGTGGAGGTACCCGCGGGGACGACTGTCATGGTGCTTCCCGGCGCCTGTAATCGCGATGAACGGAAGTTTCCCGACCCCAACACTTTCCGCCCGGACCGGCCCAACGTGCGTGAGCAGATCGCGTTCATCCGCGGTGCCCACTCGTGCCCGGGTGCGCCGCTCGCGCGTACCGAGGGCCGGATCTCGCTGAACCGGATCCTCGACCGGATGAGCGATATCGCGATCTCGACCGAACACCACGGCCCACCCGGGAACCGTGCCTACACCTACGAGCCCACCTTCATCATGCGGGGTCTTGCCGAACTACACATCACGTTCACCCCGGTCACCTAATCCGGCGAGCAGACGCAGACTCGCACAGAATGCCGCTGATTGTGCGACTTTGCGTCTGCTCGCGGTGGAAGAGTAAGGAGCACACATGGCTGGAAAACTCGACGGCAAGGTCGCGTTCATCACCGGCGCGGCGCGCGGGCAGGGACGCGCCCACGCGATCGCGATGGCCAACGAAGGCGCCGACATCATCGCGGTCGACATCTGCCGCGACATCCCTTCCAACCCTTACCCGTTGGCCACACCGGAGGACCTTGCCGAAACCGAACGGGCGGTCAAAGAACTCGGGCGCCGCATCGTCGCGCGGGTGGCCGACGTTCGTGAGCGCCACGAGTTGCGCGATGCCGTCGAGGCGGGGATCGCGGATCTCGGCGGGGTCGACATCGTCGTAGCCAACGCGGGCATCCTGCCGATGGCGATGGGCAATCCTGATCCGATGGGATTCGTCGACGCCTCGGACGTCGATCTGGTGGGCGTGATGAACACCGTCGCGGTCGCGATCCCGCATCTGCCCGACGGTGGGTCGATCATCGTGACCGGGTCCACCGCCGGCATGATCCGCGGCACCACCACCAGTCCGGACATGGGCCCCGGCGGTGCCGGCTACGGTTGGAGCAAGCGCATCGTCATGGAGTACGTCGACGAGATGTGTCTTCATCTGGCGCCGCGGATGATCCGCGTCAATGCCATCCATCCGACCAACTGCAACACTCACCTGCTGCAGAACGAGGGCATGTACGGAGTGTTCCGGCCCGACCTCAAAGCCGAGGGCAAGACGCCGACCCGTGAGGACGCCGAACCGCTGTTCTCGCTTTTTCAGGCCATGCCGATCCCCTACATCGAACCTGAGGACACGGCCAAACTCGGTGTGTTCCTGGCCAGCGACGACAGCCGCTACATCACCGGGCAGCACATCCGCGTCGATGCCGGTTCACTACTCAAGTGGCCCAACGGTCCTGGGGGCTAGCGGTCAGTCCGGTCGGTGCAGGAACCCGTGCAGGATCGCCTGGACGAGTTCGTCGACGATCGCCTCACGCGACGGGGGTGTGTTCCCGAAGAACGTCGACCGCAGGGCGACCATGCCGACGATCATCGCGACCGTCGAATGGGCGGGCAGATCGGGCTGGCCCGAATGCAATCCGCGCAGGCGCATGCCCTCGGTGCTGATCTGGCCGAGCACCTGCAGCGCTCGCCGGATGTCGGCGATGCCCGCGCTCTCGATCTCGTCCTCGCTGAGTCCATCCGACGCGACGAGTGTCAGCAGGAGCCCTTTGTGCTCGACGAGTACGTCGTAGAGCCGGCCGACGAACTGTCGGGACAACTCTTGTTCGTCGGTCTCCTCGGGGTCGATAGCTTGCCAGGTCTCACCGAACTCGTCGACGAACTGGGTGAACGGCAGCACCAGAGCTTCCCGGAAAAGCCCGGCCTTCGAGCCGAAGTGGCGAAACAACAGGTACTCGGTGACGCCGGCGGCCTCGGCGATCTCGCGGGTGGTTGTCGCGCGGTAATCCTGGCGGGCGAACCGCTCACGAGCGGCGTCCAACAGGAGTCGGCGCACCTCGCCGCGCGGCCGCCGGACGGCCTGGACCTCGACGGCGGTCTGCTTCTTCGACGAACTTCGCTGGGACACCGACATTCACCATAGTCCGGCCTTGACCGTCCCATTTGTAATAGTGTCCACTATTAATGCTGGTTTCGGCGTCCGAAGGAGGCAGGTGTGGGCGCAATCATCATGCTCGGCACCCTTTTTGGTTTGATCGCCCTGATCGTCGGCCTTGTGCTGTATTTCGATCCCGAGGCGCGTCGTGCCGACTCGGGGGAGGATCGGTGAACGTCCAGTTCCTGATCAACGCCGGTGTCGCATTCGCCTACGTCACCGGCTTGGGTTTTCTTGCGACCGGTGTCTACTTGAGCTACCGGCGCGGGCGGCTGCATCCCTTGCTCCTGCTGTGCATTTCGGCGCTCTCGTTCTCGTGGATCGAGGCGCCGTACGACTGGGCAATGTATGCGCAGTTCCCGCCGGCGCTCCCGCGCATGCCGTCGTGGTGGCCACTCAACATGACGTGGGGCGGCCTGCCGTCGGCGGTACCCGTCGGCTATATGGGCTACTTCGTGCTGCCCGCCATCATCGGTGCGGCACTGGGGCGCTGGGTGTGTCGGACACGGCAGTGGCGTCGTCCGCAGACACTGCTGGTGGTGGGCTTTGCGGTCGGCTTCTGCTGGGCGTTGTTCTTCAACGCGATCATCGGGGCACGGCTCGGCCTGTTCTACTACGGCTATGTGATCGAGGGGCTGGCGCTGTGGGAGGGCACCAAGCACCAGTACCCGGTCTACGACGCCATCGCGATGGGTGTGCAGATGATGGTGTTCACCTATCTGCTGGGCCGCACGGATTCCCAGGGGCGCAACGTCATCGAGATGTGGGCGGACAAGGTCTCCAAGACGCGGCTGCAATCGGCGCTGGTGTCGGTCCTGGCGGCGATCGTCGTTGGACACGCGGTCTACGCATCGGTCTTCGCGCCGCATCTCGTGACGAAGCTGGGGGGCTTCGTGACCGAGGGGCCGACGGAGCAGCTCTTTCCCGGCGTGGAAAACCAACCCAGATAGGTGTCTACTGTGGCGATCGATCAGGCTACCCAGCCGTATTACGACCCGTTCGACTACGACATCGACGACGATCCCTACCCGGTGTGGAAACGCATGCGGGCGCAGGCCCCGCTGTACTTCAACGACAAGTACAGCTTCTACGCACTGAGCCGTTACGACGATGTGGCGCGCGCACTGCCGGATTGGCAGACATACCGGTCGGGGCGCGGCACGACCGCCGACATCCTGTTCAGCGGTATCGAAGTGCCGCCCGGGATCCTGCTGTTCGAGGACCCGCCGCTACACGATCTGCACCGGCGCCTGTTGTCGCGTGTGTTCACCCCTCGCCGCATGCTGGCCGTGGAGGACCTGGTCCGTGGATTCTGTTCGCGCGCACTGGATCCGCTCCGGGATGCCGACGGCTTCGACTTCGTCGCCGACCTCGGCGCCATCATGCCGATGCGCACGATCGGCTACCTGCTGGGTATTCCCGAAGAAGGCCAACAACAGATCCGCGATCTCACCGACCGGAGCATCACGTACGAGTCCGGCGATGTCAGCGCGACGGTGTTCGCCGATTCGCTCGCGATGTTCGCCGACTACATCGAGTGGCGTGCGACGCATCCCTCCGACGACCTGATGACGGAACTGCTCAACGCGGAGGTCGAGGAATCGGGCGGAAGCCGGCGTCGGCTCGAGCGCACCGAGGTGCTGGCGTACACCGCGATGATCGCCGGGGCCGGGAACGAAACCACCGCACGGCTCATCGGGTTCATGGGACAGCTGCTCGGTGAACACCCCGAGCACCGGCACGAACTCGTCGCGAATCCATCGCTGATCCCCGCTGCGGTCGAGGAGACCCTGCGATATGAGCCGCCGTCACCGGTACAGGCTCGTTATGTGGCACGGGATGTCGAACTGTACGGACACACGGTCGTCGAAGGGTCGTACATGTTGCTGCTCAACGGGTCGGCCAATCGCGATGAGTCGCGGTACGTCGATCCCGACCGCTTCGACATCCACCGCAAAGGCGGTCATCTCAGTTTCGGTCAAGGACTGCACTTCTGCCTCGGCTCGGCTCTTGCCCGGCTGGAGGCCAGGGTCGCATTCGAGGAGGTTTTCAAACGCTGGGCCGATTGGGATGTCGACTACGGCAACGCGCGCAGAGGCCGCACATCGAGTGTGCGGGGCTGGGCCCAACTGCCGGTCAAAACGTCGTGAAGCAGATGTCCCCGGGATCACGTGATCCCGGGGACATCCGCAAAAGCACGGCTCAGTACCTGTTACAGCTGCCTGCGATGGACTGGATGGGGCCGAAGTACTGCGCGGCCATCGGGCTGCCCTGCAGTTGTGTCACGGTCCGCTGGCGTTCGGCCGGCCCGGAGGCCAGGAAGCTGCGCAACGCACCTTGTGCGAACGGCGACGCGTTGAACTGCTGCGCAAGGCCGGGCTCCTGCGCATTGAGCGCCGCCATCACTTGCTCGTACGTGCAAGTCGTGTTGACGACCGCCCCGAAGTCAGGTTCCGCGGATGCGACACCGACCGAGAAGGGCAAAGCAGCCAAGGCGAACCCGCCTGCCGCGATTGCCAGTTTCATGCGTGACAGCTTCACCATGTGTCGCCACCCCCATTCCGTCCGCCCGCAGGCGGTGAGTTTGCTCAGACGTCTACGAGACCCGACCTCGTTCGAGGTTAACAGGCCGGTGTGACAATCCGCTGACTCTCGATCTTGACCAGGGAGTATGACGTCACTCGATGACGGCGCGTTCCTTGCGTTCGGTGATCGGCCTCGCCAGTTCCTGTTCGTTGCAGATCCGCTGGAGCGTTTCCAGCGTCTCGTCCAGACCGGGGCCGAGCGGCTTGCTGGGGGTGAACGTCGCAGGCAGATTGCGCATGCCCTGGATGACGCCGATGGTGTCGTAGTGCACGGTGCCCTCGGGATCGCACACGTAGTCCGGCATCCGGTCGAGAACCGCGGTGAGCATGGATTTGAACACCGTGCGGGCGACATTCGAGCCCACGCAGCGGTGCACTCCGATACCGAAACTGAAGTGCCGGTTGCCCTTGCGATCCATCACGATCTCGTTGGGCTTCTCGAACACCGCCGGGTCCCGGTTGGCCATGGCCCACGACAGCCACAGGCGCTCGTACTTCTTGAACTTCTGTCCCTCGACCTCGACGTCCTCGGAGAACGTGCGGCCGTCGCCCGGCGCGGGCGTGAAGAAGCGCAGGAATTCTTCGGTAGCGGGATGCAGCAGGTTGTCCCGTTCGCGGCTGAGCCGGTCCCGCTCGTCGGGATGTTCACCGAGCCACTCCAGTGCATGTGCCGTGAGAGCCGTGGTGGTGTCGAATCCGCCGCCGATGATCAGACCGAGGTTTCCCAGGATCTCCATGTCGGGAGCCGGCTCGCCGTCGATGCGCAACTGCAGCAAGGCGTTCACCAGACCGGGACGCGGGTTCTGCCGGATCTCCATCATGTTGTTGATGAGATCGATGCCCATCTCGCGGTGCTGCTCGTTGATCTTCTCGCGTTCCGGGGCGTGCTCGGGGGTGTACACCGACGCGTGGGTGGGCTCGCTGTAGACGTTCCACTTCTTCAGATCGATGCCCATCATCGCGAGCGTGAACACCGCGGGCACCACGTTCGCGAGATGTTCGACGAAGTCGATGTGACCCGACTCGATGTGCTCATCGAGTGCGGCACGCGTGATCTCGTCGACGAACGGTTCCCAGCGCTTGATGGCCGCGGGGGACAGGTACGGGTTCAGCGCACCGCGGTAGGCGCTGTGTTCGGGTTCGTCCATCTCCAGGATGCCGCCGCGAACCACCGTGGCACGACTGGCCTTCGGGATCGTGATGCCCTGATAGGGCGTCTCACCGCTGATGTCGTGATGGTTGGACACCACCGGACAGCGCGCCAGTTCGAATACGTGCTTGCTGTCGGCGGCCACCCAGTGCCCGTTGTAGACGTCGGTCCACGCCAAGGGGCACCGGGACTGCATCTCCTCGGTGATCTTCTCGAACTGCAACCGGTATTCCGGCGTGTGCCGGTCGAAGTGGTACGTGTTTTTCTTACGGTCGTCGTCGGTCGTGACATCCTCGATGCTCACGGCGTTGTCTCCCTATGTATTTCGTGGACTCGGACGGCGATCTGCGGTGGTGTTGCCCCCCCGGCTATTCGAGGACGATGGCCTGCTCGGGGCAGGAGTGCGCGGCTTCCTTGACGGCGTCTTCTTGATCAGCAGGCACCACTTCGGATACGGGCGACGCGTGACCGTCGACGTCGTCGAGTTCGAACGAATCAGGCGCGATCATCGAGCACAGGGTGTGGCCCTGGCAGCGTTGTCCGTCAACTGAGACCTTCACAATCGTCAACTCCTTCTACACCGGTGAATTCCGTTGTGGCGCATCACACGTGGTAGTCGTACCACTTGAGGTAGCCGCCGGCGTCGACGCGCAGCTGCATGCCTGTGACGAACCGGGACTCGTCGGAGGCCAGCCACAGCACCGCGTTGCTGATGTCCTGCGGCTCGATCCACGGCACCTTCATGGCCTGCTGGACGTAGAACACCGGCTCGGCGTCGGCCTTCGTCGGGTGCTCCAGGTCCGGCCGGAACGAGCGGTACATCGGTTCGCTCTGCAGCATGTCGGTGTTGCAGTTGGTCGGATGGATGACGTTGGCCCGGATGCCGCGCACCGCCACTTCGGTGGCGAGGTAGTGCACGTACTCGGAGATCATCCGCTTGGACACCATGTAGCCCATGCCTCCGGGATCGCCGCCCGGGTTGGGCTTGTTGTGGGCGTCCATCAGGGCCGCAGCCGACGCGGTCGCGATGATCGACGCGCCCTCGTTCAGGTGGGGCAGCGCGACCTGGATGGCGTTGATGGTTCCCACCAGATTGGTGTTGATGCCGTCGGTCCAAGCCTGCAGCGGGGGCTGGCCCTTCATCGCCGCGACACCGGCCTGGGCCACCACGATGTCGACCTTCCCGAACTCGGCGAGCCCGGCGTCGAGCGCTTCCTTCAGTTGGCTCTCGACCCGCACGTCGGCCTGCGCGGTGACGATGCGGCGGCCCGTCTTCTCGACGAACCGGGCGGTTTCCTCGAGGTCCTCGGGTTTGGCCATCGCATAGCCGACCGTGTCGACGTCCTTACACATGTCGACGGCGATGATGTCGGCGCCCTCTTCGGCCAGCCGGATCGCGTGGCTGCGGCCCTGGCCGCGGGCGGCCCCGGTGATGAACGCGACCTTGCCCTCTACACGTCCCATGTAAATGTCCTCCCTGCCTGTCGGTTAGGTGTTGCGGCCGCCGTTGACGCCCAGAATCTGCCCGGTGATGTATCCGGCTTCCTCGGAGATCAAGAAGGCGCATGCGGCGGCGATGTCTTCTGGCCTGCCGATCCGGCGCACCGGTGTCTGTTGGATCTGCTGCTCGGTGTCACCGAGGAATCCACGCTCCTCGGCTTTCCGCAGCATCGGGGTGTCGATGAAGCCGGGTGGTACGGCGTTGACCGTGATGCCGTTGGGCCCGTATTCGAGCGCAAGGCTCTTGGTCAGCCCGTTGACCGCAGATTTGGCCGCGACGTACGGCGACATGAAGGGCTGGCCCGAATGTGTGCTGGAGGACGAGATGTTGACGATGCGGCCCCAGCCGGCCTCGATCATGTCCGGCAGTACTGCCTGGACGCAGTGGTAGACGCCGTTGAGGTTGACGTCGATCACGCGTTGCCATTTCTCGAACGAGATGTCGGTGAAGCGTTTGAAGCAGTCCAGTCCGGCCGCGTTGACCAGTACCGAGATCGGGCCCAATTGCGCACGGACCGCGTTGAGCGCGGTATCGACCGCGGCGCGATCGGTGACGTCGGCGACATGGGCGAACTCGTCGTCTGACGGCTGCAGATCCAATGTCGCCACATGAAGGCCGTCGGCGCGCAGGCGCGCTGCGATGGCCGCGCCGATCCCCGATCCCCCTCCGGTCACGACGGCGTTCTTCACGACAAACCTCCGGGCGCCGGGGGGAACCCGGGTCTCTCAAGCATCAAGAATCATCCTTCCGATTATGAGAACCGTACTCTCGGAGTCGTAGGTCTCGCAAGATCCAAGCCCGTCCCGCATGGCAGCTGGATATGGGCGGGAAGGGCTGCGAATAGGGCATGACTAGCCGGTCTAGCTTTCGCTTGTGTTCTCGTGTGGCGAATGTATGATTCGCCGGTGATGAGAATGAAGTTTCCATCACACTCGCTGATCGGTTGAGGAGGATGATGCACGAAACGCCGACGATCGCGGACGTACGCCAGGCTGACCGGAGGCTGTTGATCGGCGGTGAGCTGCGGGATACGCCGCGGACGTTCCCCTCGATCAACCCGGCAACCGGAGACGTCCTCGGTTACGCGCCGGACGCGACCGTCGCCGACGCCGAGGCCGCGGTCGCCGCGGCACGCGACGCCTTCGACAACACGGACTGGTCGACCAACACCGAACTGCGCATCCGCTGTCTCGAGCAGTTCCATCAGGCGCTGATCGACCATCGCGACGAACTGGCCGCACTGACCATCGCCGAAGTGGGCGCCACGGCCGCGCTGTGCGCGGGCGCGCAACTCGATCAGCCGGTCGACATCGTGCGTTACTACGCGGAACTGCTCAAGACTTATCCGATGACCGAGGATCTCGGGAACATCGAGAGCCGCGGCATGCAGCACCACCGCTGGGTAGAGAAGGAAGCCGGCGGCGTGGTGGCGGCGATCATCGCCTACAACTATCCGAACCAACTCGCGCTGGCCAAGCTCGCACCGGCACTGGCCGCGGGGTGCACGGTGGTACTCAAGAGTGCCCCCGACACCCCGCTGATCACGCTGGCACTCGGCGAGCTGATCGCCAACCACACCGACATGCCTGCCGGCGTGGTCAACGTCCTGTCCGGTGCGGACCCAGAGGTCGGCGCGGTGTTGACCACGAGTCCCGACGTCGACATGGTCACCTTCACCGGCTCTACGCCGACGGGCCGCCGGATCATGGCCGCCGCCAGCGAGACACTCAAGAAGGTGTTCCTGGAGTTGGGCGGCAAGTCGGCCGCGATCGTGCTCGACGACGCCGACTTCAGCACCGCGGCACTGTTTTCCGCGTTCAGTATGGTCACGCACGCCGGCCAGGGCTGCGCGCTGACCTCGCGACTGCTGGTGCCGGCCAAGCACAAGGACGAGATCGTCGAGCTGATCAAGAACAACTTCGGCCTGGTGCGCTATGGAAACCCGGCCGATCCCAAGACCTACATGGGTCCGCTCATCAGTGAGAAACAGCGAGACAAGGTCGACGGAATGGTCAAGCGCGCGGTCGAGGCAGGCGCGACGCTCGTGACCGGAGGCGAGAAGGTCGAACCCGGTTTCTTCTATACGCCAACGCTTCTCGCGGACGTGGATCCCGACAGCGAGATCGCGCAGGAGGAAGTGTTCGGGCCGGTCCTTGTGGTAATCGCCTACGAGGATGACGACGACGCGGTCCGGATCGCCAACAATTCGATCTACGGCCTGTCGGGTGCGGTGTTCGGCAGTGAGGACCGCGCACTCGCGGTGGCCCGCCGGATCCGGACCGGAACGTTCTCCATCAACGGCGGTAACTACTTCAGCCCGGACAGCCCGTTCGGCGGCTATAAACAGTCCGGCATCGGGCGGGAGATGGGCAAGGCCGGTCTCGAAGAGTTCCTGGAGACGAAGACGTTCGCGCGGGTGGTGTCGTGACGGCGCCGCTGGAAGGTATCCGCGTCCTCGAGGTCGCGATGTACGGCTTCGTGCCGTCGGCCGGCGCGGTCCTCGGGGAGTGGGGCGCCGACGTCATCAAGGTCGAGCATGCCGTCACCGGTGACCCGCAGCGCGGGCTGCGCCAGACGGGTCCGCTGCGGGTGGAGGGCGATCCCAACCCCAACATCGAACACGCCAACCGCGGCAAACGCAGTATCGGCCTGGACATGTCGGTGCCGGAGGGCAAAGAGGTCCTGCTCGAGCTGGCCCGCCGCGCCGACGTCTTTCTGACAAGCTTCCTGCCCGGGCACCGGCAGAAGTTCGGCATCGACGTCGATGACATCCGTGCGGTCAACCCGAACATCATCTACGCACGCGGGAGCGCGCTTGGCCCCCGCGGCGAGGAATCGGTCAAGGGCGGCTACGACATGACCGCCTTCTGGTGCCGGGCCGGCACCGCGGCAACCATCACCCCGGCCGGGATGGAGGGGATGATCGCGCCACCGGGCCCGGCGTACGGCGACACCATCTCGGGCACCAACCTCGCCGGCGGCATCGCCGCCGCACTGCTCAGGCGGGAACGGACCGGGGAGCCTTCGGTTGTCGACGTGTCGCTGCTGGGCAGTGGCCTGTGGTCGATGGGCCACACCGTCGCTCTCACCCAGCATCTGAACCAGCTGATGGTCACACCGCCCCCCGGGGTGCACGGCTCACCGATCAATCCGCTCGTGGGTCTCTACGGGACGGCCGATGACCGCTACATCTCGTTCGTGATGATGCAGCCGACCAAGTTCTGGGCCGACGTGTGCAAGCACATGGACCTCGAGTCCTACATCGATGATCCGCGGTTCGCGACGGCGGAATCGTTCGCCGAGAACACGCCCGCGGCTGTCGAGATCCTCACCGAGGCGATGAAGAAGCGGACTTTGCCAGAATGGAGCGAGCGATTCGCAACCCTGGCCGGCCCGTGGGCTCCGGTACAGGACACGCTGCAGGCCGCGCAGGACGCGCAGATCCGGGCCAACGAATATCTCGTCCGCGCGGGTGAGCTCGAGCTGGTGGCCAACCCCGTGCAGTTCGACGTCAGCGCTCCGCGCACGGGGCCTGCGCCGGGATTCGCCGAGCAGACCGACGACATCCTGGTCGAACTCGGACTGGATTGGGACCGCATCATCGAGCTCAAAACGGCCGGCGCCGTCACTTAGTACAGGGTTCGCCATGCCGTACATCACGTCCATCGGGACCTACCTGCCGTGCTGGGGAACCCAGTACCGGCGGACACCCGGCGACGACGAAGACGCCATCACCCTGGCCGTCGAGGCGGGCCGGGCGGCGTTGAGTTCCGGCGGAGCCGTCGAGCGAGTTGCGCTGGTCAGCCGCGATCTTCCGCTGCTGGAGAGCAGCAATGCGGCGGTGCTGCTCGCCGGTCTCGGCCTCGATCCCGAGCTTGAGGTCGACGAACGCCTTGGCGGCGCGCCTGCCACTCTTGACGCGGTGAGCTCGGCGCGGCCGCGCACACTGA
Organism: Mycobacterium venezuelense; assembly: GCF_054919535.1. NCBI lineage: Bacteria > Bacillati > Actinomycetota > Actinomycetes > Mycobacteriales > Mycobacteriaceae > Mycobacterium > Mycobacterium venezuelense. Next base: position 62,165 of record NZ_JBONDW010000017.1, read on the forward strand.
TCATCGGTGTCGACCTCGACCCAGCCGGAGCGGCCGCGATCCTCACCGCGGAGGACGGACTGCGGGTGCGGACCGCGGCGCGGGTCGCGCGCAGCCTGCCGGTGCGCACCCGCAACGCGGGTGGGGTGGTGCACGACTACGGCGACCCGCGGTTGCTGCACGAACGCGGCCTGTTGACCTCCCTGGCGGCGGCATGGCTGGACACGCCGGTGCAACTGGCTGGGGTGGACCACGACAAGGCCGTGGAGTTGTGTCAGGGCACTCCGCGTCAATTACCAACTACCGGAGCAAGTTCTGGCTTATTTGCCCTCGCGTCACTGGCCGAGTCGGATACCATCGGCCCCTTGGTTGCGGTCGAGCAGGCAAGCCTGTCAGGTGTCACCGTCGCAGGCGGCAAGGCGCAGGTGGTTCGAAACGAGCGGGAGGTGCGCCAGATGCCCGAGGGCACGCTTACTCCCGGTGCGGACCTGCAGATCTCGCTAGCCGCCTACGAGCGTGCGTTCGAGGCCAAAGTTCGTTGGGAGGCAGGGCAATACGCCGACTGTCCTGGTGATCTCGATTTCCCGCCCCGCTTCCGCGTTCGGGCGGACTGCACGCTGAACACCGAGTACGAGCTCGTTCCGCTGCCTCGGACGGGTACGGTCTACACCGAGGTGACCGTCCAGATCCCGGTTCCCGGCCTGCGCACGCCGTACTCGCTCGTGATCGTCGAGCTCGACGGCGTCGGAATCAGAGCGCTCGTGAAAGTCACTGGGGCCCAGCCTGGTTCGGTAGATATCGGCGATCGCGGCCGGATGGTGTTGCGGCGCATCGCAGTCCGCTCCGGCGTGCCGGATTACGGCTATGCCTTCGAACCGGAGATGGCGGCATGAGACGCGTCGCCGTCGTCGGCGCCGGGATGACGCCGTTCGCCGAACATTTCGCACTCGGTATCAAAGACCTGCTGCCCGTGGCGTTCGCCGAATGCGCCGCCAGCATCGACAAGGGCATCGAAAGGGACGACATCGACGCGGCGTGGTTCGGCGCGATGGGAACGACGGACGGGTTTCCGTCCGGTGTCCTCGCCGACACGCTCGGGCTGACCGACATCCCCGTCACTCACATCGAGAATTCGTGTGCCACCGGCAATGATGCGGTGCGCAACGCCTTGTACGGGATCGCGTCGGGTGCGGTGGACGTCGCGCTGGTGATGGGGGCCGACAAGCTGCGCGAGGTGGCGACCAACAGCATGCTGTGGGGCTGGGAGGCCCAGACCCGCGACATGGCATGGGATTACCCACTGGGACTGGTTGCCCCGGCCGGCTTCGCCATGCACGTCCGGCGCTACCTTCACGAGTCCCCGGCCACCCGTGAACATCTCGCCATGATCGCGGTCAAGAACCATCGGAACGCGGTCGACAATCCGAAGGCGCGGTTGCGCTTCGAGATCACCGTAGAACAGGCGCTCGCCGCGCCGATCGTGGTCAATCCGTTCGGGGTGTATGACTGCGCGCCACAGAGTGACGGTGCGGCCGCCCTGGTACTGGTTGCCGAGGACGTCGTCGACCGGTTCACCGACCGCCCGGTGTGGGTGCGCGGCGTCGGGCTCGGTCTCGATTCGGTGATGTACCCGCACAAGCCCGACATGACGACGTTTCCGGCGACTGTGCGTGCGGCGAAGCGGGCGTTCGGGATGGCCGGTCTCACGCCAGGCGATATCGACGTCGCCGAGGTGCACGACTACTTCACCGGCATCGAGCTGATCAGCTATGAAGATCTCGGATTCGCCGAGCGCTTCGAGGCGTACAAGCTCGTCGAGGCGGAGGTCACGAGCATCGGTGGAGCGCTACCGGTGAATACCAGCGGCGGCCTCAAGGCCAAAGGCCATCCGCCGGGTGCGACGGGAGTCGCGCAGTGTGTCGAACTGTTCGAGCAGCTGCGCGGGGAGGCGGTCAACCAGGTCGACGGCGCGCGAATCGGCCTGGCGCACAACATCGGCGGACCGACAGCGGTGTCGGCGGTCACCATCCTGGAAGGACCACACGCCAATGGCAGATAGATGGTCGACGGGCGTACCACTGGTACGCAACCTGTCCGGGCCGATGCAGGCCGTCGGGGCACTGTTCGCGATGTCGCTCGACGCGATCCGGTTCGCCTTCCAGCGGCCGTTCCAAGGTCGTGAGTTCCTGGACCAGTGCTGGTTCGTCGCACGGGTTTCCATGGCGCCGACGTTGTTGGTCGCGATTCCGTTCACGGTGCTCGTGTCGTTCACCTTGAACATCCTCCTGCGCGAGCTCGGCGCAGCCGACTTGTCAGGCGCGGGCGCGGCATTCGGCGCCGTCACACAGCTGGGGCCGATGGTGACCGTGCTGATCGTCGCGGGGGCAGGCGCGACCGCCATGTGCGCGGACCTGGGCTCGCGCACCATCCGCGAGGAGATCGACGCCATGGAGGTGCTCGGCATCAACCCGGTGCAGCGGCTGGTGACTCCGCGGATCCTCGCGTCCGGCTTGGTGGCGTTGTTGCTCAACAGCTTGGTGGTCATCATCGGCATCCTGGGCGGCTACGTGTTCTCGGTGTTCATCCAGGATGTGAACCCGGGTGCGTTCGCGGCGGGTATCACGCTGCTGACCGGTGTGCCCGAGGTGATCATCTCCTGCATCAAGGCCGCGTTGTTCGGGCTGATCGCGGGTCTGGTCGCGTGCTACCGAGGCTTGACGATCGTCGGCGGCGGTGCGAAAGCGGTCGGCAATGCGGTCAACGAGACGGTGGTGTACGCGTTCATGGCGTTGTTCGTCATCAACGTGGTGGTCACGGCCATCGGCATCCGGATGACGGCGAGCTAGCGCATGGGAACAACGACGATTCTGCGGAGCACGTATCCGCGCCTGGCCCGGCAGTTCAACAAGCCGGTGGCGACCATGAGCCGGGTCGGTGACCACACCCTGTTCTATGTCAAGGCGCTTGCCGGCACGCCGCACGCCGCGATCCACTACCGCAAGGAGCTCGTGCGGTTGATCGCCGAGATCTCCATGGGTGCGGGCACATTGGCGATGATCGGCGGCACCGTCGTGATCGTGGGGTTCTTGACGCTCGCGACCGGCGGCGTCCTGGCCATCCAGGGTTACTCGTCGCTCGGCAACATCGGCATCGAGGCACTGACCGGATTCCTCGCGGCATTCATCAACGTCCGGATCGCAGCCCCCGTGGTGGCCGGCATCGGCCTGGCCGCGACGTTCGGTGCGGGCGTGACCGCGCAGCTCGGTGCGATGCGGATCAACGAGGAGATCGATGCGCTCGAATCGATGGCGATCCGGCCGGTCGAGTATCTCGTGAGTACGCGCATCGTGGCCGGGATGATCGCGATCACCCCGCTGTATGCGATCGCGGTGATCCTGTCGTTCCTCGCATCTCAGTTCACGACAGTCGTGTTGCTCGGCCAATCCGGTGGCCTCTACGACCACTACTTCAACACCTTCCTGAACCCGATCGACCTGCTGTGGTCGTTCCTGCAGGCGGTGCTGATGGCTCTCACAATCCTTCTGATACACACCTATTTCGGGTACTTCGCCTCGGGCGGACCCTCCGGTGTGGGGGTGGCCGTGGGTAACGCGGTGCGCACGTCGCTGATCGTCGTGGTGTCGGTGACGCTTCTGGTGTCACTGTCGGTCTACGGATCCAACGGAAACTTCAACCTGAGCGGCTAGCGGGCAGGGAGAACACAGTGACACGAAACATCGGCCCGGGCCCGGCCCACCGGTCCGAAACCACAAGTGCGGCAGCGCCGGTCGCGGCGCGGCCCGGCCGCAGTTTCGGAGCGAGCGGTTATGCCCGTCCGCTGGCGGGTCTGGGGACCGTGGTCGTCGTCGGCCTGATCATCGCTCTGGCAGTTGTCCTGTTTCGGGGCGACTTCACCAAAACCGTTCCGTTGACAGTGATTTCCGATCGTGCCGGCCTGGTGATGAACCCCGACGCCAAGGTCAAGATGCGTGGTGTCCAGGTGGGCACCGTGCAGACGATCGAACAACGACCGGACGGCACCGCCGCCCTGCACCTGGCCATGAACCCGGACCAGATGCGGCTGATCCCCGAAGACGTGAAGGTGGACATCGCGTCGTCGACAGTGTTCGGCGCCAAGTTCGTTCAACTGGAGGTGCCGGAGAACCCGTCGACCACGCCGATCCAGGCTGGACAGGTGCTCCGTGGTGAGCACGTCACCGTCGAGATCAACACGGTGTTCCAACAACTCACCCGCGTGCTGGACAAGATCGACCCGACGAAGCTGAACGAGACCCTGGGTGCGATGTCGGCGGCAGTCGGCGGCCGCGGCGACAAGATGGGCCAGACGCTTTCCGACTTCGAGGCGGTGCTGGCCAAGCTGGAGCCGAGCCTGCCGAACCTGTCGCGCGACATCGAAGCGATGGCACCGGTGGCCAACGCCTACGGCGACGCCGCTCCCGACCTGCTGCGCACGGTCGACAACACAAATCGGATCAGCCAGAGCATCGTTGAGGAGCAGCAGAACCTCGATGCATTTCTGGTGAGCATGATCGGCTTGGCCGACATCGGCAACGAGGTCGTCGGCGGCAACCGAGCCGCACTGACCAACGTGCTGCATCTGCTGGCACCGACCACCGATCTGCTCAACGAGTATGCGCCCGGCCTCAATTGCGCGCTCGAAGGCATGATAGTGGCGAAAAATGCACCGCCGCAGATGGACCCGGGCGTGGTGGTCAACGTCGCGTTCACACTGGGCGTCGAACGGTACCGGTATCCGCGGAACCTGCCCAAGGTGGCGGCGAAGGGCGGGCCGCACTGCATGGGCCTGCCGGACATCGGATTCGGAAAGCCCGCGAAGTACCTCGTCACCGACACCAACGCCAACCCGTGGCAGTACGGCAACCAGGGCATCCTGCTGAACTCCGACGGCCTGAAGCAGATGCTGTTCGGGCCGCTGGACGGACCACCCCGCAACACCGCACAGATCGGACAGCCGGGATGAGGCGCGTGAGTAGCACATTCCTGAAATTCGGCGCATTCGCCACGGTGATGGCCGTGCTCACCGCGTTCCTGTTCATGACGTTCTCCGAGTACCGCGGCGGCTCCTACGCGAGCTATTCGGCGGTGTTCGGCGACGCGTCGCGCCTGGAAGCCGGCGACTCGGTCCGGGTCGCCGGCGTTCGGGTGGGAACTGTGACACACGTTGGGCTGCAGGACGACAAGAGCGTCCTGGTCACGTTCGACGCCGAACGCAACGTCGCGCTGACGACCGGGACGAAGGCGGCAGTGCGCTACCTGAACCTGGTCGGCGATCGGTATCTCGAACTGATTGACACGCCGGATTCCACGCGGCTGCTGCCGGCGGGCTCGCAGATCCCGAAGGACCGCACCCAGAGCGCGCTCGACCTCGACCTGCTGCTGGGTGGTCTGCGACCGGTGATCCAGGGGCTCAACCCACAGGATGTGAATGCCCTGACGTCCTCCCTGATCCGGATCTTCCAGGGACAAGGCGACACCCTGGATTCGCTGATGAGCAAGACGTCGTCGTTCTCGAACACGTTGGCCGACAACAACCAGGTTGTCGAGCAGCTGATCGACAATCTCAACACCGTGATCGACACGCTGGCCAGTGATGGCGACAAGTTCTCCGGAACCATCGATCGCCTGGAGCAATTGATCAGTGGGCTGTCGCAGGACCGTGACCAGCTGGGCACGGCCGTCACGTCCCTGGACAACGGCACCGCGTCGATCGCGAACCTGCTCACCGAAGCTCGCCCGCCGCTGGCCGCCACGGTCGATCAGCTCAACGTCATGGCGACGCATCTCGACGACCACAAGGCCGTACTGGACGCGGGCCTGCAGCGGGGACCAGGGAACTACCGCAAGCTCGCCCGGCTCGGGTCCTACGGCAGCTGGATCATGTACTACATCTGCGGCATCACGTTCCGGGTCACCGATCTGCAAGGCCGAACCGCGGTCTTCCCGATGCTCAAACAAGAAGGCGGGAGGTGTGCGGAGCCCTGATGCTGAAATACCGTGATTCCAAACTCATCAAGGCCGGCTTCATCGGCACCGTGCTGATCGCACTCATCATCGCCGTCGGGCTGCAACCCGAACGGCTGATGCAGTGGGCGACCTCGATACGTCATCAGGCACTGTTCACCGAGGCCGGCGGCATCGCCGTCGGCAACGACGTGACCCTCTCGGGCATCAAGATCGGCTCGGTCACCGACGTGTCACTGGAAAACGGTGATGCCCTGGTCACCTTCACGACCGAGGGCAAGTATCCGCTCGGTTCGCTGACCACTGCGCACATCCGCACCGGCTCACTGCTGGGCGAACGGGTGCTGACGCTCGAATCCGACGGCAGCGGCACGTTGCGGTCGACCGATGTCATCCCGACATCCCGCACGTCGTCTCCGTATTCGCTGACCGATGCGGTCGGCGATCTGACCACCAACACGGCAGGTACCGATACGGCGTCGCTGAACCAGTCTTTGGACACGTTGTCGGGTACGATCGACCAACTCGCGCCGAAACTCGGGCCGACGTTCGACGGCCTGAGCCGGATGTCGAGATCACTGAACAACCGCAACGAGAGCCTGGCAAGCCTGCTCAAGAGTGCCGCCGACATCACCGGCGTGCTGTCGGAGCGCAGCCAGCAGGTGAACACGTTGCTGCTCAATGCGAATGACTTGCTCGGTGTCCTCAACGACCGCCGGGAGGCCATCGTCGACCTGATGGCCAACACTGCTGCGGTGTCCGAACAGCTCAGTGGTCTGGTCGCCGACAACGAAGCCGAACTGGCACCCACGCTGGAGCGGCTCAATCGGGTGACCGAGGTCTTGGAGCGCAACCGCGACAACATCAACAAGATGCTGCCCGACATGAACAAGTTCATGTTGTCCCAGGGCGAGACGCTGGCCAACGGTCCGTACTACAACGCGTTCGTGCCGAATCTGCAGCCTGCGCAGCTGCTGCAGCCGTTTTTCGATTATGCGTTCGGATTCCGGCGCGGCGTCAACGCCGGCCAACCGCCGGACAATGCCGGCCCGCGCGCCGAGTTCCCGTTGCCGTACAACGGTATTCCCGGAGGGTCCCGCTGATGAGCCGCAAGAGTCTGATCACGGGACTGGCAGTGGCGTTGGCCGTGTTGCTGGTCGCGGGCGCCGCGGTGCTGGTGCGTCAGGTGGCGTTCGCGCCGAAGACCATCTCCGCGCTGTTCACGTCCGCCACCGGTATCTACCCGGGCGACGATGTCCGGGTGTCCGGTGTGAAGGTCGGCACCATCGAATCGATCACACCGGAGGGCACCCAGACCCGGTTGACCCTCAAGGTCGATCCCGACGTGGAGATCCCGGCAGATGCCAAGGCCGTGATCGTGGCACAAAACCTCGTTGCCGCACGGTATGTGCAGCTGACACCGGCCTACCGGTCGAGCGGTCAGACCATGCCCGACGACGCGGTGATCGGTTTGGACCGCACCGCGGTGCCGGTGGAGTGGGACGAGGTCAAGGAACAGCTGATGCGGCTGTCCACCGAACTCGGACCGCAGAGCGGCGTCGACGGCACGTCGATGTCGCGTTTCATCGACAGTGCCGCCAATGCACTCGACGGCAACGGCGAGAAGCTGCGCGAGACCATCACCCAGCTCTCCGGCGTGGCCCGGATATTGGCCGAGGGCAGCGGCAACATCGTCGACATCATCAAGAACCTGCAGGTGTTCGTCACGGCCCTGCGGGACAGCAACGTTCAGGTGGTGTCGTTCCAGAACCGGTTGGCGACACTCACCAGCGTGGTCGACGGCAGCCGGGACGACCTGGACGCGGCGCTGAAGAACCTGTCGGTCGCAGTGGGCGAGGTGCAGCGGTTCATCGCAGGAAGCCGCAACCAGACCTCCGAGCAGATTCAGCGTTTGGCCAACGTCACGTCGAACCTGGTCGAAGAGAAGCAGCGGCTTGCGGTCGAGAACTTGCTGCACATCGCGCCCAACGCGTTCCTCAACGGCTACAACATCTACAACCCGGACACCGGAAGCGCTGTGGGACAGTTCGTGTTCCACAACATGACCAACCCGCTGCAGTTCATCTGCGGCGCAATCGGTGCCATCGAGAACACGACCGCCCCGGAGACCGCGAAACTGTGTGCGCAGCAACTGGGCCCGGCATTGCGGTTGCTGAACTTCAACAACGTGCCGTTCCCGATCATGCCGTACCTGTCGCCCTCGGCGAATCCGGAGAACATCGTGTACTCCGAGCCGAAGCTGGCACCCGGTGGCGGGGGCGGAGATCCCGGCCCGCCGGAGACGCCGCCGGCGATCTCGGCCTACAACCCGGGCCCGCCACCGCCGCCGCCGTTTACCGGAAGGCCGCCGGGAACGCCTCCGCCCGGCGCGCAGCAGCTGCTTCCGGGAGGTCAGTTCTCGCCGCCGAACATGCCGGTGTCGGTGCCGGACATGCTCAACCCTGCCGGCCCGGCACCTGGGCCCGCGCCTGGCCCGCTGCCGGCCGAGGCTCCGGTCGAGGGCGGTGCGCCATTGCCTGCTGAAGCGCCCGCACCCGCAGAAGGGACACCGCCGGCATGATCAGTGCGAAGAAGCTGCGGCTCACCATCGCGGCAGGGTCATGCGTCGTACTGACCGCGAGTGGGTGTGCCTTCCAGGGTGTCAACTCGCTGCCGCTGCCCGGGGCAGTGGGGCGTGGCCCGGAAGCCAGTGTCTACCGCGTCGAGATTGCGAATGTGGCTACGCTGGAACCGAACTCACCGGTGATGATGAACGACGTCGTGGTGGGCAGTGTGCGCAGCATGGCGGTCGAGGACTGGCACGCCAACGTCGAGTTCTCGGTGCAGCCCGGTGTGGTGGTGCCGGCGAACGTGGTCGCCAGCATCGGCCAGACCAGCCTGCTGGGTTCCATGCACCTGGCTCTCAACGCTCCGATGGGTCAGCAACCGGAGGGTAAACTCCCACCCGGAGCGACGATTCCGCTGAACAACGCGTCGACGTACCCGACGACGGAGCAGACGCTGGCCTCGCTGGCGACCGTGGTCAACGGCGGCGGACTGGGCCAAATCGGCGACGTCATCCACAACTTCAGCGGCGCACTCAACGGCCGGGAAGATGATGTCCGCAATCTGCTCACCCGGCTGGACACCTTTGTCGGCACCCTGGATAGGCAGCGTGACAACATCGTTGCGTCAATCCATGCGCTCAACAAGTTGGCCTCGACCTTCGCCGGGCAACGCGACACGATCACCCGCGCTCTGGAAAAGATCCCGCCGGCGTTGGACGTGTTGATTCAGGAGCGGCCGAGATTCACCACCGCGCTGCAGAAACTCGGCACCTTCAGCGACACCGCCAACCAGTTCGTCAATGATTCCCAGGCCGACCTGGTGCGCAATCTGCGCAACTTGGAACCGGCGATCAAGGCCCTCGCCGATGTCGGGCCGGAACTCGCCGGTGTCCTGGAGTATGCGGGGCACTTCCCGTTCACCCAGAGCTTCATGGACCGCGCGATCCGTGGCGACTACTACAACCTGTACGCGGTGGTGGACTTCACCATCCCGCGGCTCAAGCGCAGCCTCATGCTCGGCACACGGTGGGAACAGGAAGGCGCGCAGTTGGTCCCGGCCCCCGGAGACCCGCCGTACCTCAACTACACGTACGACCCGCTCAAGACGGGTGCCACGCCGCCGCCGGACGCCATTCCGCCGGTTCCTGAAGCGGCTCCGGCTGATCAGGCGGCACTACCTGCCCCGCAGGCGCCACCACCGCCGCCGGTGTACGCCGGGCCGATCCTCCCGGCGACACCACCGGTGCCCATGACACTGCCCGGTGTCCCGGCACCAGCAGAAGTACCGCCGCCGCCACCGGATGCTCCGGCACCGATTTTCGCGGGACCCTATGCGGCCCAGGCAGGTTTGGCACCGGTACCCGCTCCCGCACCGCCGGTCGAACCTGTCCCACCGGCTCCGACTACGACAGAGGGTGGCGGATAATGCTGACGCGTTTTGTCCGGACTCAGCTGATCCTGTTCACGCTCGCCTCGGTCGTGGGTGTGGCGGTCATGCTGTTCGCCTATATGCAGGTGCCGACGCTGCTCGGAATCGGCCGCATCACCGTGAAGGTGGAGCTGCCGGCCAGCGGCGGTCTGTACCAGTTCAGCAACGTGACCTACCGGGGTTCCCAGATCGGCAAGGTCACGTCGGTGGATCTGACGGAGAAGGGCGCCGTCGCGACGCTGTCGCTGGACCGCTCGCCGAAGGTACCCGCCGATCTTGACGCTGAGGTCCGCAGCATGTCGGCAGTGGGCGAGCAGTACGTGGAACTCTTGCCGCGCACCAACTCCGGGCCGTATCTGGAGAACGGCTCGGTGATCGCCATGTCGAACACCAGTATTCCGCAGCAGGTGGGTCCGATGCTGGATCAGTTGAGCGCGCTGGTGGACACCATCCCGAAGGACAAGCTGAGCCAGTTGCTGGACGAGACGTACAACGCCTTCAACGGCACCGGCTACGACTTCGGCTCACTGCTCGACTCGGCGGAGACGATCACCCGGGATGCCAATGCCATCTCGGATCAGACACGTCAGTTGATCGACGACGCGGGGCCATTTCTCGACGCACAGGCCCAGACCACCGATGCGATCCGGACCTGGGCCGCCAGTCTTGCCGGCATCACCGATCAGGTCGCTAATAACGATCCCCAGGTTCGGACACTCCTGAAGAGCGGCCCTGGTTTTGCGCAGGAGACGTCAAAGCTGCTCGATCAGGTGAAGCCGACCCTGCCGGTGCTGCTGGCGAATTTGACGACCGTCGGGCAGATTACGCTGACATACAACCCGTCGATCGAGCAGTTGCTGGTGCTCCTGCCGCCGTATGTGGCGCAAATTCAGACCTACTTGCACACCAAGAACCCGTCGGGCCTGCCGAACGGTGAATTCTCACTCGGGTTGGGCGATCCCAACTCCTGCACGGTCGGATTCTTGCCGCCATCGGCGTGGCGGTCACCTGCCGACCTGTCCGACATCGACACTCCCGACAACATCTACTGCAAGCTGCCGCAAGACTCGCCGATCGCCGTGCGCGGCGCCCGCAACTATCCGTGCATGGCGCATCCGGGCAAGCGGGCTCCCACGGTCGAGTTGTGCAACGACCCGAACGGATTCCAGCCCCTGGCCCAGCGGCAGCATTCGCTCGGACCGTATCCGATCGACCCGAACTTGATCTCGCAGGGCATCCCGCCGGACTCACGGGTCCTGACGGATTCCAACACGTTCGGACCGATCGAGGGCACACCGTTGCCGCCGGGGGTGACGGCACCACCGCCGCAGATACCGCCCCCACCGCAGGGTCCACCGGATTTCACGGGAACGGGACCGGGGCCGCTGTTGCCGGGCCAGCCGATCTTCGTCAACCCACCGGTGCCGGGGCAGCCCCCCGCGCCGACCCCGGATCCAGCCAACCATCCGTTGAATCCTGCGGACCTGCCGCTGATTCCGGCGCCCCACGCCGGAGGCCCGGCCGTGCCTCCGGGCGACCCGGCAGCGCCCGGCGTCGCGCCGAGCGCGTTTGAGGGCGACCAATCTGCGGGTCCGTCGTTGGCCACGGCCAAGTACAACCCGCGTACGGGGGAGTACATGAGCCCGGATGGCACGCTGCACCGCCAGACAAACCTCACTACGGCGCCGAAGTCCTGGCAGGACCTCATGCCGACGTAGGACCCGATGAAAAAGAACCGGCCACGGGCGCTTGCCTGTGGCCGGTTCTTCTTGTCGCAGAACGCGTTAGGTCTTCTTCATGTAGAACGGCATCCGGATGGCCGGCCATTGGTTGCGGCCGCATGATCCGCTCGGACCGGTGGTCTTATCTTCGCCGGTGTACTCGGTGGATGAGGGGTCGACGTGGGCGTCTGCACCGACCGGGTAGATCTTGTAGATCTGCAGGCCCTCGATCGGGGTGCCGTCGGCGCAGAACCGCCACTGTGGCACAACACGCTTGACGTAGTAGAGACCGTTCGTCGTGTAGATCGGCGCGGACCAGCCCGCATCGCTGTTGACCGTGCCTACGCAGTCCGTGGGAGAGGTGCACTGGGTGCTGATGGTCCAGGTGCTCCGGGTCGAGGGTTGGGGCTCGTAGCGTTCGTTGATCTTCGCCCATTGGCCGTTGGAAGAGGTGGCGAAGGTACCGTTGATACCCCATTCCTCGGCCGCGCTGGCGGGCGCGGCGGCACCGAGGCCGACCGCCGCCGCGGAGGCCAGAATCACCGCGCTCGCAGTCATTTTGGTGGCCGTCATGAGCAGCTCCCTCTGACGTGGTTGTTCCTCGAACTGGAGAATAACAGGCCGGTTACAGTATTCTTCTCTGAAACCGAGAATTCGATTTCCAGCTGTGTAAAGGTGGACGCGTGCGTGTGACGGTACTGGCGGCCGCCTCGGCGATTGTCGCCGCAATGTTGACTGCCCCGCAGGCGAATGCGGGACCTCAGACGTGTAACGATGCGTTCTGTGTTCCGGGGATCCGGCCCAACATCGTGCTGGGGGCGCCTTGCGACAACACGAGCTATTTCGTCTTCGGTACCGCGGTCGCGGGACCGTCCATCCAGCCCGGCCGGCTGCTGTTCTGTAGCTCGCCGCGCCGGTACGCGCCGCGCTGGTTCCGATCGCCGGAGTTGGCCGGAATCCGTGACGAGAACACCCGGTGCACAAGCGAATTGAACATGGTGGCGCAGGCACCGGACGGCTTGTTCCTGATGTGTATGCCGATGAACGGCGAGGCCTTGTGGAAGCGGGGGGATGCCTGAGCCTGGGGTTCAGGTCCAGTTGCGAATCGAGCAGAGCGCGCCTTTTTCGCCGCTGTCGGTCTTGACTATTACGCCGTCGACTGCGAGTTCGCAGTTGAACCCGGGCGGCGGCATGTTGGGAGCCTCGCCGCTCTGCACCATGACCATTGCCCACAGGTCCGGCTTGGCGAGCATCGCGTCGAACACCCATGGCTGGCCCGGCCCGATGTCGGCTTCGGCCTTGGGGCTGAACATGTATGGGTTGTGGCTGTAGTCCGACCACGTTGGCGGGTCGGTGTCGCGGTAGTAGATGTGGGCCCAGAACGGGGCGTCGGCCGTGACCGTGTACCGGACGTGGTGTAAGGGTGGTTCGGCGTATGCTGTTGCAGCCGTGGCGATTACGGCGGTCACCATCGTGATCCCGGCAGTCGTCGCCAGTGCCGTTCGGTGCGTCGCGCGCATCGTCACATCCTCACGAGCGTGATCGGATAGGTGAGGGAGCCGCCGGGTGCGCCGTCGCAGCCGGCGGCGAACGAGGACACCATCTGTCCGGTGAGTGTGTTGGCGTCCCAGGTATACACGTCGTGAGTCGGGATCGTGGGCCCGTAATAGATGTCGCCACACCGCAGACCGAAGGGGTCGTCGACCGTCATGGTGTACCTTCCGTCGACCAACTGTGCTTTGCTGTCCATGTAGGCGGCTTTGGCGATCGGCTGCGGGATCAGCAGTGTGTCCGTGCAGTCGGTTCGCTTGGAGTTGTCTGGATTCCGGCACGGGGCGATCGCCGACAGGATCCAGGTGTGGAAGTCCCTGCGGTCCGGTATTAGCAGGTTGTAGTTGCCCAGATACATGGCTGACGCGGGCGGCGCGAAGAGGAGTGCGGCCGACACGAGCATGGCGCTCAACACGGTGCTCATCAGGCTGGACTTCACGGGGCTCCTCCCACGGTTTCGGCCTGCTCGGCTGACTATAGAGCGGGGTCACACCTCAGCGTGCCGAAACCGGAATCTCGCCCTCATCGCATGAGAGCATCATTCTCACTTAAGGAGAATATCAGTATGGGTGAAGGCGAGATTCGGGATTGGTGACCTGCTAGCGCACCGGGTCGAACGTGATGTGCAGGTCGGTGAGGCCGCGGAGGATGAAGGTCGGCTCGTACGTGTAGCGACGGTCGTCGGCCGGGCCGTGGTACTCCTCGTCGATCGAGATGTCGGCCATGCGGTCGAGGATGCGTTCGATCGAAACCCGGCCCTCGACCCGGGCCAGCGGTCCGCCCGGGCAGCTGTGTACGCCGCGGCCGAAGGCGATGTGCTCCCGAACGTTCTTGCGATCCAGGCTGAATGTGTGCGGGTCTTCAAAGCGGACCGGGTCACGGTTGACCGCGCCGGGGCACACCATCAACGTCGTCCCGGCAGGCACGTCGATCCCACCGAGTTGGGTGTGCTTCTTGGCCAGCCGGAACTGGCTTTTGACCGGGGCATCCATCCGTAAGGCCTCCTCGACGAATGTCGGGATGCGGCTGCGGTCCTGCCGCAGTGCCTCCTGGACGTCGGGGCGGTCGCCGAGCACCCGCAGCGACGCCGACAGCAGCTTGGTCGTGGTCTCCTGGCCGGCCGCGAAGAGGAATGTCGCGGACCGAACGACCTCGATGACGGGCGGTACGGAACCGTCCGGGTAGTTCGCCGTGGCGAGTGCGGTGAGCACGTCGTCGCGGGGTGTCTTCCGACGGTCTTCGAGGTAACCGATGAACTTCTCGTCGAGCCATTCCAGCGGGTTGCTCGACACGAGGTCGCCGTCGAGGGACCCGACCTGCGCACCGGGCCGGGGCGCGCCCAGCACCGTGCGGAACTCCTCGTGGTCTTCCTCCGGGACGCCCAGCATGTCGGCGATCACCAGCAGCGAGAAGGGCTTTGCGTAGGCGCTGAGGAATTCACACTTGCCGTCGGCGATGAAGTCGTCGAGACACTGGTCGGCCAGTCGCCACATGAAGTCCTCGTTCTCCTTCAACCGCCGCGGTGTGAGCAGCCGGTTGAGCAGGGAGCGGGCGTTGGTGTGGTCGGGCGGATCCATCGTCACCATGTGTTCGAACATCGGCATCTGCGGGCGATGCTCGGCGATCTGCTCGGTGATGTCGTCGCCCTCGGGGGTGAAAGGCAGCGGCGGGAACGGGCCGGCCACCGCGATGCATGACGAGAACGTGTCGGTGTCCTTGAGTACGTGGGTGGCTTCTTCGAAGCTGGTGATCGCGAGGACGCCGTAGTTGGGCTCGCGCACCACAGGGCATTTGCTGCGCAGATGGTCGAAGTACGGATGCGGATCGGGCACCAATGACGGGTCGGTGAAGTAATCGATCGAGTCGTAATCGGGCGTCGCGGCCTCGGTCATGATGCACTGCCTCCGAATTCAATATGCGCTGCGGCGTTTTCGCGACGGGCTGCACCGCGCGAATGGAAAAACACGAAAAGTGCTGAGCACCTGCTTAGCATGGCGCTAGAGTCGTGGTCAAGATCACTCGGCGCGCCGAAGTTACGATCTGGCTGAGGCATCGTTCGAGTTGCGAGGAGAGGGGCCGGGGTATGGCATCGGCGCGAAGGATCGGGGCGCCGGACGCGAAGAACCGCATCGTCCTGCTCGACGCCGCCGAGAAGTTGATGATCGAAGAGGGCTATGCCGCGGTGACGTCGCGCCGCGTTGCCGAGCATGCCGGTCTCAAGCCCCAGCTGGTGCACTACTACTTCCGGACGATGGACGACCTGTTCCTCGCGGTGTTCCGCAGGCGTGCCGAGGAGGGCCTCGTCGAACAGGCGCGTGCACTGGATTCGGCGCAACCGCTGTGGGCGTTGTGGCGGTTCGGCACCGACCCCGGCGCCACGCGCCTGACGATGGAGATCATGGGTCTGGCCAACCATCGCAAGGCGCTGCGCACCGAGATCGCGCACTACGCCGAGAAATTCCGCGAGGAGCAGACCAAGGCGATGACGGCTGCGCTTCGGCGGTACGGCGTCGACTCCTCCGACGGTCCGCCTATCGTGTGGACGATCTTCGCGACGAGCGTCTCGCGCGTGATGGTCATGGAGCAGGCCCTGGGCATGTCCGCCGGTCATGCCGAGGTGCTGGAGTTCTGCGAAAGCTGGCTGCGCCGCCTGGAGGGCGAGCCGCAGCCGATCGAAGTGTCTGCCTGAGGCGCGCACCGCTACGCCGGATGGCGTGGATCTCGCGGACCCGTACGGAAACCGCATTCTCGAATTCTAGAACGTCGATTACGTAAGCGGTACCCGGATTTGCGACGGCCGTTGACGCGGCGTAGGAGGCGCCGCTAGCGTCTTGGGTAGCCGTTCGGCTAGTTGGTGGCTGGGGCGAAAGGGCGGGGCGATGAGTACCAGAGCGCAGTGGATCAGCCTGTGGTCCACGTTGTTCTTCGCCGGTTTAATGCTCGTGGCGTTCTTCGCGTTTCCCGGCTTCCTGCCGCCCACGTCGCCGCAGATGCCGGCCGACGAGGTCGCGGCATTCTTCGCCGACAACGCCGCGCGCATCCGGTTCTCCATGATCACGTTCAACCTGTGCGCGATCATGCTGATCCCGTTCTTCATGGTGATCGTCGTGCAGATGAAGCGGATGGCCACCCCAAGTCACGTGCTGGCCTACAGCTATATCGGGGCCGTCTCCACCGGCGCCACGATGTTCGCGATCGCCGACATCCTGTGGCTGGTCGCGGCATTCCGTCCGGGTCGCGATCCCGCCCTGATCCAGTTGCTCAACGATATGGCCTGGCTCGTCTTCATCGCACCCGTCGGCATGTTCGTCGTACAGAATCTCTGTCTGGCCCTGGCGATCTGGCTCGACGCACGCGAGCGGCCCGTCTTCCCGCGGTGGGTGGCCGGGTTCAGCGTCGTCACGGCGGTGGCGATGACGCCCGCGGTGTTCGCGGTGGTGTTCCAGACCGGGCCGCTGGCGTGGGACGGCGCGGTGTCGTTCTGGCTGCGGCTCGGTGCCTTCTGCGTGAATGTGGCCGTGTTGTTCTGCGTGGTGTGGGCGGCGGTGAGACGACAGTCCGCCGAAGAAGGTTCGGACGAACCCGCGGAAAACGTTGCCGCCCAGCCGGTGCCGCGATGACCGCGTCGTTGGTGGCGACCGAGAGCACCGAAGGGGTCCACTGGACCCGCCGGCCCAAGGTCGATCAGTGGATCTGCTGGTGGACCATCCCGATCTTCTACCTCATCTTCGGGCTCATCTTCGTGGTGCTGACGCGGGTCATGCCGCCGCCCCGGCCCGACGTCGGGCATGCTGAGATCGTCGCGTTCTTCACCGACCATGGGCTCACCATCCGGATCGGGTTCGCGCTGCTGATGTTCTTCATCGGATTCACCGGTGTGGCAAACGGTCTCATCGCATTGCAGATCAAGCGCATGTCGGTGGCGCCGGTCTTCGCCTACGGTTACGTCGCAGCGTTGGTCGTCGGGGCCGTCCCGGGCTGTCTGATGGCGGCGTTCTCGTTCCTGGCGGCAGCCTTCCGGCCCGACCGAGACCCGCAGATCATCGCGATGCTCTACGACCTCGCGTTGCTGTCGTTCGTCGGTTCGCTGGGCTGCTTCTGCACACAGAACATGGTGCTGGCGTTGGCGATATTCCTCGACAAGAACGATGTGCTGCCGAAATGGCTTGCTTACATGTCGATCTGGATGATCGTCACCGAACTGCTGGCCGGGCCGGTGTTCATCTTCACGTCGGGCCCGCTGGCCTGGAACGGGTCGATCAGCTTCTACCTGGGCACCGTGGTGTTCGTCGTCTGGGAGATGGCGATCATCTATCTGCTGTTCTCGACCATCAAGCGTCAGTCACCCGACGAAGCGATCCAGGACTGAGGCGCGCATGACCGACACCGAGCAGGTGCGGGCGAAAACCCCTGCGGCCACGTCGAAACCGTATCTCGCCGCCGATTCGCACATGTGGGTGTTCGTGCTGGGGGACCTGGTCATCTTCTCGGCGTACTTCGTCATCTTCATGGTCTACCGGTCTCAGCAACCCGAGCTGTTCCTGGCGTCGCAGCAGCACCTGAGCATCAACTTCGGCGTCGCCAACACCCTGTTGTTGCTTGCCAGTTCGTGGTTCGTGGCCCGCAGTGTGCTGGCCACCCGCGACGGCCAGTATCAGCGCGCCATGCACCTCACGCTGTGCGGCGGAGCCTGCGGCGTGTTGTTCATGGCGATCAAGGCATTCGAGTGGTCGGCGAAGATCGGGCAGGGATTCACCTTCCCGAGCAACGACTTCTTCATGTTCTATTACATGCTCACCGGCGTACACGTGTTCCACGTAGCCCTCGGGCTGGTGTTCCTCGGGGTCAGTTACGCCGACCTGCGCAACCCGAAGCTGCGCCGGATCACGATGGTCGAAACCGGTGCCATGTATTGGCATTTGGTCGACCTGCTGTGGATCGTGATTTTCACGCTGGTCTACGTGATGAGGTGAGGCCGTGACTGTCCAGACGACCAGCACCGTGCGCGAGGGACGGTTGGTCACCTACGTATGGCTGGCGCTGAGCGTGCTCACCGTGACGTCCTGGTGGGTCGGGCCGATCCGCGGCGATGCCAGCCCGCAGCCCAGCGTGCCGATCACGATGGTCGTGCTGATGTTGGGATTGGTGAAGTGCCGGTTGGTGGTCCGGCATTTCATGGAGATTCGCACCGCGCCGCGTTGGCTCAAGCTTGCGACCGACGGCTGGCTAATCGCGCTTTGGGCAGCCGTCCTCGCCATCTATCTGTGGTGACTTTCCCTGCGCGTTGCGATAGCTCTATCGGAAGCGAGTGTAGTTGTCGTGTTAGACGGCACGGAGAATATGGCGTGTTTGCGGCAGGGCCGGGATGGATGCCACCGCGCCATTACCACGCAAATGGGCGGCATCGCCGGTGAACCGGGTCGATGCCGGTGGTTTTCCCGAAAACTCGGCGGCCTGGTAGGCGGTTTACCGTCTAGGTTGTCTCAGAGGTAAAGACTTCGTCGTAGTTCCAGCGATTCAGTGGCTCGGCGCCACGGGGGGTCCAAGTCGAGTACCAGGTTCCCTGTGGATGAGCCTGTGCCGCAGGTGTGACACCGAGTAGGTCCCGGACACGGCCTAACGGTCGGTCGAGCAACTCCTCCCACGGCGCCACCGTCAACTTGTCCGCGCGCCGGCCCCGCTCCAGCGCCTGCCGGTAGACGCGCAGCTTATGCTGAATTGAAGCTCCGGGAACTACCGCCGCCATCCCATACCCGATTTGCCTCAGCGGCGCTGCGGGTTCCATCTGGCCGCAGGTGAAACCGATGGCGATCACCTCTCCGGCGAGGTCGGGCCCGTATCCGGTCAGCACATGTACCACGTCATGCAGCGCAGTGGCCCGCATGATGTAGTAGTAGTAGTCCTCATGCCAGTTGTACTTCTCCGCCAATGGACGAACGATGCTGTCCTCGTCGTAAATACCCGCATCGAGCCGATTGGTTGCCAGAAACTCCCGATAGGCGTGCCCGACGCTGCCGACCGGCAGTGTCGCCAGATACGCGTCATCTCGTAGCTTGGCCAGAATATCAGGCTTCTGCTGAAAAACCTTGCGACCATTGGGATGTGCCCGTGCCTGGTGGAACGAACGGCCGCACACTTTGGCGCCGAGGGCCAGGTGAACTTCGAACACTACATTGGGATCGCCCTGGATGTAGCCGCGCCAGCAGGACAGGACCGACCGGATATCGGACTTGCTGGGCACCGTACCGCCTGGGCGGTTATACGTATCGAGTTGCGTGGGTGTGTACACCGACTGACCTCTCGTTTGCCGAACTTGTAAGAAGTGGTCGATGAAGTAGCAAAATTCGACCGCTCCGCAGGGGCGGGATAAACCAGAAAACTCCAAGACGTGGCCGAGATCGCAGAGTGCTTCGGAATATGGCCGTACACCCCCAAGCGCCGGGTCAGATAACGGTTGACGTATTTTCGAAGGCGGCCAACCCCAACTTGTCCGCGTTGTTCCACTCAAGTAGACGGCGAAAAACGGTATCTCTGAACGCCGTAACGTGATTATGTCAGAGGCGGAGTTGCCAGAGAAGGTTATCGCAATCCCTGACCTAAGTCAGTAAAATCACTGCCACCGGACGGCGGGAATCACTGGGGGAGAGATGCACGATCAGGTCGGGATGACGAACCACGGCGCCGCAAAATCAACGATGCGACCGCCAGGGCCGAGTCTGCTCGAACTTGCCCGCATCGCTGCCGGTGACCCGCGCAACGTGGTATACACACTGCTGCCGGAGGTTTCGCGCCGCTACGGCGATGTCGTGAACCTCCCGGTTCCGGCTCCTGGACCGACGATGACCCTGATCAGTCACCCGGACCACTTGGAACAGGTGCTGATACGCAAGCACGAGAACTACCGCAAGCACGAGTCCAGCCGCGAACTCGCCTTCGACGAGCCAACGCCCTTCGGGCTGCTAGAGGGTGAGGAGTGGAAGCGTATGCGGAGGCTGCTGAGTCCTCACTTCCGGGCGAGCGGGCTGGCCGACGCCGGCCCAGGAATGCTCAGTGCCATCACTGATCGAGTCGAGGCATGGACCACGCACGTCGAATCCCGCCGATCGGCCGCTCTGCATGATGAATTGGGTCTGGTCGTCTTGGACGGGCTGCTTCGGAGCATGTTCACCAGCGTGTGGCCGATTGGCCGGTTGACCCGCTGCGTCACCGCGACCCGTGACTACGACCGCTACATGCTTGCCCGGGTGTCCATGGATGCGCTGCCGCACGTCGTCCCGCGACCGTTCGGCAAGCGCGGCAAGGCTGCCAAACGGTTTCTGTACGCGCAGGCCGACCAGATGATCGCGCAACGCCGAAGCGATGGACCGCGCGAGCGGCCAGATCTTCTTGATGCGTTGCTCAATACGCCGTTCCCCGGATCTGCCGAACACCAGTACGCGCGCCTGCGTTCGGAAGTGGTCTCCTTGATGCTGGGTGCGGCGAGCACGACGACAAGCGCGGTGGGCTGGGCGGTGGCACTGCTCTTCGCCGACACCGAGGCGCTGGCGCGGGCCAGAGCGGAGGTAGATGCACTTGACGGTGAGCCGGTCGGCTATCGGCACCTGGCCGATCTTCCATATCTGCAGTGTTGTTTCGACGAGGGGCAGCGAATTCAGTCGTGGGTTCCGATCAATAGGCGGATCGCAATTCAGGATGACGAGATCGGAGGCTATGCCATTCCTGCCGGCTCGCACCTACTGTATTCACCGTATGGAATACACCGGGACAGCAGGTTCTGGAGGAACCCGGAAGAGTTTCGTCCAAGCCGGTTCTTGGATGACAAGATCAACCAGACAGCATTTTTGCCCTTCAGCATCGGACCGCGAAAGTGTATGGGCTACCGAATGGCCAATGCGGCGGCGGTCCTGACGCTGGCATCGATACTTCAGCGCTATGAGCTGAGGCTGCCGCCCAATTGGCGGCCGCAGCACTACTTCAGCCGAGCGATGCAAGCTCCGGTGGGTTCGTCGATGACGCTGACGCGGCGGGTCGCGTAGCGTGCTCGATTATCTGCCACCCGTCCCAGGTCACGTGTGTTTCGACAGGTGATACATCCGGTACACGATATCTCCCGTCGCCACGGCACGATGGAGCCCGTGCCCAGGTGCACCGGCCACCCCTCTGCTGAGTTTGCGCAACAGCAACGGCGTGTGCCGTTTGAATCGTTCGAGTGTGGCGGGTGCGCCCCAAATTGTGTCCAGTCCCCGCAGTATCTCGGCGTTGATATCGCGCCCGGCCAGAACGGTCAGCGGTGAGTCGGCCAGCTGTGCTTCCCATTTCGGTACGTGTTTGCGCTTCCTGAGGTCAACGTAGAGAAGGTGTCCGCCCTCGACGAGCACCCGTGCCGCCTCGCGCAAGAATCTCGCGAAATCCGGGTAGCAGTGCGACGATTCGATGTTCACGACAGCATCGAATGAGGCATCGGGAAAAGGCAGGTCCTGCGCATCGCCCTGAATGAATGTCAAATCCGGCACTTGGTGGATGCGCTTACAGAAGTCGATTCCCCTGCCGTTGAGGTCCAAGCCCGTATACGACGCCGGCCGCAGGTACCGCTTAAGATACGAGGCTCCGCCACCGTGGCCGCATCCCACCTCCAGTACGCGCTTGTCCGTGATGTCGGTCTGGGTGGCCGTGGCGTGGTAAAGCTGGATCGAGGGCCGGTCGGGTTCGTCAGCAAAGTCAAGTGCCAGCCCCAGCGGGGGATCCGTCTCGTAGCCGGCATCGAGGAAGACGGTTCCGTCGCGCTCCAACCGACGGGTCTGTAGCGGATAGGCATGCTTGGCCGAGTACTTCCACGTGATCGGGTTGTAGACGGCGCGGAACACCAGGTCCATGGGCAATCCTACTTTCGTGGTGAGGTCGGTAGCGGAGGACATCGGATCATCGGGAAGGTCAGCTGGCCGCGGTGCAGACGCCCGTGCAAATGAGCCAGTGGGCCTGGCGCCCACCAATTCCATCGTCCGAGTAGCTGCATGAACGCCGGCAGGAGCGCCATGCGGATCAGCGTGGCATCGACGAGCAGGGCGATCGTCAGTCCGACACCGAACATCCGGATCAACGCCACCTGACTGCCGATCTGTGCGGCGAACGGGATGGCCATCAGAAGTGCCGCTGCAGTCACGACCCGACCGGAGCGCGTCACCCCGAGCACCACACTCGCTTCGTTATCCGCTTGTGTGCGTTCCGAGTTCAACCAGTATTCGCGAATTCGGGAGACGAGGAACACCTCATAGTCCATCGACAATGCGAAGGCGAAGCAAAGCAGCGGCACCGGAAGGAATGTCGACAACGCGCCGATTGGCGTCGTGCCGAGGGCTCCGAGGTGGCCCTCCTGGAAGATCCACACCAGTGCGCCGAGGGTAGCCGTCAACGACAGCGCACCTAGGACCAGAGCTTTGATCGGTATCACCACGCTGCCGGTCAGCAAGAAAAGCAGGCCCAAGACCGTCACCGCCAACGTGGCAAGCACCCACGGCAAAGGTTTCGTCACCGATTCGACATTGTCATGATTGCCCTGGGCCAAGCCCGTGAAGAGCACCGACCGCTCGTCCGGCACCGTGACGGCACGGAGTTGTTCGAGTTGAGTATCGGACTCTTCGGACAGCGTGGGCACCGTGCTCGTAATCGTCATCAACACACTGCCTTCGGCTGCGCCGCTCCCGTCGGACGGTGGTCCGACCATCGCGCCTGATACGTAGGTGCCGACGGGTGCGGACACCGCGGACACGCCTGCAACGCCGGACAGTTGTGCCGCGTAGTGATGGAGCGCATCTGGTGGCAGCCCAGCCGCATCCGGAATCACCACCATGACCGCCGACGCTTCATCGTTTGCATAGTCGTCGCGTAACTGGTCGCCGACCTGCCGTGCGGACGCAGACTCCGGCAGCATCCGATCGTCGGGGCTGCCCAGCTTAAGGTTGAGGAAGGGCGCGCCGAGCACGAGCAGCACGGCGATCACCGTGGTGGCGACGGGAATCGGATGACGCATAACGAAACGCGTTGTGCGGTAGAGGATCCTCTCCTCCACCGGGTGGTCGCCCCGCGACGCCCGCCTGATGAGCTTGCGGATGTCGAGTGCGTTCAATCGGTCACCGAGCAGCACGATCGCGGCTGGAGCGACGACCATGGCCGCGACCGCCGCGAAGCCCACTGCCGCGACGCCCGCGTACGCCATTGAACGCAGCATCGGAGTCGGAAACAGTACGAGGGCGAGCAACGACGTCGCGACCGTGATAGCGGAGTAGCACACCGTGCGACCCGCTGCCACCATCGTGTTGACCAATGCGTCGTCTGGGGATCTTCCGTCAGCCAGTTCGTCCCGATAACGGCTGACGATCAGCAGGGTGTAATCCACGGCCAGGGCGAACCCGAGTCCGACACAAAGGCTCAACGCAAACAACGAAACTTCGGTGCCGTATGCGATGAACTTCAGCGCCGCCAATGAACCGACGACGGCCATCACGCCGACCGCGACAGGCAGCGCGGCCGCGACCAGGCCACCAAATACCCACACGAGTACGAAAAAGCTGATCGGGATGGCGATCGACTCCATCAGCAACATATCGCGCTGAGTCTGTTCTTCAATCTGCGAGTAGAACATCGACACACCACCGGCACGTACCCTCACACCGTCCCTGTCGGTGACGACCTGTCGAGAGAGCTCGGTAGCCCGCGCCGCGGCCGTGCCTTCGTCTCCATCAATACCTGCCACGATCAGACCCGAAGATCCGTCTCTGCTGATCAATCTTGGGGCGTCGTGCGCCGGAACCGTCCACGGTGACGTCACTTTGACGACGTGCGGCGAGGCGCTCAACTGGTCGACGATCGACATTCCGACCACACGTGCCGGACCATCCCGTACATCCTGTTCGTCGGAGACAGTGATCATGAGTTGCCACGGGCTTCGTCCGAACTTCGCTTCCAGCAACGCATTAGCTCTCGCAGACTCCGCCCCTGGATCAAATCCGCCCCCGGCGCTGAGACTTTCGGCGACCGAACTCGAAAATAGGCCCAGTATGGACGTCAGCAGTGCTGCACCGATCAATACACGTCTCGGTGCGGTCAAAGCCACGCGAGCGAGTCGCTGCAGCAGGTTCATCCTCACGGCACGACCGGCTGTCAATCCGTCGCCTCATTCCGGTGCGGCCGCAGATCACCGAATCTCAGTGCGATGGCATTCCACGGGTCGGCGCATCGACTGTCCGCGCCGCGGTAGGCCGCCGGGCGCCCCAGTCGGAATGTCACGAGAGGGCGGGGCATGGACCCCATGCCGGCCGCGACGGGAGTGCGGCCATCGGCCACCAACTGCAGCACGACCGCGGGGCCGATGAACCTGAACGCGCCAGTCACCAACACCGGATCAGACATCAGAAGCCAGCGCCGAACCTGTTGTGGTGATGGAGGATCGCCGTGCCAGATTTTCTTCGACCTCTCGGCTCCATACGGAGACCGGGTACTCGGTGTCGAGTTCGAACTCGACGTGGGCCGTCATGTCCGCGGTGACATCCGCGACGTCGACATAGAACTGTTCGTACCATCGCCGCAGTTGGTAGATCGGGCCGTCCTGATCACAGAGCAAGGGGTTGTCGATCTTCGCCTTGTGCAAGAAGATCTCGACGTCCTGTTCGAATCCCGCTGTCACGCCCTCGGCTACCAGAGTGGCGAGTCTGGAGGTTGTTTCGGCGTCGAGCCCCCGTGGCTTCCGCACCGAAACCGCGTTGTGCAGCATGAACGAGTCCTGATCCACCGGATAGTGATAGGCGATCAGGACGGCCTCGGTGCGATATCCGCCGAAGTCATTGTCCAGGTGGGTGACGACATAGGCAGGCCCGTAGTAAGAGGACTCCACTTTGAGGATCGACTTGCCGAACTCCGGTCCGAGATTCGTATCGGCACGTCCCCGGTTAATCAGGAACTGGCGTGCCACGTGACCTTCGAAGACATTCTTGAACGTGGTCGGGAACCCGTCGTGGACGTAGAAAAAGTGCGCCGTGTCAGCCAGGTTGTCGACGATCTCGCGGCTATGCGAGTTATCGATGCGCCACTGCTTGGTCGTCCAGTCGGTCCATTCGTCGCTGTAGGCCGCATCGATCGAGGGAATGGTCACCGCGTCCGGCGGCGGGTTGCCTTCATGGTCGTGCCACAGGTAGAGGAAGCCGTTCTTCTGGCAGGTGATCCAGGCCCTGGTCCGGGCCAACTTGGGAGTCCGTTTGGCATAGGGCACCAAAGCGCAGCGGCCGTCACCGCGCCAGCGCCAGTCATGGAACGGGCATGCGACGGCGTCGCCCTTGATCGAACCGCGGCTGAGGTCCCCGCCCATGTGTCTGCAGTAGGCATCGAGCACCCTCAGCCGCCCGCTGTCGTCCTCGAAGACGACGAGTCTGGTACCGAAGGCCTCGACGGCGTGAGGCTTGCCATCGCGGAAAGAATCCTCCAGGCCCAGACAATGCCATCCCCGGGCATACCTCGTGGGAAGCGCCCCGGTTTCGATATAGCGAACAGAATCCATGTGCCCCCCGAACTCATCCAAACCAAGTGCCGGTCGTCGCGAAATCAATGCGCTCATAACTCCGTTGTGCAACAGACTATTTGGGTGTAGCCTCCCCGCGAGGCGTCCTACGCGGCCGACGACGTCCCTTTCGGGGAACAGGCGTTCGGACTTACCCGTCACCTTCCGTCGGTTGCGGTGTCTCCTGCCCCCCTTCGGACAGGAGCGCGTCGTAATCCCAGTGCGTTCCAGGGGACATCCACGCCGGCGTCCATGTCGCGAACCAGAGTCCAGACGGATGTTCCACGCGCACGGAATTGACACCCAGGAGCGCTCGCACTTCGCCAAGGGGTTTGTCGAGCAGATCCTCCCACGGTGCCGCGGCGAGCTTATCGGCACGGCTGCCCCTTTCGACCGCCTTTCGGTAGACGCGTATTCTGTGACCCAGCGAAGCTCCGGGTACCCATGCCGCCCCGGCGTAGCCCAACTTCTCGAGCGCGCCAGCGGGCTGAGTCTGACCAGACTGGAAGCCTATGGCAAGTACTTCACCGACGACGTCGGGCCCGTACCCCGACACAACGTGCTGGAGGTCATGTACCACGGTGTGGCGCACCATGAAGTAGAAGAAGTCTTCGTGCCAGTTGAGCGCCTCAGCCAGTGGGCGGATGACGTCGGCTTCGTGGAACAGACAGCTGTCGAGCCCGTATGTCGCCATGAAAGCTCGATAGCCGTGTCCCAGCGTCCCGACCGGCAATCCCGCCAGGTATTCATCATCTCTCAGTAACGCGAGAAGATCGGGCTTGTCTCGAATGATATTGCGCCCGTGGGGATGTGCGCGAACCTGATAAAACAGACGGGCGAAGGCTGGAGCGCAGAGCAGGTAGAGGCCTGCGAACATGTGTGCGCCGGTGGGTTTTATGACGTCGAGCGCACTCTGACGCAACCGAGCGGTGCGCCCGATGTTCGGACCGTGCGGCGGGGCCGACCATACGGCGCGCGTGGCACGGAACCAATACCCGGCTACCCTGCGCCACGACCGCTGGTCGGGCACCACCCCGTGTGGATTCGTATATCCGTACATCCGTCACCGCCGCGCGAGTCGGGCGGGCAGTCCGCCGACCAGGCCGGTCGAGATGCGGATCTTGGGTTTGGGTGACCATCCGGGTCGCAGCTCAAGGGTGTAGCGCTGCAGGATCGCGGCCAGCGTCATCAGCCCGTCGATATATGCCATTCGCCAGCCCATGCACTTTCGCGGTCCGATATTGAACGGGATGTAGGCATTTCGGTTGATGTTGCCCAGAATGAATCGTTCGGGTTCGTAGCGCTCTGGCCGAGTCCAGAACCGTGGGTCGTGGTGCAGTCCGTACGGCGAGAGCAGAACGTGCGACTCCTTCGGAATGTGGTAGCCGCCGATCTCGTCGTCATCGCCGGCGGTGCGAATGAGGCCGGGCGAGGCTTGCATGCGCAATGCTTCGTCGAAGCAAGCGCGCAGATAGGTCAGCTGCTCCAGGTGCGCGTAGCGTAAAGGGACGCCGCCGAGCGCATCGACCTCGGCGTGAGCCTTGGTCAGCGCGGCCGGATTCCCGTGCAGCAGGGCGACTGTCCATGCCGCCGACTGCGCCGTAGTCTCGAAGCCGGCGAAGATCAGTGACGACAGTTCGGTGCGTAGCCGGCGGTACCGCTGATCCGGAGATCCGTTGAATGCCATGTCGATCAGTACGTCGAGGAGATCAGCGGATGCCCGCGGCCTGTCCGTCAACCGTTGTGCGATGACCTTGTCGAGTTCACCGAGAAGGGTGGCCTGAGCGGCTTCGCCGCGGCGCTGGAACGGCCGGGGTAGCAGCGCGGGGAACGTCGACATCAGTGCGCGGCTGATCGTGTACGAGCCCAGATCGCGCGCGGCCTCGACGTAGCGGCCGAGGGTGTCGCGATCAAGCACCGTGCTGAACATCGACCGCATCAGCGCGTCCATGACGACCGTTCCGAGTTCCAACTCGAGGTCTATCCACCGATCGCTGCCGAGGTGTCTTCGCCAGTCGTCCATCCCCGCGGCGACGGCTTCTGTCATCGACTCACTAAGCCGTGCAAGGGAACTCTCGGTGAAAAACGGATTGAGTGACTGACGCCATTGCCGCCATTCCTGGCCCTCCAGCACCGGCATCACGTCGGGTTCGCCGACGACGAGTTCATTGGTGAGGTGGTGCCGGACGTAACGGCTGTGGTGGCGAGTCATCACATGGTCGACGTGGTCTGGATGACTCAGTAGGGTCATCGTCCAACCCAGGACGGGAACCGGTAGGTTGGCTACGTCGCCGTGCCTGCGCGCGACCTCGGGCAGTAGGCCGTAGAAGACATCGTGCCGTGCGCTCAACACGGCCAGTTCGAAGAGGCTCGGGCCAGGCGGTCGACCGTAACCCGGCTCTTGATCAGCCGAACCTTTCCGGCGGCCCAACAACACCCTCATAGCCCCAACCTCGGAATCCCCCAGAATCGGCAGTGGCAGGCTTTCCTTAACGCAAAGGTTTACACATCGTGTTTACTGTGTCAACGTCAAGTTCGGCGCATCTCAGAGAATTTGCTGCAGGGTAAGAAGATTGCATTCCCTGTTGGAGAAGTGCCACAAAGACACGTCGCCCGCTGTCATGATGAGTTCTGGCAGAAGGGCATAGGGAGGAACCGGGGGAGGAAACATAAAGTGGGGGAAGGCCAACACGACTTCAAGCGACGGTGGGATTCCCGTCGTCTGAAGGTGTACTTCTGGTGCTCGGTGTTCGGGTTGTTGCTCGCCGGGGTGCCGGTCATTCTTGTCGGGACTGGCTTTTGGCCGATGGAACCGACGGGGCTCGTCTTCGGGCCTGCGCTGACCGTTCCCCTCTACGTCGCGATGGCTGCAGCGTGGTGGGATGCACCGGGTGAGCAGCGCACGACGTTAGAGAAATCGAACGAGTTCCTGTTGGTGTGGATTCCGATCACGGCCTCCAGTCAGATCTTCTGGGAACTCGTCTGGCTGGTCGGCGATCTGTTCGGCTACATGGATCTGACCGAGGAGAACCGGTGGGGCTGGATGTGGTGGTTGTTCGGGGTGGCTGACACTCGGTACCTCACCAGCGACGCCGGCCTCTTCGCGGTAGAGACATTCGTCGTGATCGGCGGAATCGTGCTCCTCGTGCAGTGGCTCCGGCTGTTGGCCGCAGGGGACGACATTGGCAAGCGCATCAACGCGTTGTGGTGGTGCTGCCTCGCCCTCACCAACAATCTCACTGCCTTCGGGATCTACTACGTCTCCGAAGCGCGTGCGTCATTCGAACATCTCGGACAGGGTTTCTGGGGATTTGTCCTGAAGTTCCTGTTCATGAACAGCCCCTGGCTGGCCGGGCCAGCCATCTGCCTTCCGTTCATCGTCAAACAGCTCGCCTACCTGTACCGGATCAGCGGTATTCACCAACAGGTCCGCACGGGGTTCGATTCGCAGGACGTCGATAGACCTCACACCCCGGCGGGCTCGGCGCCCTAGGCGTCCAAATAGTCCCTCGAGTGCCTGCGGCACGCCGGGATGCAATGCCAGCCAATCGGTTTGGCTGGCCACGATATCCTCGGCGACAGGAAGTTCACCAGGTTCTTCGGATCCGACCTTTCGACGTCGGCGGCGTAAACCACGTGACTGTCCATCGAGGAGTTGTTGAGGCGCCCCGACACGTCGGCGATGATGGGCTGATGCTCTTCGGCTCTGCGCATCACAGGGGGTAGACGACACCGGTGAGGTCCTCTGACACCGCCCACAGCCGACGTTGCAGAGTCTGGTCATGCGATTTTCTGGTGGACCGGGCTAGTTTCGGAGCGCCGCGAAACCCGCCAATTCCGTTCGGACCATAGTACTTCCCTCCGCGCACCGTAGGGGCGGTGGCCGCGAGCAGGGTGGGCAGCGCACCGGCGGCGGAGGACTGCGCCAGGAGTGGAAGGAACGGTCGCACGACACCGGGTAGGTGACGCATCATATCGGTGTTGGACAGGCCCGGATGGGCGGCCACCGCGATTGTAGGTTCGTTCCTGGCGGCCAACTGACGCTGAAGTTCGTAAGTGAACAGTAGATTGGCCAGCTTGGACTGAGGGTATGCGGCGCTCGGGTCGTAATGGCGCTCCCACTGCAGATCGTCGAAATGGATTGCGGCGCGCCGTTTGTGTGCGTTGCTGGCCACGGTGACGATGCGGGACCCCGGGACCGGCAGTAGGTGGTCGATGAGCAGTCCGGTCAGCGCGAAGTGGCCGAGGTGATTGATACCGAACTGCACCTCGAATCCGTCCGAGGTGACCTGTCGAGTCTCTCTGTTCATGACGCCGGCGTTGTTGATCAGCAGGTCGATCCGCGGGTAGGCGCGGCCCAATTCGTCGGCGGCGCTGTAGATTGACGCCAGGGACCCCAGGTCCAATTCCTGTACGGCGACCTTAGCGGCGGGCTCCGCGTTGGTGATTCGGGTAGCCGCGGCGGTTCCTTTGGCGGTGTCGCGCACCGCCAGGACGACGTGTGCGCCGTGCGACGCCAGCGCGCGTGCGGTGTCATAACCCAGGCCCGTGTTGGCTCCGGTGACGATTGCGACCCGGCCGTTCTGGTCGGGGATGTCGGCTTCCGTCCACTTCTGCGTAGCCATGGGTACGAAGATACGGCGTTCGAGAGGTGCCAGTGGCCGGAATTAGCCAGTGCTGCTGGACGAAACCCAAGGCACAGCATTTGGTTCGATGAGATCTGTCGGTCGGAATCTCGATGGTACTTCTGTCGCTCACCGGGATCGAGTCGGCAACCGCGCCGACGCCGAATGGAACCACATCACGTTGAGGAGATGTACGGCTGGATGACCCGAGGTGTACGCGTCGTCGCGATGCACGTAGCTCCGCGTGGACCACCACCGGGAGCCTGCGCATCGACACCGGTGTGTACGTGTTCGGTATGGAGACATATCAGGTCGTATGACCAGTGCGCTTGCGCTCCCGTGAACCGGTCAGGACACGCTGGAAGGTTGAGCCGCAGGCAGCTTCGTGATGAAGCCCAACTACGTCGCCGATTCGGTGGCCGACCCGCCGGAGCGGCTCGCGGTTTATGACTCCGAGACCGGCCGGGACGAGCTATGCATTCAACAGCTCCTCGAGGGACTGCGGCACAGCCTCTGCCAGTTCCCAGATGTCGGGGATCAATGTCGGGCAGCCCACGAAGCCGATCCCGACTGCATCGTTGAGGGTCGAGGCGGTGATGTTGAGCCCGATCTGGTTCACAATCGGTCCGAACGGATAGTTGACAACGATCGGTGCACCAAGAATGTGCTCCTGAAACCCTCGTACGTTCGAGAACGTCAAATTGACGGGTGGCTGTCGCTTTCCGATACCGGTTTTGGCAAAGAACCACACCACATTTCGGAAGATAGTTGGCACCAGCTGTGCCCAATCCTCGAGAAGTGCCGAACCGATGGCCGAAATGTGTTCCTGCCCAATCGAATTTGTTTTCGCTATGTCTGCGACCCGTTCTAATGGATCGGCTTGGCTGGTGTGAATGGAACAAAACATCGGCGTGAGCTGATTGCGAGCCGCTCTGGTCGGATCGTAGTGCGACACCGGAATGCCGGCAACCAGGTCCTTGTCGGGCAGTGCTGATCGTGCCTTGAGATATCGAACGAGCGCACCGGATACAACCGCGGTCAGTACGTCGTTGGCCTTGACGCCGAACTTGCGCTTGGCGGCCTCGATATCTTTCAACTCGATCCGAACGTAGGCAACCTCGCGGGTGGAATCGATGTCGCCATTGAACGGGGTTCTGGGAGCGATAAACCAACTGCTCATGGCCCGTCTCAACTTTGCCCGCCGGATTGTTCTCGACAGCGCCACCACCGTTCGCGGCAACACACTGGAGAGGAAGAACCACGGACGTCGAACAGCCTGCCCCATCCCCTGTATCGCAACCTGTCGGGCGGTCCATTGCCCGAACCCACCGGCTTGTTTCGCCGGAGGGGCCTCGTCATACAGCTTGGCCCACAGGTCGCCGGAAGTAACCCCATCGGCGAAGACGTGGTGCGTGCGGACAAGCACAGCGATGCGACCACTGACGCAGGGGTCGACACCCGACATCCCCTCGATGATCGTGATGTCCCATAAGGGCTGGCTGCGGTCCATGGGTTCTGCTACCAGACGTGCCGCGACTTCGCACAATTCGATGTGGCCACCCGGTGCGGCGACTTCGATGCGACGCACGTGCCGGTCGATGTCGAAATCAGGGTCATCCACCCACGCCGGTGTACCTAAGTTCAGCCGGGTGTCAATCAGCTTGGCGCGGAACTCGGGCAGCAGCTGTGCGTGCGCGCCCAACTTGGCGCGGAACGTCTCGAAGCTGTAACCGCCGGGTAGCGCGGACACATCGAGTACTGCAAGCGAACACGAGTGCAACGGCTGTGCGGCGATTTCCATCCGAAGAAATGCCGTATCGATTCCAGCGAGCCGATGGATGGTCATAATGCCTGCACGCCCCCGCCCGAACTCACGATTCCGAGTCTCGTTAACGGAGCCTCGTCATTGCGAAGCAGTGAATCATGTCAACGTGCGGTTCGCAAGGAGCTGTCCAGATCCAGTGTCAGACAGAATGGTTCGAGTTGGGGAACGATTCACCGGGTAAATAACTATTCGCGGTTTTCGGGAGGCCTGACGGATTCATAGCCCCCAAGGCGCAATGGCGGCCTGTGGATATGCCCGTCGTCGACGGGGGTTCTACGTCGGAGTTGCGGGCGTTCTCGAGATTCACGCCACCGGACCCGCTGCGCCGAGCGGATCTATGTGTGGTGACGTTACCTGGACGGGCAGGCGCGAAAAATGCTAGCAGCAGGTGATCGTCACGTCTGTTCGCGCAAGGGAACTCGCGCAAGGATCTACAGCGACAGGATCGTGGCCGACGCGGTGCCGGGCGCCCCGTACACCTGAGCCAGGCCGACACGCGGATTGCCGGGCACCTGGCGGTCGCCGGCTTCGCCGCGCAATTGGCGCACCAGCTCGTGCATCTGGCGCAGGCCCGACGCGCCGATCGGTTCACCGTTGGCGATGAGCCCACCGTCGGTGTTGACCGGGATCGACCCATGGATCTCGGTGGCGCCGTCGGCCAGAAGTTTCTCTTGTTCGCCGTCGGCGCACAGTCCGGTCTCGGCCATGTGGATGACCTCGGCGCCGGCGTCGGTGTCCTGTAACTGGGCGATGTCGACGTCCTCGGGCCCGATGCCCGCGGCCTCGTAGGCGGCCTTGGCGGCGTACACGGTCGGTGAGGCGTCTTCGTCGAGTGGGGCAGAGGTGGCGTGCACCTCGTAGGCGCCGAATGTGCGGGTGCGAATCTCACTGGCCCGCACGTACACCGGCTTGTCGGTGTAGCGGTGCGCGATATCGGCACGGCACATGATCACCGCGGCGGCGCCTTCGTCGGGTGCGCAGAACATGTACTGCGTCAGCGGATAGTTCAGCACGGTCGAGTTCAGGATCTCGTCGACCGAAATCTCCTTGCGGCGGAACGCATTCGGATTCAGTGCGCCGTTGCGGAAGTTCTTGTTGGCCACGCGCGCCAGCGTCTCCTGCGAGATGTTGTGCTTGTGGATGTAGTGGTTGGCTTTCATCCCGAAGAACTTCGTGGTGACGAACTGGCCGTTCTCGGCATACCACTGGGGGAGGGCCAGCTTGGCCGGATCGTCGGTGAACGCCCCGCGGGGGTGCTTGTCGAGACCGATCGCGATGCCGATGTCGTACTTGCCCAGCCGGATCGTGTCGGCGGTCTGCTGGATCGCGCTGGCTGCCGTCGCGCACGCGTTGAACACGTTGGTGAACGTGATGCCGGTCAGGCCGACCAGCCGGGTGACCGCGTCAGGGTTCGAGACCTCGTAGCTGCCGCCGAATCCGAACTGGATGTCCTTCCAATCAAGCTTGGCGTCGGCGAGCGCGCTCTCGATGGCCTCCGCGCCCATCTGCATGGCGGTCTTGTCGAATCGTCCGAAGGGGTGGATGCCGACTCCGATGATTGCGACGTCGTTGGTCATTTGTCGGTCCCTTCCGGGGTGAAGGCGAAGGTGATGATCTCGTTTCCGTCGTCGTCGGTGGTGAACGGGATCATGGTGAGTTCGACGTGTTGGCCGAATTGCAGTTTGGCGGGGTCGTTTTCGGTGAGTCGGCCTTCGACTCGGATGGTGTCGCCGAGTTGGACCAGGCCGACGCCGAAGGGGACGAAGTCTTTTCCGGTGGGGCCTTTGTAGGGCGGTCCGGGTGGGAAGCCCTGGGTGGTCCAGGCGATGAGGGTGCCGCGGCGGGGCAGCAGGGTCTCGGTGGTGTTGGCACTGCTGCAGCGGGGGCAGCGGGCCTGGGCGGGGAAGGTGGTGGCCGAGCAGTCGGCGCAGCGGCTGCCGATGAGCTGGGGGTTCTCCTCGGGCCAGGTGGAGATCTCCGGCGCCAGAGCTTTCTGTGTTGACACGTCGCTGACGATAATGGGAAATGCAATTCTCGTCTAGTGAGAACCGACTGCCAATTAGGCTGCACGCATGGGTTTCGACAAGTCCGTCCTACCCGGGACGGTCTGCCAGATCGGCTATGTGGTGCCCGATCTCGATGACGCCATCTCCGGCTGGCTCCAGATGGGCGTCGGCCCGTGGTTCGTCATCCGCGGGCTGCCGCAACGGGTCACCTTCCGCGGCAAGCCCTGTGCGGTGACGCTGTCGATGGCGCTGTCCAACAGTGGCGATCTCCAGATCGAGCTGATCCAACAGCTCGACGACACCAGGAGTGTCTTCACCGAGTTCCTCGACACCACGGGCGGTGGGTTTCACCAACTCGCCTATTGGGCACCGGATTTCGACGGCGCGATGGCCAAGCTCGACGACGCGGGCTGGCCGAGGGTGTGGTGGGGCGGTGAAGGGGACGGGGTGCGTTTCGCCTACTTCGAGCCGCCCGCCGGGGCGGCCATCGTCGAGATCATGGAACTGACCGACGCCTCACAGGGCATGGCCACATTCGTGCGTCAGGCCGCGGCGCGGTGGGACGGCAGCGACCCGGTCCGCGAACTGACCGCCGGCTGACGCGCGAGTGGCCACTTACGGCACGCGAATCCCGAAAGTGCGTGTCATAAGTGGCCACTCGGCGGGGACTGTCATTTCCCGCGGTTCATCACCTTGTCGGCGGCCGCCCAATGCGCGTCGGCGACCCACAGGCGCGCGAACGCGGCCACCGCCTCGGTGGTCGGCACACCGGCCATCACGCGCTTGATCTCCCCGGCCGGCCTGCTCGCGAGCGAGCGTGCGATGGCTCGCCAGCCGTCGGCGAACTCGGCGCGCGGCAACACCTGGTCGATCAGGCCGAGGCGCTCGGCCTCGGCGGCGCCCAGTATGCGCCCGGTGCCGGCGAGCAACAGCGCCCGGCTACCGCCGACCAACTTGGTCAGGCGCTCCGCGCCGCCCCAGGCCGGCATGATCTCCAACGCGACCTGATTGAAGCCGATCTTGATGTCGTCGGCGGCGATCCGGATGTCGGCTGCCACCGCCACTTCGGCGCCGCCGCCCAGGGCGTGGCCGTTGAGGGCCGCGATCACCGGTCCAGGAAACCCGGCGATGCGGTCGCAGATCGCGCGCATGCGCCACGCCATCGACGCCGCCTCGAGCTCGGTGCGCAGGGCGGCGAGTTCCTTGAGGTCGCCTCCGGAGACGAAGGCCCGGTCGCCGGCGCCGGTGATCGCCAGCGCGCGCGATCCGACGGCGCCGTCCAGCGCCTTGTTCAACTCGTCCATGGTGTCGAGCGAGATGGCGTTGCGGGCATGGGGCCGGTCGATGGTGACGACCGCCAATTCACCGTCGAGTTCCAGGTCGACCATCAATCGTTCTCCAGTTCCGGTATTGGCATTCTCGCTAGCTGAGAATAGCATCACCGACGTGCGCGACATCCCCGTTGAGCTGACCAAACGGTACGTCGAAGAAGGATGGTGGACGCCGGAGACGCTCGGCCAGATACTGGCCGACGGCTTGGCGGCCAACCCCGACGCCGCGTTTCACGTCCACTCCGACGTGCGGCCGTACGCCGGGACCTTCCGCGATGTCGAGCTGATCGGCCGCCGACTCGCCGCCGGACTGCGCGATCGGGGCGTCGGACCCGGCGACGTGGTGGCGTTGCAGCTGCCGAACTGGATGGAGGCGGCGGCCGCATTCTGGGCCTCGGCGTTCCTCGGCGCCGTGACGGTGCCGATCGTGCACTTCTACGGGCGCAAGGAACTCGGCCACATCCTGGCGACCGCCGAGCCGAAGGTCTTCCTCACCACCGAGCGGTTCGGTCGCATGACGTTTCATTCCGACCTGTGTGCCGAGGTGCCGATCGTCGGGCTCGTGGGCCAACCGTCGTTCGACGAGCTGCTCGCCGACGAACCCATGGCAGGCACCCTCGCCACCGATCCGGCCGCCCCGGCGCTCATCGCATTCACCTCCGGTACGACGCGCGATCCCAAAGGTGTTGTGCACAGCCATCAGACGCTCGGCTTCGAGACGCGCCAGCTGCTGGAGAACTACCCGCCGGACCGGGGCAGGCAGCTCACTGCGACGCCCGTCGGACACTTCATCGGCATGCTGGGTGCCTTTCTGATCCCCGTGCTCGAAGGTGCGCCCATCGACCTGTGCGACGTATGGGATCCGGGCAAGGTCCTCAAGCTGATCGAATCCGACGGCTTGTCGATCGGTGGCGGGCCACCGTATTTCGTCACCAGCCTGTTGGACCACCCGGATTGCACACCCGAGCACATGGCCCATTTCAAGACTGTCGGCCTGGGCGGGTCCACCGTGCCCACGGCGGTCACCCGGCGCCTGGC
Source organism: Mycobacterium venezuelense (assembly GCF_054919535.1). NCBI lineage: Bacteria > Bacillati > Actinomycetota > Actinomycetes > Mycobacteriales > Mycobacteriaceae > Mycobacterium > Mycobacterium venezuelense. The sequence continues at coordinate 98,787 of NZ_JBONDW010000017.1, forward strand.
CGATCTCGGGATCTTCGTGTTCCGGTCTTACGGCAGCACCGAGCATCCGTCGATCACCGGCTCGTCCCCGTCCGCACCCGAGGCCAAACGGCTGTACACGGACGGCAATCCGCGTCCGGGAGTCGAGATCCGGCTGGGCCCTGACGGCGAGATCTTCAGCCGCGGACCGGATCTGTGCCTCGGCTATACCGATGACGCGCTGACCGCCAAGGTGTTCGACGACGAAGGCTGGTACCGCACAGGCGATGTCGGGATTCTCGACGACGACGGCTACCTGACGATCACCGATCGCGCCGGCGATCTCATCATCCGCGGCGGCGAGAACATCAGCGCGCTCGAGGTCGAGGAGGTGCTGCTGGCCATGCCGCAGGTGATCGAGGCGATCGTGGTCGCCGCCCCGGACGCGCGGCTCGGCGAACGCGTCGCCGCGGTGCTGAGGATCAAGTCCGGTCAGGCCATGCCCACGCTGGACCAGGTGCGGGCGCACTTCGAGAACACCGGGGTCGCTCGGCAGAAATGGCCGGAGGAACTGCACGAGGTGCCGGAGGGTCAGGACTTCCCGCGGACGGCCAGCGGCAAGGTGCAGAAATTCCGCGTCCGCCAGGCCGTACGGGAGTCGGCCGCCGCGGGGGATATTGCGACATCCGTACAATGAGAATACGATTCTCGTGATAAGAAAAGGAGTGTTTCATGGGGCAACTGTCGCATCGGGTTGACATCCCGTTCCCGCTGTTCGACGCGGACAACCACCTGTACGAGCCGCCGGAGGCGATGACCAAGTACCTGCCCAAGGAGTACAAGGACGTCGTCCAGTACGTCGAGGTCAACGGCCGCACCAAGATTGCGCTCAAGGGCCAGATCAGCAACTACATCCCCAACCCCACGTTCTCGGTGGTCGCCAAGCCGGGAGCCTGGGAGGAGTACTTCAAATACGGCAACCCGGACGGCAAGAGCAAGCGCGAACTGTTCGGTGAGCCGATGAAGGCGATCCCGGCATTCTTCGAGCCCGAGCCGCGCATCAAGGTCATGGACGAACTCGGCGTCGACCGCAGCCTCATGTTCCCGACACTCGCCAGCCTGATCGAGGAACGCCTCTCCGACGATCCGGTCGCCATCCATGTGCTCATCCACGCCCTCAACCAGTGGCTGGACGAGGTGTGGGGCTTCAACTACCAGAACCGCATCTTCACCACCCCGGTCATCACCCTGCCCATCGTCGAAAAGGCGATCGAAGAGCTGGAATGGTGCGTCAAGCGCGGCGCCCGTGCCATCCTGATCCGTCCTGCGCCGGTGCCGGGCTTCCGCGGGCCGCGCTCGTTCGCGCTGCCCGAGTTCGACCCGTTCTGGGAGCGGGTCGTCCACCACGACGTGTTCGTCGGCATGCACTCGTCGGACAGCGGCTACTCCCGGTACACGTCCGAGTGGGACGGCGCCGCGCAGGAGATGCTGCCGTTCCAGACCAACGCCATGGCGATCCTCAACGAGTGGCGGCCGATCCAGGACGCGGTGGCCTCGTGGGTGATCCACGGCGCGCTGTTCCGGCATCCGAAGCTCAAGGTGGGCATCGTCGAGGCCGGGTCCAAATGGATGTTCCCGCTGCTCGACTCCATGGCCGAGGTGTGGAAGAAGGCGCCGGAAGCGTTCTTGGGCAACCCGATCGAGGAGATCAAGAACCGCATCTACGTCAGCCCGTTCTACGAGGAGGGCATCGACGATCTGATCAACCTGATCGGCGTCGATCAGGTGCTGTACGGCTCGGACTGGCCGCATCCCGAAGGCCTGGCCGAACCGACGCATTACGTGACCGCGCTCGAGCACCTGTCCGTCGAAGATCAGGCCAAGATCATGGGTGGCAACCTGGGTCGTCTCGTCACGACGTGACCGGGGTTCCTTGGCAGACCATCCCCGAGATGGTCTTGAGCGCAGCGGACCGATTCGGCGACGCCGAAGCCGTCGTCGACGGTCCGCTGCGCTTGACCTTCAGCCAGCTCACCGAGCGGGTTCGCCGCGCGGCGGGCGCGTTCAACGGACTCCGCATCGAGCGGGGCGACCGGATCGCCATCTGGGCGCCGAACTCGGCGGAGTGGATGATCGCCGCGTTCGGGGCACTGACCGCCGGTGCGGTGATGGTACCCGTCAACACCCGGTTCAAGGCCGAGGAGGCCGGCGATGTCATCCGGCGCAGCGGCGCGAAAGCCGTTCTGCGTCAACAAGGTTTTCTCGGCCAGGAGTTCGAGGTGCCCGCCGGGGTACCGGCGATCGAGTTGAAGTCGGGCTTCCTCGAAAGCGGGCCCGCGTATGAAGCGCCGGACCTGAGCGGCACCGACATCGCCGACATCATCTACACCTCGGGAACCACCGGCCGCCCCAAGGGCGTCATGATGAACCATCGGCAGACGCTGCGGCTCTACGCCGAATGGTGCGATCTCGCCGATCTGCGCGAGGGCGACCGCTACCTCATCGTGAATCCGTTCTTTCACACGTTCGGTTACAAGGCCGGCTGCATCGCCTCGCTCATCCGGGGCGCCACGGTGCTGCCCGTTCCGGTGTTCGATGTCGATGCCGTGGTGGAACTGATCGCGGCCGAACGCATCACGATGCTGCCCGGTCCGCCGACGTTGTATCACTCGCTGCTCGCGGTTCCGGACAAGACCAAGCTGGCCACCCTGCGGGCCGGCGTGACGGGGGCCGCCGACATACCCGTGGAACTCGTCCGCCGAATCCATGAGGAGCTGCCGTTCCAAACTCTGGCGACCGGATACGGCCTGACCGAGGCCGGAACCGCGACCCTGTCGCGGCCGGGGGATTCGTTCGAGGACATCGCCACCACGGTCGGCACCGCGTGCGACGGCGTCGAGGTCACGGTGGCCGACGACGGTGAGGTACTGGTCCGCGGCTACAGCGTGATGCAGGGCTACTTCGACGATCCGGCCGCCACGGCCGAAGCCGTCGATGGCGACGGCTGGCTGCACACCGGAGACCTCGGCACGCTCGACGACAACGGTCGGCTGCGCATCGTCGGACGCAAGAAAGACATGTTCATCGTCGGCGGTTTCAATGCCTACCCCGCGGAGATCGAAGGTTTCCTGCTGGAGCACCCGGACGTTGCGCAGGCCGCCGTCATCGGCGTCGACGACGAACGGCTCGGCCAAGTCGGCAAGGCCTTCGTGGTCGTCAAGCAACGGCCGGGTGCGACGCGGGATTCCGTTTCGGCCGAGGATCTGATTGCCTGGAGCCGTGAACGCATGGCCGGCTACAAGGTTCCGCGGTACGTGGAGTTTCTCGACGAGTTGCCCCTCAACGCCACGGGCAAGGTCATGAAGGATCAGCTGCAGACCCGGTTACGGACGGAAGACCGATCAGAATCGGCTGAGCATTCGCACAGCACGTAAACATCATTTCCGCAGTAAGAACGGCATATCCGTGCCCTTTGTGAATGATGTATGGTCGGGACACTGTCAGAAACTGATAACGTGATTCTCATTAAGCAGGCTGCTGAACGGACAGGAGGTCGACATGCCGTCCCGCAAGCCTTCGCCGCCGGTACTCGATACCGGAGACGACATCGATGTCGATGCGGTGTCGCCGAGCGACCCGCTCGCGTTGGCCGAGCAGGCCGAGGCCGAAGCCGAGGAGGCTGAGGCGATAGCCGCCGCCGCGCGGGCCAGGGCCCGTGCCATCCGGTTGCGCCGGGAAGCCGAGCAGGCGGCCAAGAGCGAACCTGACCCGCCGTCCGACGGCGTTGAGACGGCTCAGGTGGCCGACGCCGACGGCGCCGGCGATGCCGTCGTCGATGAGATCAGTGAAAGCGCGGCCGAGGAAGCGCCTGCGATCGAGCATGATCGCAGGCTTCGTGCACCGGGGAGCCGCTTCTGGAAGCGCCTGGCTGTCGGTGTGGCAGCCCTTGCGACAATCGCCTTGCTGTCGGCCAGCGGCTTCATGGTCGTCAATCACCGCCAGGTGCAGGCCGAGCAGCAACGGGCCGCGGAGTTCGCCGCCGCAGCACGGCAGGGCGTCGTCACATTGATGTCGCTGGACTTCAACCACGCCAAAGAGGACGTCCAGCGGATCATCGACAGCTCGACCGGACAGTTCAAAGCCGACTTCGAGGCGACCGCTGACGACTTCACAAAGGTGGCCGAGCAGTCCAAGGTCGTCACCGATGTGACCGTCAACTCGACGGCCGTCGATTCGATGACCGACGACTCCGCCGTCGTCCTGGTCGCCGCGACGTCCCACATCACCAATGCCGCGGGTGCCAAACAAGATCCACGCAACTGGCGCCTGAGTGTCAGCGTCGCCCGCGACGGTGACCAGATCAAGTTGTCGAAAGTCGAGTTCGTACCGTGACCGTGGATCAGGACATCGCAGACACCGCCGCCCTCGAGGACACTGCAGTCGACGACGCGGCGGACGAACCGTCCACCGCCAAGTTCGAAGACGGTGAAGGACGGGAGGAGCCGGCAGGTGCCGGCACCGACGACGACGAATCCCCCCAGCGGGGAAAACGGATCGCCGCACGGGTGATCAAGGGCAAGCTCGTACCGATAATGGTTGCGGTGGCGTTGATCGCGTCGGCGGCAGTGACGGCGGTGCTGTACTTCACCCAGTTCCGGGTCGATCAGCAGACCGACGCCGCGGCGGCGGAGGTGGCCGTCAAGGCGGCCACCGACGGCACCGTCGCGTTGCTGTCGTACGCCCCGGACACGTTGGACAAGGACTTTGCCAACGCGAAATCGCATCTGACGGGGGACTTCCTGTCCTACTACACCGACTTCACCACCAAGGTCGTCACGCCGGCAGCCCAGCAGAAGAAGGTGAAGACGAACGCCACGGTAGTCAATGGCGCTGTCGCGGAAATCACGCCGGATTCCGCAGTGGTTCTGCTGTTCATCAACCAGACCACCACGAGCGAAGAGAATCCGGATGGGGCGTTTGCGGTCAGCAGCGTCAAAGTCGGCTTGAGCAAGATCGACGGCAACTGGTTGATCTCGACCTTCGACCCGGTGTAGGGCCGGATCGCCGCTCAGTCCTCGGCGTGGCGTTCGTACTCCCAACGCTCGAGCCGGGCCTGCAGTTCATGGAGCCCGAATGCGATGAGCGGGACGCCGAGAATGGCCATGGCGACGAGTAACGCGGTCATGGCATCGCTCCGCAATTCGGACGTCGTATCGCGGGTGACGCCAGCGCCGCCTGCTTGAGCGCGTGGAAACGAGCGCGTTCGGTCACACACCACGGTTCCGTCCAGCCGTCGAGCAGATCGCCGTCGCCCAGCAGGCGGCGCAGTCGCGGATCCGAATCCGGGCTCATGCGTTCGGCCAGGTGCAGCGCCTCATGCCAGTCCACCCACACGTGCGGTGCGAGCGCCAGGTGATGGCGATTCACCACCAGCAACGGGTCGGCGCCCAGTGGGCGCAGGCGCCACAGCGCCGAACGCAACGACGCGACCGCTTTGGCCGGCGGACTGTACGGCCACAGCGTGGCGCACACCCAGCTACGGTGCAACTCTCGGCGTTTCACGGCGGCCAAAGCCACCACCCGGCGACACGACGGTGGTAACACCAACGGCTTCATGTCACGGTATACGGCGAACTCACCCACGAGGTTCAGCGCGAACTGCTTGGACACGCGCTCAATCGTCGAGCGCGGCAGTCGCTGTGACACCAGTAGTGCACTACTCGTTTTTCGTCTGCGGGACCCGTGCGGCGGCAACCGTGTGCGCGCGGCAACTATGCGGTGAAATGGAGCGGTTGCGGGGGGCCTGACGGCTGAGGGAGGCCGCCTTCCCGCGGGCGAACAGAAAAGGGACGGACCAGGTGAACGACAGCGAACCGAAGCTCCCCGTGCGTGTACACCGGCTGAACCGGATGGCCGGACGCGATCCACACGAGCAGCACCGCGTGGCCACTCCGTTGGAGCTGCTGTTCGACCTGACGTTCGTGATCGCCTTCGGCGTCGCCGCGTCGCAGTTGGCCCATTTGATGGCCGAAGGGCATGTCGGCGCCGGGTTGGTGGCGTTCGGGTTCGCGTCGTTCGCGATCTGGTGGGCGTGGATGAACTTCACCTGGTTCGCGTCGGCCTTCGACACCGACGACTGGGTGTACCGGGCGATGACCATGCTGCAGATGGTCGGCGTCATCATCCTCGCGCTCGGTCTGCCCCAGCTGTTCGCCTCCGTCGAGCACGGCGGGCACGTCGACAACACCGTGTTGGTGGCCGGCTACGTGGTGATGCGAGTCGCCCTGGTGGGGCAGTGGTTACGGGCGGCCAAACAGGATCCGGAACATCGGTCGGCGTGCCTGACCTATGCGGCCGCGGTGGTCGTGGCGCAGATCGGCTGGATCGTTCAGATCTTCGCCCACACGTCGGTTCTGGTGTTCTTCCTGTCCGCGGCCGTCCTCGTCGTGGTGGAGGTGTCGGGTCCGTTCCTGGCCGAGCGGCGCATGGGCGGCACGCCGTGGCATGCCCATCACATCGCCGAGCGGTACGGGTTGCTCGCGATCATCGCGCTCGGCGAGGGTGTGGTCGGCACGGTCGCCTCGTTGACGGCCGCGGTCGGGGAGCAGGGCTGGTCCACCGATGCGATCCTGCTCGTGATCGCCGGAACCGGCCTGACGTTCGGCATGTGGTGGGTCTACTTCCTGGTGCCGGCCGCGGAACTTCTGCATGCCCACCGGAGACTGTCGTTCTGGTACGGCTACCTGCATCTGGTGGTGTTCGGGTCGATCGTGGCGACCGGCGCCGGCCTGCACGTGGCCGCCTATTACATCGAGGATCATTCCGAGCTGGATTCGGTTGCCACGGTGCTCGCGGTCGCGATACCGGTCGGGATCTACCTCGTGGGGATGTTCGTCATCTACTCGGTGCTTGTCGGCGAAATCGATGTCTTGCACACCGGGCTGCTGGTGCTGGCCGGCGTGGCGTTGGGGGCAGCGGTCGCGATGGCCTCGGCCGGCATTTCGATGGCCCTGTGTCTGCTCGTGGTGACGGGTGCGCCGGTGGTGGTCGTCGTCGGTTACGAGGTGATCGGCCATCGGCATGCCCGGCGAATAGTCGCCAGGCGGCTGGCGGATCAACGTGAGGGGTGAGCCTCGAACCCCTCCAGCAGCATGCGTTCCTGCTCGGCCTTCATCAGTCGGCGGGCCTTCATCCGCGTGATGAGAATGCCGATCGTGGCCAGGACCCACACCGCGTACTGCACGGTCCAGGCCACCCGGAACGACTCGAACGAGTAACTGCCGGCGTGGGACAGGATCACGCCCATCGCCTGCATCACCAGCAGCGCGGCCAGAAAACCGCCCATGTTCACCATGCCCTGAGCGGTGCCGAGGGTCGCGCTCGGATTGAACGTGCGGGCGGAGTCGAATCCGACCATCGAACCGGGGCCACCGACCGAGATGACGACGATGAGCACCAGCAGCAGCCACAGCGGAGCCGGGCCCGGCAGCGCCAGCACCACCGTCCAGGCCAGTGCGTTGCTCGCGATGATCGCGAGCACCAGGCGGGATCTGCGGTGCGGATGACGGCCGGTGAAGATCCCGATGACGATGCCCGCAGAAATCGCCGTGACCACGGAGATGGTCAGCAACGTGCCGGCCGCGGTTGTCGAAAGTCCCTGCGCGACGGTCAGATACGGCACACCCCACATGAGCGCGAACACCGTGACCGAAAACTGGGTGCCCATGTGGGTGAAGAAGCCCAGCCGGGTTCCGGGGCGCAGCCACACGGTCCGCACGCTGGCCAACGTGTCGCGCACGGTGGTGGTCTCAGCAGCCACCACGGAGCCGTGCGGGGTGTTGCGCACCAACGCGAACGCCAACGCCATCGCCAGCAATCCGAACGCGCCCACCGACAGGTACGCGGGGGTCCAGCCGGCCGCGGTGAGCAGCGCCAGGAACGGCACCGCCGAGAGCACCTGGCCGAGTTGTCCGCAGATGCCGGTCAGCTGGGTCAGCAACGGCACCTGGGAGGGTTTGAACCAGTGCGGTACGAGGCGCAACACCGAGATGAAGGTGACCGCGTCGCCCAGGCCGACGATCGCGCGCGCAGCGAGCGCGGCCGGCAGTGACTCACTGAGTGCCAGGACCAGTTGGCCGGAGGCCATCAACGCCGCACCGGAGACGATGAGCACTCGCGAACCGAACCGGTCCAGCAGTACCCCGGCGGGTACCTGGGCGCAGGCGTAGACCACGACCTGGAGAACGACGAACGTCGACAGCACACTCGGGTTGGCGGCAAACCTGTCGGCGGCCTGCAGGCCGGAAACGCCGAGAGTGGTCCGGTCGAGCACGGCGACGATGTAGGCGAGTAGTCCGGTGGTCCAAACGATCCAGGGACGCACACGGAGCCTTTCGCCGAGCAGATTTGTCTTAATGTCCTGATCCATCGTCGCCCAGGACCGGCCCGGGATTCCAATTCGGTCGGGGTGAATTCACTCACCGTGCCCGGGCGAATCACTTCACGAGTTGGCTGGAATTGCACAACGATGTGGAGCTAGGTGCGGATAAATCTACATTCGTGCAGATAAAAGCTTTGCCTATTGGTCAGCGAGGGGATGGCCTAGAGTGGTTGCAAATTCGCTCGCAACGTTCGGCCGAAGGTAGGGTGTCGGTATGAATTGCTGTTCAAGTCGGCGTGGGCGGCGTCGGGTTGGCTGAGTATCGCCTGGAGGACCTGGCGCGTTTGTCCGGCGTCAGCCCCCGCAATATCCGGGCATACCGGGAGCGCGGGTTACTCGATCCGCCGCGTCGCGTCGGACGCTCGGCATATTACGGCGAACCGCACCTGGCGCAGTTGAACGCGATCAGTCAGCTACTGGGCAAGGGATACAACTCCGCTCACATCGCCGAGTTCTTCGACAGTCTGCGCCGCGGCCAGGACCTCGCCGACATCCTCGGGATCGAGCGCACCGAGCTCGGCACACAGACGGTCACGCTTGAGATGGACCCGGCTGGAGACGACGCCCGCGCGCTCGTCGACTGCGGACTGGCCGAGGTCTCCGACGGTTCGGTGGTGCTGACCGATCCGGCATTGGGTGACCTCATCGAGCATGCGAGCGATCGGCGGTCGTATGTCCGCACGATGGTGCAGGTCGCCAAATCGACCGTCGCCGCGGTCAACGGCCTGGCCGACCTGACCGCGACAGCACTCACGCAAGGCGCGACACCGCCCGGCAGTCGCGAGCTCGCGAAGACCGTCGTCGCCGACAGTCTCGACCGAGCCCTGAAACAGCGGCTCGCCGCGGCCGAATAACCCCGCAGATTCGGTTGGGGTATCGGCCGAACGGTCTACGCGCCCCGCGTGCCGGGATCGCCGCCGAACCGTCCGGCAAGCCACACCGGAATGATCGCCAGCACAGTGAGCGCGGCCGCCACCACATTGATCACCGGAGCCTGGTTCGGCCGGAACAAATTCGAGAAGATCCAGATCGGCAGGGTCTGCACGGTAGGTCCCGCGGTGAACGTCGTCACCACGATCTCGTCGAACGACAAGGCGAACGCCAGAATGGCGCCGGCCACCAGCGCGCCACGCGCCATCGGCAACGTGACGAACCGGAACGTCTGCCAGGACGACGCGCCCAGATCGGCAGACGCGTCCTGCAGGCTCGTGCCCATCTGGCGCAGCCGGGCCGCGATGTTGTTGAACACGATGACGATGCAGAACGTGGCATGGCCGATGATCACGGTGGCCAAACCCAGTGTCATCGCCAGCGCCGAGGTGAACGTCGCGTTCAGCGCGATACCCGTGACGATGCCGGGGAGCGTGATGGGAAGCACCACGAGGAAACTCACCGCGCTGCGGCCGAAGAACCGGTAGCGCTGCACCGCGAACGCGATCATCGTCCCGAGCACCAGGGCGATGGCGGTCGCACCCAACCCGACCACGACGGAATTGGCCAGCGCCTTCCACATTCCGGTGCTACGCGCGGCATCGGCCCACCACGCCCAGGTGAAGCCGGTCGGCGGAAAGGCGAAAGTCCGGGATGCGTTGAACGCATTGACGAGAACCAGCAGCAGCGGCGTGTAGAGGAACACAAGGACCACCGCGGTCCAGATCCGCAACGCCCGGCGCCCGGTCGGCGAGAACATCAGACGTTCTCCATCGCGCCGGTGCGGCGCATCGCCAGCAGGTAGGCCACGATCGCCACGAGCGGGATGATCGACAACGCCGCCGCCAGCGGCTGGTTGTTGGCGGTGACGAGTTGTCCGTAGATGATGTTGCCGATCAACTGGGTCTTGCCTCCGACGATGGTCACGGCGATGTAGTCGCCCAGCGACAACGAGAAGGTGAAGATCGACCCGGCGGCGATGCCGGGAAACACCAATGGCGCCAGCACCATTCGGAGCGTCGCGAAGTCCGATGCGCCCAGGTCGGCGCTCGCGTCGGCGAGAGTGTCCGGTATGCGTTCGAATGCGGCGTAGACCGGAATCACCATGTAGGGCAGCCACAGGTACGTGAGGGTGATGACGGTGGCGATCAAACCGTAGCCGGGGGTGTAGCCCGTCGCCCACGTCAGCGGCCCTTCCGGGGACAGCAGCATGCGCCACGCGTAGGCCTTCACCAGGTAGCTTGCCCACAGCGGCGTCGTCACGGCGATCACCAGCATCAGCCGCAGCCTCGCCGTGGCGACCTTGGCCATGTACAGCGCGATCGGCACCGCGAGCACCGCGCAGACGACGGTGACCGTCAACGCCACGCCGACGGTGCGAAGCGCCGCGGTGCGGAACACGTCGTCGGTGAGGACTCGCACGATGTTGTCGCCGGTGAACGTGCGGACCACGGCGCCGGTGAACTCATCGGTGCTCCAGAAAGCCGAAACCAGGAGAACCGCAAGCGATCCGAGGTAGGCCACGGCAAGCCAGGCGAGTGGCGGCGTCAACAGCAACGCGAGCCGCACGCGGCGGGTCACCCCTTGATCTGCTGCCACTTGTCGACCCACTCGCTGTAGGCCGTGCAGTCGTCGCCGCTGCCGTCGACGCACTGCGTCTGCGGGGTGGTCCAGTAGTGGATCCGGGACGCGAACTCGGCGTCGGTCGCGTGGTAGATGTCGCAGAAGTCCTTCTGCGTGGTGTGTTCGCAGGCCTTGGTCTGGGCCGGCGCCTCGCCGAAGTACTCTGCGACCTGGGCGTTGATCTCCGGCGACGAGATCCAGTTCATCCACTTGTACATGCAGTTCGGATGGGCGGCCTTCGCCGACACCATCCAGGTGTCCGACCAGCCCGTGGATCCTTCCTTGGGCAGCACGGTGTTGACCTGAACCTTGTTGTCGGCGCCGATCGTGTTGGCGATCACCTGCCAGCTCGTGCCGATCACCGAGGTCCCGGATTCGAACGCCTGCACCTCCTTCGTGTAATCCGACCAGTACTCGCCGATGTTCTCCCGCTGGGCCTTGAGCAATTCGGTTGCGGCATCGAGTTGTTCGGAGGTCAGCGAGTACGGGTCGGTGATACCGAGTTCGGGTTTGGTCTTCGACAGGTACAGCGCCGCGTCGGCGATGTAGATCGGCGAGTCGTAGGCGGTGACCTTGCCCTTGTACTTGCTCGCATCGTCGAACACCGCCGCCCACGAGTTCGGTGCATCGCGCACCACGTTGACGTTGTACATCAACAGGTTTGCGCCCCAGCCGTGCGGGATGCCGTACATCTGCCCGTCGACCGAGTTCCACGGCTGGTCTTTCAAGAACGACGAGATCGTCTCGTAGTTGGGCACCAGATCGGTGTTGACCGGTGCCACGTCACCGGCATAGATGAGCCGGAGCGTGGCGTCGCCCGATGCCGATACCCCGTCGTACTGACCGCTGCGCATCAGCTGCACCATCTCGTCGGAGGTGTTGCCGATCTTGACGTTGACCTGGCAGCCCGTCTCCTGTTCGAACGGCGTCACCCAGTCGACGGCCTTGTCGTTGGAACCGTCCTCGGCGTAGCCCGCCCACGCCACCAGGTTGAGCTGTCCCTCGCCGTCGCCGACGGCGCTCAGCGGTTCCAGCTCCGGGGGAGATCCGCTCTCGCCGCCCGGGCTCTGCGATCCCGCGCACGCGACCACAAGGGTCGCACAGGCCGCGAGAACCAGACCGGTGTGCAGGGCAGGCCGTTTCATCGTCGGATCCTTTTTCGTCGTCGATCAATCGTCAAGGTGGTGAACGGCAGATTCCGGCCACGACAGCGTGATCGGTGAGCCGTGGGCGAGGCCGGCCGGAAGCGCGGTGTTCGCCGTGAGCACGCTCGCGCTGAGCGCGATGCCGCCGGTGGTGGCGGCGACGACGCGGGTGAGCGGGCCGGCGTAGATGATCTCGGTGACCGTCGCCGCAACGGCCCGGCAACCGACGGCAGGCGGAGTTTCGTTGTCCAGCACGGCAATCCGCTCGGGACGCACCGCCAGCGTGCCGGAGCGGCCGAACACCGCCGCGGCGGCTGAACCGTCGAGCACGTTGGACGTGCCGACGAAATCGGCCACAAAGCGGTTGGCCGGATGTTCGTAGACGTCACGTGCCCTGCCGACCTGTTCGATCCGTCCGTTGTTGAACACCGCCAAGCGGTCGCACAAGGTCAGTGCCTCGTCCTGGTCGTGGGTGACGATGACGAACGTGATCCCGACGTCGCGCTGGATCGACTTGAGTTCAACTTGCATCTGCTCGCGGAGTTTGAGATCGAGTGCGCCGAGCGGCTCGTCGAGCAGCAGCACCCGCGGGCGGCCGATGAGCGCCCTGGCCAGTGCCACGCGCTGACGCTGACCGCCCGACAGCTGCGCGGGTCGCCGTGCCGCCTGATCGGCCAGCCGCACCATGTCGAGGGCGTCGGCTGTGCGGCGCCTGCGCTCGGCTTTCGCGACCCCACGCACCCGCAGGCCGTACTCGACGTTCTGCGCGACCGTCATGTGCGGGAACAGCGCGTACTCCTGGAACACCGTGTTGACGTCACGGTGGCGGGCGGGCGTCGTCGTCACGTCCTGTCCACCCAACCGGATCGTGCCCGCGGTGGGTGCTTCGAAACCGGCGATCATGCGCAGCACCGTGGTCTTGCCCGAACCGGACGGCCCGAGGATCGCGAACAGTTCGCCGTCGTCGACCTCGAGGTCTGCGTGATCGATGGCGACCACGGGGTGTCGGTGCTCGCCGAACACTTTCCGGACGCCGAGCAGTTCGATGCCGGGTGTCGTGTGCGTGGTCTCGGCGGCCGGGTCGAGTGGTGAGCTGACCGTCCCCGAGGGCATGGCTCATCGTATGAAGCCCGCGGTCGGACCGTGGGGCCATTGACGGTCAATTGTGAAAATTGATGGCGCTGTGACCTGTGGCGTTGGATGTGGTGATTGGGGCGATCGCCGTAACCAGAGCCAATGGCGCCGGGGTGGACATCAACTACATCCCGAAGCCGCGCCATGGGCAGTGGGGCTGAAAACTTACCGACGAGTAAGGCTTGCCAGCAAACTATGGCTGAGAACCAGTACGGTTCGCTAGACAGAACGCCCCGGAATGTTGACCCGTCAGGGCCGTCTTCCAGGCACTCTGCCGCGGGAAAAATTTAGATAACGATTCGATAACAATACTGCTTTGATCTGCGCTGTTATGGCTACTCGACCGTAACCACCTGCATGCAGGACGTTTGTCCCGAATGGCTTCGATCCCCACTCGGCGCGGTGTTACGTTACCGGCGGTTACCCATGCGTAGAACTCGCCAGTAACCAATCTGGCCGGAAAATCCCCGTGTGCTCTTATGCCACTCTTAGTACGGCGGGACTGCGAGCGGAACCACCCACGCCCGGGCGGACCTCGCCCCGCCGGATTCGACGCTGAATCGCCGTTGGCCTGACGCCCGGGGAGCAAGGCCGCCCCCTGAGACCACGCCGCAGACACACGCAGACACGCGACAAGCCACACGCGACAACACGAGAGCAGCACGAGGAGATAGCGCCAGTGACGATCTACGAACACGACCGGGTGTCCGCCGGTTGGAGCGACGAGTCCGGATCTGACGGTTCGCAGACTGAAGCCACCCACGCGCTCGTCGATCGGCTGAGCGCCGGCGAGCCCTACGCCGTCGCCTTCGGCGGCCAGGGCAGCGCCTGGCTGGAGACGCTTGAGGAACTGGTGTCGTCGGCTGGCATCGAAGCCGAACTGGCCACCCTGGCCGGCGAGGCCGAATTGCTGCTTGAGCCGGTGGCCAAAGAACTCGTCGTCGTCCGGCCCATCGGGTTCGAGCCGCTGCAGTGGGTTCGCGCGCATGCGGCCGAGGAGCCGGTGCCGTCCGACAAGCAGCTGACCTCAGCCGCGGTGTCGGTGCCCGGCGTGCTGCTCACCCAGATCGCCGCCGTACGCGCCCTGGCGCGCCAGGGAATGGATCTGGCCGCCACGCCTCCGGTGGCCGTCGCAGGGCACTCTCAGGGCGTGCTGGCGGTCGAGGCGCTCGCCGCCAACGGTGCCAAGGATGTCGAACTGCTCGCGCTGGCTCAGCTGATCGGCGCCGCGGGAACCCTGGTGGCCCGGCGCCGCGGAATCACGGTCCTGGGGGACCGGCCGCCCATGGTGTCGGTCACCAACGCCGAGCCCGAGCGAATCTACGAACTGCTCGAAGAGTTCTCCGCCGACGTCCGCACCGTGCTGCCCCCGGTGCTGTCCATCCGTAACGGCCGCCGTTCGGTAGTGATCACGGGCACACCCGAGCAGCTGTCGCGCTTCGAGCTCTACTGCAACCAGATCGCTGAGAAAGAAGAGGCCGAGCGCAAGAGCAAAGTCCGCGGCGGCGCCGTTTTCGCTCCGGTCTTCGACCCGGTTCAGGTCGAGGTCGGGTTCCACACCCCGCGTCTGTCCGACGGCATCGACATCGTCGGCCGCTGGGCCGAGGCGGTCGGCATCGATGTCGAACTCGCCCGTGACATGACCGAGGCGATCCTGGTCAGCCAGGTCGACTGGGTCGACGAGATCACCGAGATCAGCGACGCCGGCGCCCGGTGGATCCTCGACCTGGGCCCCGGCGACATCCTGACCCGCCTGACGGCCCCGGTCATCCGCGGCCTCGGTATCGGCATCGTGCCTGCCGCGACCCGCGGCGGTCAGCGCAACCTGTTCACCGTCGGTGCGGTGCCCGAGGTGGCCCGCCCGTGGTCGAGCTACGCCCCGACCGTGGTGTCGCTGCCCGACGGTTCGGTGAAGCTCGCCACGAAGTTCACGCGGCTCACCGGACGTTCCCCGATCCTGCTCGCCGGGATGACCCCGACGACCGTCGACGCCAAGATCGTTGCCGCGGCGGCCAACGCCGGTCACTGGGCCGAGCTGGCCGGCGGCGGGCAGGTCACCGAGCAGATCTTCAACGACCGGATCGCCGAGCTGGGCACCTTGCTGGAGCCCGGCCGCGCCATCCAGTTCAACACCCTGTTCCTCGATCCGTACCTGTGGAAGTTGCAGGTCGGCGGCAAGCGCCTGGTGCAGCGGGCCCGCCAGTCCGGCGCCCCGATCGACGGTGTCGTGGTCAGCGCAGGCATCCCTGACCTCGAAGAGGCCGTCGAGCTGATCGACGAGCTCAACGAGATCGGCATCAGCCACGTCGTGTTCAAGCCGGGCACCGTCGAGCAAATCCGTTCGGTCATCCGTATCGCGGCCGAGGTGCCCACCAAGCCGGTGATCGTGCACATCGAGGGCGGCCGCGCCGGTGGCCACCACTCGTGGGAGGATCTCGACGACCTGCTGCTGGCCACCTACTCGGAGCTGCGGTCGCGGGCCAACATCACGATCTGCGTCGGCGGCGGCATCGGCACGCCCGAACGTTCCGCGGAATACCTCTCCGGCCGCTGGTCGGCGACCCACGGCTACCCCCTGATGCCGATCGACGGCATCCTCGTCGGCACGGCCGCCATGGCCACGCTCGAAGCCACCACGAGTCCTCAGGTCAAGCAGCTCCTGGTGGAGACCCAAGGCACCGAGGCCTGGGTGGGGGCCGGAAAAGCCGCGAACGGCATGGCATCCGGGCGCAGTCAGCTCGGCGCCGACATCCACGAGATCGACAACACCGCATCGCGGTGCGGTCGGCTGCTCGACGAGGTCGCCGGTGACGCCGATGCGGTCGCCGCGCGGCGCGACGAGATCATCGCGGCGATGGCCAACACGGCCAAGCCCTACTTCGGCGATGTCGCCGAGATGACCTACCTGCAGTGGCTGCGTCGCTATGTCGAGCTGGCCATCGGCGACGGCAGCAGCACCGCCGACACCAAGCGCGACGACTCGCAGTGGCTGGACATCACGTGGCGGGACCGCTTCGAGCAGATGCTCAAGCGCGCCGAAGCACGTTTGCACGCACAGGATTTCGGCCCGATCGAAACCCTCTTCGACGACGAGCGGCTGCTTGAGGACCCGAAGGCCGCGCTGACCGCGCTGGTGGGCGCCTATCCGGACGCCGCGTCGGTGCAGCTCCACCCGGCCGACGTGCCGTTCTTCGTAGAGCTGTGCAAGACGCTGGGCAAGCCCGTCAACTTCGTGCCGGTCATCGACAAGGACGTGCGCCGGTGGTGGCGCAGCGATTCGCTGTGGCAGGCCCACGACGCCCGTTACGACGCCGATCAGGTCTGCGTCATCCCCGGCACCGCTGCCGTCGCGGGCATCACCCGCGTCGACGAGCCCGTCGGTGAACTGCTCGACCGTTTCGAGCAGGCCGCGATCGACGAGGTGCTGGCCACCAACGGCGACGCCCAGCCGGTGATCTCGCGCCGTCAGGGCCGCACCGACGTGACCGGGCCGCTGGCGGTGCTGCTCGACGCCCCTGACGTGTTGTGGGCCGGTCGCATGGCCGTCAACCCGGTACACCGGATCGCCGCGCCGGGCGAGTGGCAGGTTAACGAGAACCGTTCGGCCACACATGCTTCCACCGGTGCCCGCCTCGAGGTCGCCGATAATTCACACGTCGTGCTGAGCGTGCCGCTTTCGGGAACGTGGATCGAGATCCGCTTCACGTTGACCGATGCGATCCGCAGTGGTGGCGCCCCGATCGTCGAGGTCGACGACGCCGCGAAGGCGATGCGTTCGGTGTTGGCCATCGCGGCCGGCGTCGACGGACCGGATGCGCTGCCGCCGGTCACCGACGGCGCCGCCACTGTCACCGTGGCGTGGGACCCCGAGCAGGTCGCCGACCACACCGGTGTCACCGCGACGTTCGGCGCCCCGCTGGCGCCGACGCTCACCGTCGTCCCCGACGCGCTCGTCGGCCGCTGCTGGCCTGCGGTGTTCGCCGCGATCGGCTCCGCCGTGACCGACAGCGGGTTCCCCGTCGTCGAGGGCCTGCTGAGCCTGGTGCACCTCGACCACGCTGCTCACCTGCTCGCGACGCTGCCGGCCGAGCCGGCCGAATTGACCGTCACCGCAACCGCTTCGGCCGCCACCGACACCGAGGTGGGTCGTGTGGTTCCGGTTTCGGTGACCGTGACTTCTGCTGACGGCACCGAGCTGGCCAAGCTCGAGGAGCGGTTCGCGATCCGCGGCCGCACCGGTGAGGCCGAGCTGACCGACCCGGTGCGCGCCGGTGGTGCGATCTCCGACAACGCGACCGACACCCCGCGCCGTCGTCGGCGTGACGTCACGATCGGTGCACCGGTCGACATGCGTCCGTTCGCGGTCGTCTCCGGTGACCACAACCCGATCCACACCGACCGTGCGGCCGCGCTGCTGGCCGGCCTGGAATCGCCGATCGTGCACGGCATGTGGCTGTCCGCGGCCGCTCAGCATGTCGTCACCGCCACCGATGGCAAGCCGATCCCGCCGGCCAAGCTGGTCGGCTGGACCGCTCGATTCCTCGGCATGGTCAAGCCGGGCGACGATGTGGACTTCCGCGTCGACCGCGTCGGAATCGACGTCGGCGCAGAGGTTTTGGAGGTCTCCGCGAAGGTCAACGGCGAGCTGGTGATGGCTGCCACCGCACGGCTGGCCGCCCCCAAGACCGTCTACGCCTTCCCCGGCCAGGGCATTCAGCACAAGGGCATGGGCATGGAGGTCCGCGCCCGGTCCAAGGCTGCCCGCAAGGTGTGGGACAGCGCCGACAAATTCACGCGTGAGACCCTCGGGTTCTCGGTGCTGCACGTCGTGCGCGACAACCCGACGAGCCTCATCGCGTCCGGTGTCCATTACCAGCACCCCGAGGGCGTGCTGTACCTGACGCAGTTCACCCAGGTCGCGATGGCTACCGTGGCGGCGGCGCAGGTTGCCGAGATGCGCGAGCAGGGTGCCTTCGTCGAGGGCGCGATCGCCTGCGGCCACTCCGTCGGTGAGTACACCGCGCTGGCGTGCGTGTCGGGCGTGTACGAGCTCGAGGCACTGCTTGAGGTCGTGTTCGCGCGCGGCGGCAAGATGCACGACATCGTGCCGCGCGACGAGCTCGGGCGCTCCAACTACCGGCTGGCCGCGATCCGGCCGAGCCAGATCGATCTCGACGACGCCGACGTCAAGAGCTTCGTCGCACAAATCGCGGCGAATACTGGTGAGTTCTTAGAGATCGTGAACTTCAACCTGCGGGGTTCGCAGTACGCGATCGCCGGCACCGTTCGCGGCCTCGAAGCCCTGGAGGAGGAGATCGAGCGGCGTCGCGAAATCAGCGGCGGCAAGCGGTCGTTCATCCTCGTTCCGGGTATCGACGTGCCGTTCCACTCCTCGGTGCTGCGGGTCGGTGTGGCCGACTTCCGCCGCAGCCTGGAGCGGGTCATGCCGCGGGACAAGGATCCCGAGCTGATCATCGGCAAGTACATCCCGAACCTCGTGCCCCGGCCGTTCACCCTGGACAAGGATTTCGTCCAGGAGATCCGGGACCTCGTGCCCGCCGAGCCGCTCGACGAGATCCTCGCCGACTACGACACCTGGCGTAACGAGAAGCCGGCCGAGCTGTGCCGCAAGATCGTCATCGAGTTGCTGGCCTGGCAGTTCGCCAGCCCGGTGCGCTGGATCGAGACGCAGGACCTGCTGTTCATCGAAGAGGCCGCGGGCGGCCTCGGTGTCGAGCGGTTCGTCGAGATCGGCGTGAAGTCGGCGCCCACCGTGGCAGGTCTCGCGACCAACACGCTCAAGCTGCCCGAGTACTCGCACAGCACGGTCGAGGTGCTCAACAGCGAGCGCGACGCCGCGGTGCTGTTCGCGACGGACACCGACCCCGAGCCTGAGCCCGAGGTCTCGGAAGAGCCGGCAAGCCCGTCCGCGGACGCCGCTCCGGCTGCCGAGGCGGCACCGGCTCCCGCGGCGGCTCCTGCCGCCCCGTCCGGTGGCCCGCGGCCCGACGACATCACGTTCGACGCGGCCGATGCCACGGTCGGACTCATCGCGCTGTCGGCCAAGATGCGTATCGATCAGATCGAGGCGCTCGACTCCATCGAGTCCATCACCGACGGGGCGTCGTCACGGCGCAACCAGCTGCTGGTCGACCTGGGGTCGGAGCTGAACCTCGGTGCGATCGACGGTGCGGCCGAGGCCGACCTCGGTGCGCTCAAGGGACAGGTGAGCAAGCTCGCCCGTACCTACAAGCCGTTCGGCCCGGTGCTGTCCGACGCGATCAACGATCAGCTGCGCACGGTCCTCGGGCCGTCCGGCAAGCGTCCGGCCTACATCACCGAGCGCGTCACCAAGACGTGGGAGCTCGGCCCGGGCTGGGCCAAGCACGTCACCGTCGAGGTCGCGCTGGGCACCCGTGAGGGCAGCAGCGTGCGCGGCGGTGATCTGGGCGGCCTGCACGCCGGTGCACTGCCGGATGCGGCAGGCGTCGACAAGGTCATCGACGCCGCGGTCGCGGCCGTTGCCGCACGACGCGGGGTGTCGGTGTCGCTGCCGTCGGCAGGCGGTGCCGGTGGCGGCGTGGTCGATTCGGCCGCGCTCGGCGAGTTCGCCGAGAAGGTCACCGGACGTGACGGTGTGCTCGCTTCGGCGGCCCGGCTGGTCCTCGGCCAGCTCGGACTCGACGACGCAGTCAGCACACCGGAAGCCGCGACGGACGCCGAGCTCGTCGATCTGGTCACCTCCGAACTCGGTTCGGACTGGCCGCGTTTGGTCGCGCCAGCGTTCGATGCCCGCAAGGCCGTCGTGTTCGACGACCGGTGGGCCAGCGCCCGTGAGGATCTGGTCAAGCTGTGGCTCGCCGACGAGAACGAGATCGACGAGCAGTGGCCGCAGCTGTCCGAGCGCTTCGAAGGTGCCGGGCATGTCGTTGCGACGCAGGCGAACTGGTGGCAGGGCAAGTCACTGGCCGCCGGCCGCAACGTTCACGCGTCGCTGTTCGGCCGGATCGCGGCCGGCGCGGAAAACCCGGGCAAGGGCCGCTACAGCGACGAAGTCGCGGTGGTGACCGGTGCGTCGAAGGGGTCGATCGCGTCGGCGGTCGTCGGGCAGCTGCTCGACGGCGGTGCGACCGTGGTCGCGACGACGTCGCGCCTGGACGACGACCGGTTGGCGTTCTACAAGAAGCTCTACCGCGACAACGCCCGCTTCGGCGCGACGCTGTGGGTGGTGCCCGCCAACATGGCGTCGTACTCCGACATCGACGCGCTCGTCGACTGGATCGGCAGTGAGCAGATCGAAAGCCTTGGGCCGCAATCGATTCACCTCAAGGATGCGCAGACCCCGACCCTGCTGTTCCCGTTCGCCGCGCCGCGCGTGGCGGGGGACCTGTCGGAGGTGGGTTCGCGTTCCGAGATGGAGATGAAGGTTCTGCTGTGGGCCGTGCAGCGGCTCATCGGCGGGCTGTCCACGATCGGCGCCGAGCGCGACATCGCGTCGCGTCTGCATGTGGTGCTGCCGGGCTCGCCGAACCGCGGCATGTTCGGCGGTGACGGTGCCTACGGCGAGTCCAAGTCGGCGCTCGACGCACTCGTGAACCGCTGGAGCGCCGAGGCCTCGTGGGCCGAGCGGGTCAGCCTCGCGCATGCGCTGATCGGCTGGACCAAGGGCACCGGCCTGATGGGTCATAACGACGCCATCGTCAGTGCGGTCGAAGAGGCCGGCGTGACCACCTACACCTCTGCGGAGATGGCGGCCATGCTGCTCGACCTCTGCACGGTGGAATCGAAGGTGGCCGCGGCGAATTCGCCGATCAAGGCTGATCTGACCGGCGGTCTGGGCGACATCAAGATCGACATGGCCGAGCTGGCTGCCAAGGCCCGCGAGGAAATGTCGGGTTCTGCTGCCGACGAGGACGAGGACGAGGCAAGCGGAACGATCGCCGCGCTGCCGTCCCCGCCGCGCGGCTACGACCCGGCTCCGGCGCCGGTCTGGGACGACCTCGACGTCGACCCGGCCGATCTGGTGGTCATCGTCGGCGGTGCCGAGCTCGGGCCGTACGGTTCGTCGCGCACCCGCTTCGAGATGGAGGTCTCGGGCGAGCTCTCGGCGGCCGGTGTGCTGGAGCTGGCGTGGACGACGGGTCTGGTCAAGTGGGAGGACGATCCCAAGGCCGGCTGGTACGACAGCGAAACCGGTGAGCTGGTTCCCGAATCGGAGATCGTGGAGCGCTACCACGATGCCGTGGTGGAGCGGTGCGGTATCCGCGAGTTCGTCGACGACGGCGCGATCGATCCCGATCACGCGTCGCCGCTGCTGGTGAGCGTGTTCCTGGACAAGGACTTCAGCTTCGTGGTGTCCAGCGAGGCCGACGCGCGGGCGTTCGTGTCCTTCGATCCCGAGCACACCGTGGCCCGCCCGGTGCCGGACTCCAGTGACTGGCAGGTGATCCGCAAGGCGGGCACCGAGATTCGGGTTCCGCGCAAGACGAAGCTGTCGCGCACGGTCGGCGCCCAGATCCCCACGGGCTTCGACCCCACGGTGTGGGGCATCACCCCGGACATGGCCAATTCCATTGACCGGGTCGCGCTCTGGAACATCGTGGCGACCGTCGACGCGTTCCTGTCGTCGGGCTTCACCCCGACCGAGCTCATGCGCTGGGTGCACCCCAGCTCGGTGGCCTCCACGCAGGGCACCGGCATGGGCGGCATGACCTCGATGCAGACCATGTATCACGGCAACCTGCTCGGCCGGGCCAAGCCGAACGACATCCTGCAGGAGGTGCTGCCGAACGTCGTTGCGGCACACGTCATGCAGAGCTACGTCGGTGGCTACGGCGCGATGGTCCACCCGGTCGGCGCGTGCGCCACCGCGGCAGTCTCGGTCGAGGAAGGTGTGGACAAGATCCGCCTCGGCAAGGCTGACCTCGTGGTGGCAGGCGGCTTCGACGATCTGACGCTGGAGGCCATCATCGGCTTCGGTGACATGGCGGCCACCGCCGACACCGAGATGATGCGGGCCAAGGGCATCAGCGACTCGAAGTTCTCCCGCGCCAACGATCGTCGCCGGCTCGGCTTCCTCGAGGCACAGGGTGGTGGCACCATCCTGCTGGCCCGCGGTGACCTGGCGGCCAAGATGGGTCTGCCGGTGCTGGCCGTGGTCGGCTACGCGCAGAGCTTCGCCGACGGCGTCCACACCTCGATCCCGGCCCCCGGTCTCGGTGCCCTCGGCGCCGGTCGCGGCGGCAAGGATTCGGTGCTGGCCCGGTCGCTGGCCAAGCTGGGCGTCGGAGCCGACGACATCGCGGTGATCTCCAAGCACGACACATCGACGCTGGCCAACGACCCCAACGAGACCGAGCTGCACGAGCGGCTCGCGGACTCGATGGGCCGTTCCGCTGGCGCGCCGATGTTCATCGTCAGCCAGAAGACGCTGACCGGGCACGCCAAGGGCGGCGCGGCGGTGTTCCAGATGATGGGTCTGTGCCAGATCCTGCGGGACGGCGTCATTCCGCCGAACCGCAGCCTGGACTGCGTCGACGACGAGCTGGCCACCTCGGGCCACTTCGTCTGGGTGCGCGAGGCCCTCGACCTGCGCGGCAAGTTCCCGCTCAAGGCCGGTCTGGTCACGAGCCTCGGCTTCGGTCACGTGTCGGGTCTGATCGCACTGGTGCACCCGGAGGCGTTCATCGCGGCACTGGATCCGGCGGAGCGCGAGGACTACCGCAAGCGGGCCGAGCAACGCACGCTGGCCGGTCAGCGCCGGTTGGCCTCGGCCATCGCCGGTGGGCGCCCGATGTACGAGAAGCCTGCCGATCGCCGGTTCGATCACGACGTGCCGGAGAAGCGCCAGGAAGCAGCGATGTTGCTGAACGTCGACGCCCGCCTCGGCGAAGACGATCTCTACGTCGGCTAGGGTCGGTGCGTGGCGATAGTCGGAGTAGGCATCGATCTGGTTTCCATACCGGAGTTCGCCGAGCAGGTCGATCGGCCGGGAACGGTTTTCGCCGAGACGTTCACGCCAGGTGAGCGCCGGGACGCCGCGGACAAGAGTTCGTCGGCGGCCCGGCACCTGGCGGCTCGGTGGGCAGCCAAAGAGGCCGTCATCAAGGCCTGGTCGAGTTCGCGGTTCTCGAAGCGTCCGGCGTTGCCGGAAGGGATCCACCGCGACATCGAGGTCGTGACCGACATGTGGGGGCGCCCGAAGGTGCGGTTGTCCGGGGACATCGCCAAGCACCTCGAAAGCGTCACCATCCATGTGTCGCTCACGCACGAGGCCGACACCGCCGCCGCGGTCGCCATCATCGAGGAGCCCTAGCCCCGCACCGCGAGCGTGCGTGTCTGCTGCCCGACACGCCGTGATCGGGCAGCATTTCATGCACACTCGTGGCATTCGACAGTGCGGCTAATGTCGTCACCATGAGCGATGTCGTGGAACGGGTGCAGCGGGTATTGCCGTCGGTGCGATCAGATCTGGAGGATCTGGTCCGCATTCAATCGGTGTGGGCCGACCCGGCCAGGCGGGACGAGGTGCACCGCAGCGCCGAAGCGGTGGCGAAGCTGTTGTCCGAAGCCGGTTTCCCTGATGTCCGGATCGTCAGCGAAGGCGGCGCACCGGCCGTCATCGCGCATTTCCCGGCACCGGACGGGGCGCCGACCGTGCTGCTGTACGCCCACCACGATGTACAGCCCGAAGGTGACCCGGCACAGTGGAGTTCCGCGCCATTCGAACCCACGGAGCGCGACGGCCGGCTCTACGGCCGCGGCACCGCCGATGACAAAGCCGGCATCGCAACACATCTCGCCGCAATCAGAGCGTTCGACGGCAAGCCGCCGGTCGGCGTGACGGTGTTCGTCGAAGGTGAAGAGGAATCCGGTTCACCCTCGCTGGGCGCCCTGCTGGCCGCGCACAAAGAGGCGCTGCGAGCCGATGTCATCGTCATCGCCGACTCCGACAACTGGAGCACCGACATCCCCGCACTGACCGTATCGCTGCGCGGATTGGCCGACTGTGTCGTCGAGGTGGCGACGCTCGACCACGGCCTGCACTCGGGCCTGTGGGGTGGCGTGGTGCCCGACGCGCTGAGCGTGCTCGTGCGCCTGCTGGCAAGCCTGCACGATGACGAGGGCAACGTCGCCGTGGCCGGCCTGCACCAGGGTGATGCGGCCGACGTCGATCGCGGCGACGACTGGGTGCGCGCTGAGTCCGGGTTGCTGGACGGCGTCGCCCAGATCGGTTCTGGCTCAGTGGTGCAACGACTTTGGGCCAAGCCCGCCATCACGGTCATCGGGATCGACACCACGCCGATCGACAAGTCGTCGAACACTCTCATCCCGCGAGCACGGGCCAAGGTCAGCATGCGGGTGGCGCCCGGCGGAGACGCTCGCGCTCATCTCGAGGCGCTGACCCGTCATCTTGAACAGCATGCGCCGTGGGGTGCACGCGTGACCGTCACGCCCGGCGATGTCGGCCAGCCCTACGCGATCGATGCGACGGGTCCGGTATATGAGGCTGCCCGCGCAGCGTTTCGCGAGTCCTGGGGCACCGATCCGGTGGACATGGGGATGGGCGGATCGATCCCGTTCATCGCCGAGTTCGCGACCGCCTTCCCGCAGGCCACGATCCTGGTTACCGGGGTGGAAGACCCCGGCACCCAGGCACACAGCATCAACGAGAGCCTGCACCTTGGCGTACTGGAGCGGGCTGCGACGGCCGAGGCGCTCCTGTTGGAGAAACTGGGCGCGCACTGACCGTGGCCGGCAACGCGGGCTGGTTTCTGGCGGGCCTGATCGCGCTGGCCTTCGGCGCGGAAGTGATGGTTCGTGGCGGCGCACAACTCGCGTCGCGGCTCGGGATCAGCCCGATGATGGTCGGATTGACGGTGGTTTCCATCGGGACGAGCCTGCCTGAGCTTGCCGTTGGAGTCACCGCGGCGGTCGAGGGCAGTGGCGAATTGGCCGTCGGCAACATTGCCGGCACAAACGTCGTCAACGTCCTGTTCATTCTCGGCTTGAGTGCCCTGCTGCGGCCATTGGCCATTGAACGCCGGACGCTGCGCTTCGATCTGCCTGCCATGGCCGCGGCTGCGGTGCTGCTGTGGGCGCTCTCGGCAGATGGTGTGTTGTCTCGTCTCGACGGCACCATTCTCGTGGTCGGTGCGCTGGTGTACACCGCGATCCTGGCCTACCTGTCGAGGCAGGAGAGCTGTGATGCCGAAATTCCACCGGCACGACCGCATCTCGGCGAGGCGGACCCGGTGAGCGCTGATGCCTCGCCACCGCCTTCCAGCGCGAGCACCGCACGCCTCATTGCGATGACGGTGGCCGGGATCGGCGTCGTCGTCCTAGGTGCCGAGTGGCTTGTCGATGGCGCAGTCGGATTGGCAAGGGGTTTAGGCGTATCTGACGCCCTCATCGGTCTCACCATCGTCGCGATCGGCACCTCGGCGCCCGAGTTGGTGACGACGCTCGTCTCCACTGTGCGTGGTGAACGCGACATCGCGCTCGGAAATCTGCTGGGCAGCACTGTTTACAACGTTTTGCTCATCCTGGGCGTCACGTGCCTAGTGCCCGCGTACGGCTTGACCCTTAGTCCGGCCCTGGTGTGGATTGACATCCCGATCATGATGGTGGCCGCTTTGGTTTGCATACCGATCTTCTTCTCGGGGCGTCGAGTACACCGCGCCGAGGGTTTCGGAATGGTTGTGGCCTACCTGCTTTACCTGGCGTTCCTGCTGAGCACGCAGGCGTGACGCGACGAAGCCGCCTAGACCGATAGGTCCCGACGGAGCTTGGCAACGTGACCGGTGGCGCGCACGTTGTACTGTGCGACCTCGATCTTGCCCTTCTCGTCGACGACGAACGTCGAGCGGATCACGCCCTGAACGGTTTTGCCGTACATCGTCTTTTCGCCGTACGCGCCCCAGGCCGTCAGCACCTCGCGGTCGGGATCGGACAGCAACGGAAATGTGAGGCCTTCCGCGTCGCGGAACTTGGCCAGTTTGGCGGGCTTGTCGGGGGAGATCCCGATGACGTCGAGCCCGGCGCCGTTGAGTTCGGCGAGGCTGTCGCGAAAGTCGCAGGCCTGCTTGGTGCAACCCGGGGTGGACGCGGCCGGGTAGAAGTACACGATCACCTTGCGGCCCTTGTAGTCGGCGAGCTTGATGGTGTTGCCATCGGCGTCGGGCAGACTGAACGCGGGGGCGGTGTCACCCACCTGCAGGCGGGGGGTTGGCGGCATGCGCGGGTATCCCTTCTTGTCGGCCGGTGCCGTCGACACGGTGCCGGCTGATCTAGGGTAGTGCGGCAGGGCAGCACGACATGGAGCGGCTTAGAGGAGCAAACAGTGGCGAACCGCGATCCGGAGACGATCAAGCAGGACATCGACAAGGCCCGCGATCAATTGGCGTTGACTGTCGACTCGCTGGCAGAACGCGCCAACCCGCAGCGTTTGGCCGACGACGTCAAGGCGGCGGTGATCAGGTTCGTCAAGAAGCCCGTCGTGGCCGCCTCGCTCGCGGGTTTCGGCGCTCTGGTCGTCGTCGTCACGGTCCGACGCATCAAACGCTGACGATCCCGAGAAGCAGTTAGCCCAACGGCCGGTGCGGTGTGTGATCCGCTACCGGCCGTTGTGTTATTGACGTGTTCGTCTCAGCGCCGACGACCGGGCAGGAGCCAGTCAGTCAGCGAGAAACTCGGGGGATTGGCGACGCGTCCGAGACGCCTGCAGCTATGGACCATCAGCGGTTGGTCGGCAGCAACAAAAGCGGAGGTTGACGACGGCGTGGGGTTCGCGCCCCCGGCGGTGGTCATCAGCTAATACCTCGTATCTCGGCATCACTGCCGCGCAGTGCCGAATCATCGAGACTCAGCTAACTTGAGTTTAGCAGCTTGTCTGGTGGCTGACCAGCATATGTAATCCCAGCCGGATTGTAGGCAGTAACTTACGTATACGTCAACGAGGTGTCCATCGTCGGCTACTGCCGCTCGGCGGCTCCGTCCTTGGCACATTTTCTGCGGTATCGGCAAGAATCTGGCGGTACACGACCCGCCGGGCTTTCTGCAAAGGGGAGAGCCGGCCTGAGGCCGGGGTGTGCACTGCGTCGGCCGAATGTTCCGGCAAGGCGGCCAGCGAACGCCGCATGCTCTCGGGCGGGCCTCCCTGTGCCGACCCTGCATGCGCGCGCCTTCGCGGTACCGGCTAGGGTGGCAAGCGAGCTCGGACGTACTGCGAGAAATTTGCTGGATGCGCGCTGCGGGCTGGCGATGAACCGATCTGACCGATTTATTGACGTAACCATCAATCCATTGGCAAACGGCACTTCGTCTGCTATGCACGGCTTTTCCAGCAATGCGTGGCGAATCGGCGACGAAATTAAGATTCGTCGCAGATTATTGTGTGAACGGCTCTTATTCCGAGATCGGTTGCTACCCCATAGGTGTACAGCTAAGGTCGGGTTCAGGTCTGGGTCGGGGAGTCGGACCGGGATCTGAACGGAGCCGCAACACGAATCAATCGTGTGACTAGGGGGATTTTGCCGTGCAGCAAACGATTTCTGAATTTGCCGCCGTAATCACTGGTGCCACCGCAGGCGAAGCCGGGGTCAAAGTTCGCTGGCAGTAGACGACGCTTTCGCAGCGGGTACCCCGTGCGAGTCGCCTTTCACACGATCCTGGAGGTCATATGGCACACGTGAGCGATGAAACCCTCAACGATCTACGTAGGGAACTCAACCGCTTCAAGAGCGAGCAGTACCGCGACCGCGGCTACGCGGCGGCCCACCTAGCCGGTGCGGTGGAGATGTTGTTGGAAGAAGCCGAACAGAGCGTCGGCGACCACTACCGAGCCGGCTGAGCGCCGGCGCGACGCCATGCCTGGCCCAGAAACACCGAAGGCCAGGCATTGTCATGCCTGACCTTCGGTATGTGGTGCGCCGTCAGGGTTTCGAACCCCGGACCCGCTGATTAAGAGTCAGCTGCTCTACCAACTGAGCTAACGGCGCGCGTGTGAGACAATAACAGGACTCGCGGCCAAGCGTGAAATCCGCTGGCCACGCGCTCTGGAGAGACGCTGTCGTCGGACTCTGGTCAGCGTTGCCCTTAGACTATTGCCAAGATTGGTTGATCGACAGCCACGTTATGAGGGGTGGAGCAAAAATGGGGCAGGTGCAGACGGTGGTCCGTCCGCACCGGAATCTCTTCCGGTGGGCGATTGTCGCCATGGTGCCCGCTGTGATGGCCGGTCTCGTGGCCTGTGGGAGGGACGAACCGCAGGGGCCGCCGCCGGTGATCACCGACAAGGGCACGCCGTTCGGTGACCTCCTGGTGCCGCGCGTGAACGCATCGGTCACCGATGGTGCGGTCGGTGTGACCGTCGAATCCCCGGTCACCGTCACCGCTGAGAACGGTGTCCTCGGTGCGGTGTCGATGACCGATGAAGATGGGAACCCGATCGCGGGCAAGATCAGCCCTGACGGCTTGACGTGGTCGACGACCGATCCGTTGGACTACAACGAGCAGTACACGCTCAACGCGTCCTCACTGGGGCTCGGGGGCGTGGCCAATCGCCGGCTGACGTTCGAGACGCACTCGCCCGAGAACCTCACGATGCCGTACGTGCTGCCGAACGACGGTGAAGTCGTCGGTGTCGGACAGCCGCTCGCGATCCGCTTCGACGAGAACATCTCCGATCGGGTCGCGGCGCAGCGGGCGATCACCGTCAAGACCAATCCTCCGGTCGAGGGCGCCTTCTACTGGCTCAACAATCGCGAAGTGCGTTGGCGCCCCGCGCAGTACTGGAAGCCGGGCACGACCGTCGACGTGTCGGTGAACACCTACGGTGTCGAGTTGGGCGACGGACTGTTCGGCCAAGGCAACGTCGAAACCCATTTCAAGGTGGGCGATGAGGTCATCGCCACAGCCGACGACAACACCAAGACGCTGACCGTGCGCCGCAACGGTGAAGTCATCAAGACCATGCCGATCTCGATGGGCAAGAACAGCACCCCCACCAACAACGGCACCTACATCATCGGTGACCGCTACGAGCACCTGGTGATGGATTCGTCGACCTACGGCGTTCCGGTCAACTCGCCCAACGGTTATCGCACCGAGGTCGACTACGCCACCCAGATGTCCTACAGCGGCATCTATGTCCACGGTGCGCCGTGGTCGGTCGGAAGCCAGGGTTACAGCAACGTCAGCCACGGGTGCCTCAACGTGAGCACCTCTAACGCGCGCTGGTTCTACGAGAACACCAAGCGCGGCGACATCGTCGAGGTGGTCAACACCGTCGGCACGGTATTGCCGGGCACCGATGGGCTGGGAGACTGGAACATCCCATGGGAACAGTGGCGGGCCGGTAACGCCAGCACCTGACCGGGCCGGGTTCAACTACCTGTGCGGTAATCGACAGCACGCCCCATCGCGGCGAATCTGGTTGTGTACCAGTTCAACACCGCGAAAGAGGCGAGATGCCCGAGTTCAACGACATCGTTTCGGCGTACCTGAACACCTGGAACGCCACCGACGAAACCGACCGAAAGCAGTTGCTGCACCAGCACTGGTCGCCTGCAGCCACGTATGTCGATCCGCTGGCCGAGGTCAGCGGATACGACGAAATCTCCGGGGCCATCGAAGGCGTACATACGCAGTTTCCGGACTTCGTGTTCAGCCTTGTGGGTGCACCCGACAGTCATCACCGGCAGGTCCGCTTCCAGTGGGGCCTCGGTCCGCGCGACGCCGATCCGCTGGTGATCGGATTCGACGTGCTGACCACTGATGGTGACGGCCGGATCCATACCGTGCTGGGATTCCTCGACAAGGTCCCGACCTGACCTTAACGCACTGAACGTTCCAGTGCCGCAAGCGATTCAGCGATGAACTCCTCGGGGAACGGAGGCATGCCACCGATCTGGTCGGCGAAACTCTGTGGCGTATTGGTCCAGTCGTAGGTGAGGGTCACGTCAGTGCCCGCATCGTTCGGCGACAGGTCGTAACGCCACGTCCAGCCGCCCGGATCGTGGTTGCCCGATTCGTCGAGTTGACCGGGAAGCCACTCGATGGCGCGGTCCTTCTCGAAATCGGTGACCAGGTTGTGCATGACGTAGTGCCCGCCGGCCGCGTCGAGGTACATGTTGATCGCGAAGATCTGGCCGGTCCCGGTGATGGGTTGCGGGTCGATGGCGTCGCGCACCCAGTCACCGGGCTCGGTGTCCTGGTGGCGGGCCGGGTCGGCCAGCAGCGCGAACACCTCGTTGGGAGGTGCGGCGATCGTGCGGGTGACGACGTAGCGGGTGTCGGTCATGCGTTGTCCTCTCCGTAAAGGCGGGCGATGTCGGGACTGTCGAGCCAGCCCGAATAGGTCGGTCGTTTCGGCCAACCCTCGGGCGAATCGAGCCATTCTTCCTGCCGGCCCCAGGGCAGCAGGTCGATGAGTGCGAATGTGTGGCTGAGCTGTTCGGTGCCGCGGCCGTTGGTGTGCCACGTTCGGTACACGGTGCCGCCGTCCCTGAGAAAGACGTTCACCGCGAAACCCTCATTGGGTGGGGCGTCGACGTCGGCTCCGAACGAGCTCTCCGACGACGAATACCAGTCCATCTTGTTGCCGACCTTCGCGCGGTACGCCAGTGCCTCGTCGATCGGACCGTTGGTGACGACGACGAAGCGCGCGTCGTAGTTGTCCAGGAAATCGAGCCGAGTGAACTGCGATGTGAACCCCGTGCAGCCACCGCACTGCCATTCGGCGCCGTCCGTCCACATGTGGTGGTAGGTGATCAGCTGCGACCGGCCCGCGAACACGTCGACCAACCGCACGGGCCCGTCGGCCCCGATCAGCGTGTAATCCGGCAGTTCCACCATCGGGAGCCGCCGCCGGGCAGCCGCAATCGCATCGAGTTCCCGGGTGGCGGCCTTCTCGCGCTTGCGTAGCTCGTCGAGTGCGGCTCGCCAGGTTGTCTGGTCGACCACCAGGGGCATTGCCGTTGTCATCCGTTCCTCCTCGTCGGCGGAGTCAAATGTCGTCCACCGGTATTGACCCACCATGCGGCCAAAACTCATCGCGCACGGTACTGTCCGACGAACGAAGGGTGGCCTAACACTTTTACGGAAGTTTGGAAAGCAGGGGGACACAGAATGAGCGGCCAACGCACCGACGCAGCAGGCCTGCGGCTCCTCGTCATCGGGGCTTCGTCGGGTATTGGGCATGCTGTGGCGACGAGTGCCGCTCAGCGCGGCGCCAAGGTTGCGGTGGCGGCCCGTCGGATCGATCCGCTGAAGTCCTTGGCCGCCACTGTCGGAGGTTCGGCATTCGAACTCGACGTCGAGGACGCCGCCGCCATCAACCGGGTCGTGAGCGCGGCCGCAGACGCGCTTGGCGGTCTGGACGCGGTGGTGTTCACCAGCACAGTGGTTCCATTCGCCTACATCGAGGACACCGACGTGGCGACGTGGCTACACGCGTTCAACGTCAACGCCGTCGGCGCCAACAACGTGTTGCGCGCCGCGCTGCCGCACCTGACCGACAACGGCGTGGTGCTGATCGCCTCGAGTCACGATGTCGGCCGCCCGCGGGCGGGTGTGGCCGCGTACAGCGCGAGTAAGGCCGCCCTCGACGAGATCCTGCACTCGTGGCGCAGCGAGCATCCAGAGCTCTCGATCCTGCGCGTCGGTATCGGACCCACTGAGGACACCGAGATTCTGCGTGGCGCCGACCGTGACCTGCTGGCCCAGCTGTTCGAATCGTGGGTCGAGCATGGACAGCTGCCCGCGCGGATGTCGGCACTCGGCGACGTCGCGAACACCCTGGTGTCACTCGTGACCACCGCGCACGAGAACCCCAGTGTGGTAGCGGAATTCGTCCAGCTGGCGCCGCGCATCAAGAAGCCCGCGGCCGAGACGTCGTAGTCGGGCAGCGTCGTGCAGGCAGGGTTTTATATCCCGAACTTCGGTTGTTGGGGCGATGCCCGGATACTCGGCGACCTCGCTCACGAGGCCGAGGACTGCGGATGGGACGGACTGTTCCTGTGGGATCATCTTCAGGTCATCGAGCCGACGGTTGACCCGTGGATCGCGCTTACGGTGATGGCATTGCGGACCCGACGGCTGCGGTTGGGCACGCTCGTCACACCGGTGCCGCGGCGCCACATCGCCAAGCTTGCGCGCGAAGTCAGCACACTCGACCAGCTCTCGGGTGGCCGCATGATCTTCGGCGCCGGAGCGGGATACGCGCTATTGCCCGATTACGCGGCGTTCGGCGACATCACCGACGCCAGGCAACGCGCGGTCAGGCTCGACGAAGGTCTCGGCGTCCTCGCCGATCTGTGGAGCGGCGCGGCGGTCGATCATCACGGCGAGCATTTCGACGTCACCACAGACGGTTTCGCGCCGCCGGCACAGCGACCCCGGGTGCCGGTGTGGACCGCGGCTACCCATGGCGCGTCGAAACCCCTTGCGCGCGCGGCCCGCTGGGACGGGATGATCTGCGCCGCACAGTACGGATTGGACGTCGAACCTGCCGTTCTGCGGGACATGGTGCAGGCTGTGGAGCGGATACGGGGCGCGACAGCGGGTTTCGACGTCGTCCGGTTCGGCCAGACCGGCGATGCCACAGACAACGCCACCGTCACCGCATGCGCGGAGGCCGGCGCGACGTGGTGGATGGAATACACGTTCCCGACGATCACGACTCTGGAGGCCACCCGCGAACGCCTCCACGCCGGGCCACCACGCGTCTGAGATTGGCACAGCCGTTGCGCGGCACCGACGCAATGGTCGATCCGCGCGACGGATTTCGACCATTGCGTCGGTTTCGACGCTTGGGCTACAGGCGGGTGACGCCGTCGCCGGTCAACTCGCCGGCGACCGCTTCGACCCTCCCCGTCATGGCCAGCAGCAGGGCCTCACCGGATCCGCGTATCTCGGCACCGCGTCCGCCGGCCCAATCGACGTCCGTGGCGATCAGCCGCAGTCCCCGCGTACGTCTGGCACCGCCGATCACCGGGCTGACCCGGGCGTAGGTCAGCGATGCGCGCAGCGCGTCAGTCGGGATGGTGCGGGTGAGGCCGAGCGGGCGTCGGATGTCTTGCTGGTGGACCAGGCATTCGATCAACGCCACCCGCCCGCCGTACAGCGCGCCCGCCCCGGACGGCTCACTATCTCGCATGAGCGCGATGAGCCGTGCGGGTTCGACGTCGGAGAGTGCGTCGAGGGCGCGGGCATTGAGCTTATCGACGTCACCCCCGCACGCGGCCATGTTCAGCACCAGCCGGGGCAGGCTCTGCCCGAGGTAGGCGATCGTGTGGGCAGCCACGTCTCGCACGGTCCACCCGCCGCAGAGGGTGGGGGACTGCCACTGCGCCGGCGAAAGCCCGGCCAACAACTCGGCGAAATCCTCGCGTTCGGCACGGGCCAGGTTTCGGACGTCATCTGGCATGGGGTGAGTGTGCCGGGTGGTCGTACAAACGAAAACGCCGCCTACCTTCGTAGACGGCGTTCCCGATACCGGGGTGGCTGACGGGACTCGAACCCGCGACAGCCAGGATCACAACCTGGTGCTCTACCAACTGAACTACAGCCACCATCGCTGCCAAGCCTATCGGCACACGCAGCGTCGTAGATACTAACCGCTCGGACGCTCTACAGCCGAATCGGTTGTCGTCGCGTCGGCCGACCGTGGGCCGAGCTCACTCGCGATCGCGGCGATTTCGCTGGTAGAGGGCCCGGGCTGGGTTACGAACGCGGTCGCGCGGTAATACTTCAGTTCGCGGATCGATTCGTGGATGTCGGCCAGCGCGCGGTGGGCGAGGCCTTTTTCGGGCTGGCCGAAGTAGATCCGCGGGTACCAACGCCTGCACAGCTCTTTGATCGAGCTCACATCGATCATCCGGTAGTGCAGGTAGTCGTCGAGTTTGGCCATGTCACGGGCGATGAAACCCCGGTCGGTGGCGATCGAGTTGCCGGCAAGCGGCGCGGTCTTGGCTTGTTTGACGTGCCCGCGGATGTAGTCGAGCACCATTTCCTCGGCCGTGGCGAGGTCGACGGTCGACTTCCGCACCTCTTCGATCAGGCCGGATCGGGTGTGCATCTGCTTGACGACGTCGATCATCGAGGTCAGCGCCTCGTCGTCGGTGTGGATCACGACGTCCAGGCCGTCACCGAGGATGTTCAAGTCTGCATCGGTGACCAGCACCGCGATCTCGATGAGACGATCGGACTTGAGGTCAAGGCCCGTCATCTCGCAGTCGATCCATACCAGTTCGTCTCGCACGAAGATCCACAGTATGCCCACGCCCGTCAACCAGCCGCCCATACCCACCGGTTGGCAAGTAGTGTCAGATGCCGACTTGATCGCGCAAACGGGAGGACGCGGCATGACGACCGAATCGACAGCAAACCCCGCGCAGCAGATCGCTGCCGGCTACGCGGTCGAAGGCCAGGCACTGGAGTTGGGCACCGTCGTCGTCGATGGAGCCGCCGATCCCGCTGCCCAGGTGCGCATCCCGCTCGCCACCGTCAACCGGCATGGGCTGATCGCCGGTGCGACCGGTACCGGTAAGACCAAGTCGCTCCAGGTGATCGCCGAGCAGCTATCGGCGGCGGGCGTCCCGGTGTTGATGGCCGACGTCAAGGGCGACCTGTCGGGTCTTTCGAAGCCCGGCGAGACCGGCGAGAAGATCGATGAGCGCGCCAAGGACACGGGTGACAGCTGGGTCCCGACGGCTTATCCG
This sequence comes from Mycobacterium venezuelense, assembly GCF_054919535.1. Lineage (NCBI taxonomy): Bacteria > Bacillati > Actinomycetota > Actinomycetes > Mycobacteriales > Mycobacteriaceae > Mycobacterium > Mycobacterium venezuelense. The sequence continues at coordinate 133,739 of NZ_JBONDW010000017.1, forward strand.
GTCGAGTTCTTGTCGCTGGGAACCGATGGCGTCGGGGTTCCGGTGCGGGCCACGATCACCAGCTTCGGCCCGATCCTTCTGTCAAAGGTTCTGGGGCTCAACACAACCCAGGAATCGACGCTGGGCCTCATCTTTCACTGGGCCGACCAGAAGGGTCTGCCGCTGCTCGACATCAAGGATCTGCGGTCGGTCATTCAGTACCTGACGAGCGATGAGGGCAAGCCCGAACTCAAGGCCCTCGGTGCGGTGTCGACGACCACCGCCGGTGTGATCCTGCGTGCACTCGTCAACCTCGAAGCCGAGGGCGCCGACACGTTCTTCGGTGAGCCCGAGCTGGAGCCGAAGGATCTGCTGCGCGTGGACGCGCAGGGCCGCGGCGTCATCACGCTACTGGAGCTCGGTGCGCAGGCCGCACGGCCGGTGATGTTCTCGACATTCTTGATGTGGGTCCTGGCCGATCTGTTCACGACGCTGCCCGAGGTCGGCGACGTCGACAAACCAAAGCTCGTGTTCTTCTTCGACGAAGCCCACCTGTTGTTCAACGACGCGTCGAAGGCGTTCCTCGAGCAGGTGGAGCAGACGGTCAAGCTGATCCGGTCCAAGGGTGTCGGGGTGTTCTTCTGCACCCAGTTGCCTACCGATGTGCCGAACGAGGTGCTGTCGCAGTTGGGTGCGCGGATTCAACACGCGTTGCGCGCCTTCACACCTGACGATCAGAAGGCGCTGACCAAGACGGTGCGCACCTATCCCAAGACCGATGTCTATGACCTGGAGAAGGCGCTGACGTCGCTCGGGATCGGCGAAGCCGTCGTCACGGTGTTGTCGGAGAAGGGTGCGCCGACGCCAGTGGCCTGGACCCGCATGCGGGCGCCGCGTTCGCTGATGGACACCATCGGGCCGGAGGCCATCACAGCCGGGGCCAAGGCGAGCCCACTTCAGGCGACATACGGCCAGACCGTCGACCGGGATTCGGCCTATGAACGGTTGGCCGCCAAGCTGGCCCCGCCGGAGGGTGGCGAGGCGGGTGGCTTCGCGGGTGTCGAGGCGTCCGGTGACGTCGCGCCCATGCCGGCCCCGGTTCAGCCGGCGGAGCCAGGCTTCTTCGACAAGATGATGGCCAGCCCGGCCTTCAAGAGCGCGATGCGCTCGGCGGGCACGGTCATCGGCCGCGAGATCACCCGCAGCATCTTCGGAACTGGCCGCCGCCGGCGCTGATTCTCACCGGCGAAAAAGGCCTAGCCGCCGCCGAGCTTCTTGTAGACGGCGCCGACGATGGGGGTGACGATGGCCCGCGGCGCATAGCCGCTGGCGACCGACATCGCCTTGGACGTCACGCCGGGAACCACGCGCATCTTGTTCTGTTCCAAGCCATCCAGCGAGAGCTTCGCGGTGTACTCGGTCGAGATCCACAGGAAGTCGGGGATCAGTTTCTCGACGAGCGACTGCTCGGAGGTGTCGGGCAGTGTTTCGCGCACCGGCCCCGGCGCGAGCAGCGTGACATGCACACCGTCGCGCTTGAGTTCGCCGCGCAGCGACTCGCTGAACGTGTTGGCGAAGGCCTTGGATGCCGCGTACGTCGCGTTGTTCGGGATCGGCGAATTGCCTGCCGCCGAGCCGGAAATCAGGATGCCGCCGGCCTTGCGGGCCACCATGCCGGGCAACACCGCGAGCACAAGGTCATGTACGCCAAGGACATTCAGCTGAACCTGGGCTTTTTCGCCGGCGGGGTCGAGGTCCTTGACCGCACCGAACGTCGCGGTGCCGGCATTCGCGCACAGGATCGAGATCTCGCGCGTCGACAGTTCCTCGCACAGTTCGGTCCTGGCCGTCGGGTCGGCCAAATCGACCGCCCGCACCTCGACGGTGACGCCGTAGCGCTCGGTGAGCCGCTGCGCCAGCGACGTCAGCACATCCTCGCGCCGCGCGGTGACGATCAGGTGGTGACCGCGGGCGGCGAGCTCGGTGGCCAACGCTTCGCCGATGTTCTGCGAGGCGCCGGTTACCACGGCGCGGGCGTTCGGATTGGGAGCGGGTACTGGCATCCCGCAATCGTAGAAGCCATAGGGTGGCGGTCATGACCAACCCCGGCCGGGCGCGGGTGCTCGCATGGGCTTTGTGGGACTGTGGCGCGACCGGCCTGAACGCGGTCGTCATCACCTTCGTGTTCGCGGTGTACCTGACCGGGACCGTCGGGGCGGACCTGCCCGGCGACACGACCCCGGCCAGCTGGCTCGGCCGTGCGATGACGATCGCTGGTCTCGTGGTGGCCGTACTGGCACCCGTCACCGGAATCTGGGTCGACTCGCCGCAGCGGCGACGCCGCGTACTGGCGGTGACGACCGGCGCGGCGGTGGTGCTGACGGCTTCCATGAGTCTGATTCGCGACGATCACCGGTATCTGCTGCCTGGATTGGTGCTGTTGGCATGCACGGCGGCGTGCAACGAGCTGGCCACGGTGCCGTACAACGCGATGCTGCGGCAGTTGTCCACACCGGAGACGTCGGGCCGCGTGTCGGGGCTCGGCCTGGCGTTGGGTTACGCGGGCAGCGTCGTGCTGTTGCTGCTGGCCTACGTCGGGTTCATCGCCGGCGACGGCGACACCCGCGGATTGCTGGGTATCCCCGTGGAGGATGGCCAGAACGTCCGGGCGGTCATGCTGCTCGTTGCGGTGTGGTTCGCGCTTTTCGCGCTGCCGTTGTTCATCGTCGTGCCGCGCGTGAGCGACGCCGGGCCGCCCGAACGGGTCGGCTTCGTCGGCGCCTATCGCAAGCTGTGGTCCGAGGTTCGAGGCGAATGGGACCGGGACCGCCACGTGGTCTATTACCTCGTCGCGAGTGCGGTTTTTCGCGACGGGTTGGCCGGGGTGTTCGCGTTCGGTGCCGTGGTCGGCGTCAACGTCTACGGCATCTCAGACGCGAACGTGCTGCTCTTCGGGATCAGCGCCTGCGTGATCGCGGCAATCGGTGCGGTCACCGGTGGGCTGCTCGACGATCGGCTGGGTTCCAAGCCCGTCATCGTCGGATCGCTCATCAGCATGATCGTCGTGGGGCTGACGTTGATGGCGCTGTCGGGGCCGGTGGCCTTCTGGGCGTGCGGGTTGTTGCTGTGCCTGTTCATCGGTCCGACGCTGTCGGCGGCGCGCAATCTGATGCTGCGCATGTCGACCGAAGGTAAAGAGGGCGTGGCGTTCGGTCTTTACACGACCGTGGGTCGTGCGGCGTCGTTCCTGGCGCCGTGGCTGTTCTTCATGTTCATCGACATCTTCGGCACGGATCGGGCCGGCTTGGGCGGCATCGTCCTGGTGTTGGTCGCGGGCCTGGCGGGCATGGTCGCGGTGCGCACGCCCGCCAGGGCCAGCGTCGAACCCCGTACCCGCTAGCCCGAACCCACGCAGATCGTCAGGCCCGACCCGGTGCGGTGCTGGGTTTGGACTCCGTTGACCGTGACCGTGCACGACACCTCGGGGCCGAAGTTGAGAACGCTCACGCTGGCCGTTTCACCGGCCGGCTCGGCGAGCTCCACGGTTTTGCTCCAGGGCAGCAACACGTTGAACTCGGTCTGGAACATGTTGCCGGTGTCCAGGTAGGTGATGTTGATGGCCCGGCCGTCGCCGGCGACCTCGTATGTGACGGTCTCGGTGGCGCCCGGCGTGGTCGTGCCGGTTGGCGGTGTCGTTGCCGGGGGGACAGGTATCGGCCGTGGTACGCGCGATGTCGTCGTCGGCGGGGTGGTGCTCGGCGTACTGAAGCTCGGTTCCGGCGCGATCGGCGGTGCGACGACGGTCTCCTGCCGCGAGCCGTTCGCGATCACCAGGGCGATGACCAGACCGACCACGACGAGTACCGCAAGCGCGGCGAGCACCCACAACCACATGCGCGGTTCGCCGCCCTCGGGTTCCTGCTGCTGCGGCGGTTCACCGGGTGGCGGATAACCCGTGCCGTACTGGCCCGCGCCGTACTGCCCGGTGGCGTACGGGTCGTACCCATAAGGCGGGTACGACGGGAGCTGACGGGTGGTATTCGGCGCAGCAGGGTAGACGCCGTTGTACGGCGGCTGGTTCGCGTACGCCGGATCGGGATAGTCCACGGGATAGCCGGAACCGAGCTGTTGGGTCGGTTCGGACCCGTCACGGCGTGGTGAATCGGTCATGCCCACCTCATGGCTGCAGGGTACCTGTGCGGGTGCTCAGTGCGCTGCGACCGAGTTGGGTCTGGATACCCTTCCAAAGGGCGACACAGGACGGAGGGAGGCTAGTGGACTCGGCGAATCGGCACGTGCGCGTGAATTACGGCGCGTCGTTGTCGCCGGATGCGACTGCGTTCGCGCATCTCGTCGACGACGGCGGCTATCCACGCGCCGTACAGCGGTTCCTGCGTGGCTGGCGAGCGAGTTCGTCGCGCGACGTGGAACTGCCTGTCGTCGGTGCGGTGACGCGGGTCATTCACTCCGCCGATGGTCACTGGCTGGCATGCGAGGTGTCCCCGGAGGGCGGGACTCGCAGCCAGATCTGGGTCGTCACCACCGATCCCGATGATCGTGATGCACGTCGCATCGATTCATGGCCGGCCGACGCGGCCGAGGGCACGGCGGAACTGATCGGGTGGGACGGCACCCACGTGGCGGCCATCCTGACCGGTGAGGACGGCGTCGGCAGCTCGTGTCTGATCGACCCGGCGACCGGTGACGTCGTCGTCCTCGACCGCCGGTCGGGCGGGCGGCTGGTCGACTCCTGGGCGGGTGCGTCGCTCGTGCGCGTCGGCCCGCGCGGTTACCGCGAGCTGATCATGTTGTGGGGCCTGACGGAGATCGCGCTGCTGCCCTACGACCCCGGTTCCACCACCGATATCGGCGTCATTCTGGACGACCATCAGCCCCGCCGGCTCCGTAGCGGTTTCGAGGGCGATGCGACCACGCTGATCGAGCCCGCCAAAATGTACGGGCGGGGTAGCACCGAGGGATATGTGCGGGCACTGATCCGCAGCGAAAACGGTGCCTCGCATGCGCGACTGCTCGAAGTGACGGTGACCGCCGACGGTGTGTCCTACCACGTGGTGGCCGAGCGTCCCGGATACGAACTCGACGAGTTCGTCGTCAGTGACGACTTGTCCACGGTGGCACTGTTGTGGAACATCGACGGCTGCAGTGAGCTGCAGATCCTGCAGTATGCCGATGAGACGCTGTCCGAACCGATTCCGCTCCCCGGGATGGTGGCCAGCGAGCTGAGCATCAGTGCCGGCGGTTCCATGGTGGCCTTGACCGTTCAGGGCCCGTCACTGCCGCCGACCGTCGAACTCGTCGATCCTCGTACGCTCGAATGGGAGCGGATCGATCGGGAACCCAGTTACGGACCACTCACCGGCACACCGACTTTGGCGCGTATCACAGCCCGCGACGGGCTCGAGCTCAACGCGTGGCTCTACGAGCCGGAAGTCGAGCCGATCGGGGCGATGATCTTCCTGCACGGGGGACCGGAGGGACAGTCCCGGCCCGATTACAACGAGTTCTATCCGAAGCTGCTCGATGCCGGGATCGTGGTGCTGACCCCGAACGTGCGCGGATCCGGGGGATTCGGGCGGGCTTTCATGCACGCCGACGACAAGGAGCTGCGTTTCGCGGCCATCGACGATGTCGCGGACTGCGTGCACTATCTCGTCGAGCGCGGTCTGGCGCGCGCCGATCGCATCGCCTGCAGCGGTTGGTCCTACGGGGGCTATCTGACCCAGGCGGCGTTGACGTTCCATCCTGAGTTGTTCGCCGCCGGCATCAGCATCTGCGGCATGAGCGATCTGAATACGTTCTACCGCAACACCGAACCGTGGATCGCAGCCGCGGCCTATCCGAAGTACGGCCACCCCATCGCGGATCGTGAACTGCTGGAGCGGCTTTCGCCATTACTGCGGGCACATGCGCTGACCGCGCCGCTCCTGCTGGTACATGGCGCCAACGACACCAACGTACCGCCGAGCGAATCGCAGCAGATGTACGACGCGCTGCGTGCGCTTGGCCGCGATGTCGAGATGCTGGTGTTCGAGGACGACGGCCACGAGATCATCAAACGCGAGAACCGCGCGGTACTCGTCGACGCCATGGCGCGCTGGCTCACCAAGGCGTTCAGCGGCTAGACCGTCGCCGTCAACGCGGCGATCGTCATCCGTCGCAGCACCTCACGCGACTGTGCTTTGGGTGCAGCGGGTCTCACGCTGTGCGGCGTGGAGTTCAGCAAGCCGAAGGCCGCGTGTGCCATCACCCTGGCGTCTTCCTCGGGCAGGCGCCGGTCGAGTTGCGTGAGCACCGAAACCCAGATCTCGACATACTGGCGCTGAGACCGGCGCACCTGCCGCTTGGCGGCGTCGGGCAGGTGGCCGAGGTCGCGATCCTGAATGCGGATCAGGTCCGATTCGCCGAATGCGAAATCCAGGTGAAAATCGACGAGACCGTCCAGGGCCTCGGCGGGATCGTCGGTTCGCCCGATGACCTCGCGGGCTCCTGCGAGCAGTCGCGTGCTGATCCCGACCAGCAGTTCGACGAGCAGGGCCTCTTTGTTGGGGAAGTGCCGGTAGATGGCAGGCCCGCTGACTCCGACGGCCGCACCGATGTCCTCCAGCCGGACCGCAAGGTAGCCGCGCTCAGCCACCAGTCGTTCGGCAGCGGTGATCAGCTGGCTGCGGCGATCCGACTTGGCCTGGCTTCGGCGCGTCGCGGCGCTGGTGGACATGGCGTCTCCGGAGGGTAGACAACTCGGTTAATCGTGACTAACATACCACGAGTTAGTCGCCATTAACTCAAATGGAGCTGCATGTCATCGCACCGCGACGATCATCTGGAGTTGGTCGCTCAACTGCGCGCCAAACTCGCCACCGCCTCCCTCGGCGGCCCTGAGCGGGCCCGTGAACGCCACGTCAGTAGAGGCAAACTGTTGCCCCGAGACCGGGTGGACGGCCTGCTCGACCCGGGTAGCCCGTTCCTGGAAATCGCTCCGCTGGCCGCCGACGGCATGTACGACGACGAATGTCCCGGCGCCGGGATGATCGCAGGCATCGGGCGGGTCTCGGGCCGCGAGTGCCTGATCGTCGCCAACGATGCGACCGTCAAAGGCGGCACCTACTACCCGATCACGGTCAAAAAGCACCTGCGCGCACAGGAGATCGCGCTGCAGAACAAGCTGCCGTGCATCTACCTCGTCGACTCGGGTGGTGCCTTCCTGCCGCGCCAGGACGAGGTGTTCCCGGATCGCGAGCACTTCGGCCGGATCTTCTACAACCAGGCCACCATGAGCGCGCAGGGCATCGCCCAGATCGCCGCGGTGCTCGGTTCGTGCACGGCCGGTGGCGCGTATGTGCCTGCCATGAGCGACGAGGCGGTCATCGTGCGCAATCAGGGCACGATCTTCCTTGGCGGCCCACCGCTGGTGAAGGCCGCGACCGGGGAAGTGGTGACCGCCGAGGAACTCGGTGGCGGCGACCTGCACTCCAAGACGTCCGGCGTGACGGACCATCTGGCCCATGACGACCGCGATGCGCTGCGTATCGTGCGCAACATCGTGACGACGCTCGGCCCGGCCGAAGACCCGCCGTGGGGCACGGAACCGACGGTTGACGCGGTCGCCGACCAGAACGAGCTCTATGACGTCGTGCCGGTGGACGCGCGGGTCCCCTACGACGTGCACGAGGTCATCACCCGCATCGTCGACGGCGGACAGTTCAACGAGTTCAAGGCCGAATACGGCGCCACCCTAGTCACCGGCTTCGCCCGCATTCATGGCCATCCCGTCGGCATCGTCGCCAACAACGGTGTGCTCTTCGGCGAATCCGCGCTCAAGGGAGCACATTTCATCGAGCTGTGCGACAAGCGCAAGACCCCGCTGTTGTTCCTGCAGAACATCTCGGGGTTCATGGTCGGTCGTGACTACGAGGCCGGCGGTATCGCCAAACACGGCGCCAAGATGGTCACCGCCGTGGCCTGCGCGCGGGTGCCAAAACTGACCGTGGTGATCGGCGGCTCCTACGGCGCGGGCAACTACTCGATGTGCGGGCGCGCGTACTCGCCGCGGTTCCTGTGGATGTGGCCCAACGCGAGGATCTCGGTGATGGGCGGTGAACAAGCCGCCTCGGTGCTGGCCACGGTGCGCGGCGAGATGACCGAGGAGCAGGCCGAGGAATTCAAGGCGCCGATCCGCGCGCAGTACGAACACCAGGGCAACCCGTACTACTCCACGGCGCGGCTCTGGGACGACGGCGTGATCGATCCCGCCGACACCAGAACCGTGCTCGGACTGGCTCTTTCGGTTGTTGGCCAGGCTCCGCTCGAGCCGGTCTCCTACGGCGTATTCCGGATGTGAGGCATGAGTTCTTCGGTATTTGACACTGTCCTGGTGGCCAACCGCGGTGAAATCGCCGTTCGCGTCATCCGCACGTTGCGCGCCATGGGGATCCGTTCGGTCGCGGTGTTCAGCGACGCCGATGCCGGTGCCCGGCATGTCGCCGAGGCGGACGTCGCGGTGTGCATCGGCCCGGCCGCCGCCCGGCAGAGTTATCTCAAGATTGACGCCGTCGTCGACGCCGCCCGACGGACCGGGGCGCAGGCCGTGCACCCCGGGTACGGATTCCTTTCCGAGAATGCCGATTTCGCGGCCGCCCTGCAGGATGCCGGCATCGTGTTCATCGGACCGCCCGCGTCGGCGATCGCCACGATGGGCGACAAGATCGCGGCCAAGGCCGCGGTGTCGGCATTCGGTGTTCCTGTGGTACCCGGAATCTCGCGTCCCGGCCTGACCGACGAGGACCTGATCGCCGGGGCCGACGAGGTCGGCTACCCGGTGCTGGTCAAACCGTCAGCCGGTGGCGGCGGCAAGGGTATGCGGGTGGTCGAGCGGGCAGCTGACCTACCTGCCGCCCTGGTCAGTGCTCGCCGTGAGGCGGGCGCCGCGTTCGGCGACGACACGCTGTTTCTCGAACGATTCGTGTTGCGGCCCCGCCACATCGAAGTGCAGGTGCTCGCCGACGCTCAGGGCAACGTCATCCATCTCGGCGAACGGGAATGCAGCCTGCAACGCCGCCACCAGAAGGTCATCGAGGAAGCGCCGTCTCCGCTGCTCGACGCCGCCACCCGGGAACGGATCGGCGCCGCGGCCTGCGACACCGCGCGTAGTGTCGACTACACGGGTGCGGGCACGGTGGAGTTCATCGTCTCCGCCGACCGGCCCGACGAGTTCTTCTTCATGGAGATGAACACCCGCCTGCAGGTCGAGCACCCGGTGACCGAAATGGTCACCGGCATCGATCTCGTCGAGCAGCAGATCCGGATCGCCGGCGGTGACAAGCTCGCGATCGGCCAGGACGACATCGTCATGACCGGACACGCTGTCGAGGCCCGGGTGTACGCCGAAGACCCCGCCAACGGATTCCTTCCGACCGGGGGACCGGTGCTCGCGCTCAGTGAGCCCGGCGGGGCCGGGGTTCGGGTCGATTCCGGGCTTGCGGCGGGAACGGTGATCGGCAGCGACTACGACCCGATGTTGTCGAAGGTCATCGCACACGCCGACAACCGAGCGGGTGCCCTGCAGCGGCTCGACCGCGCGCTCGCCGACACCGCCGTCCTCGGCGTCACCACGAACATCGAGTTCCTGCGCTTCCTGTTGGCCGATCGCGACGTCGCGGCCGGGCGGCTCGACACCGGTCTGCTCGATCGCCGCGCACCTGACTTCAGCAGCGGCGAGGCCGGTGACCAGGAGCTCATCGCTGCCGCGGCATACAAGTGGGTACGGCACTGGACCGCGGCCGGTGACAACCTGTGGCAGCTGCCGTCCGGCTGGCGAACGGGTGAGCGTGCCCCCGCCGCCTTCCGGCTGCGGGCCGCCGGGCGCACCGATCACGTGTATCTGACGGGCACCCCGCGCCACGCCACCGCTGCCGTCGAACACGGCGAAACCCACACGGTCAGTGCGAATCTCGGCAGCGGCCGGCTGACCGTCACGCTGGACGGGTTGCGAACCGAGTACCTCGTCGCAGTCAGTGACGGCCAGATCTGGCTGTCCGGTGGCGGGCGCACGTTCCTCGTCGAGGAAGTGCGTGAGGCGCCGGTACGCCCCGACGACGAACACAGCGGCGACGCCGAACTCGTCAGCCCGATGCCGGGATCGGTTGTCGCCGTTGGGGTCGACAGTGGTGCCGAGGTCGCCGCCGGAACCGTTGTCGTCACGGTCGAGGCCATGAAGATGGAGCACGCGCTGGCCGCACCGGTCGATGGTGTGGCCGAACTACTCGTCGCCGTCGGCGACCAGGTCAAGGTGGGTCAACCGCTGGCCCGAATCACCGCTCACCCACAGGAGAACCAGCCATGAGCGATTTTCTGTCAACCGGCTCGCTGCCGGACGATTACGCCCAGCTCGCCAAGACGGTCCGCGATTTCGCGCAGACCGTGGTTGCGCCCGTCGCCGCCAAACACGATGAGGAGCACTCGTTCCCGTACGAGGTGGTTGCGGGCATGGCCGACATGGGCCTGTTCGGTCTGCCGTTCCCCGAAGAGTACGGCGGCATGGGCGGCGACTACTTCGCGCTGTGCCTGGCCCTTGAGGAACTCGGCAAGGTCGACCAGAGCGTGGCGATCACGCTGGAGGCCGGGGTGTCGCTCGGTGCGATGCCGGTGTACCGCTTCGGCAATGAGGCGCAGAAGCAGGAGTGGCTGCCCTTGCTCGCGAGCGGCAAGGCGTTGGGCGCATTCGGGCTGACCGAGGCCGGTGGCGGCAGCGACGCAGGCGCAACTAGGACCAACGCCCGCCTCGACGACGGTCATTGGGTGATCAACGGCTCCAAGCAGTTCATCACCAATTCGGGCACCGACATCACCAAGCTGGTGACGGTCACCGCGGTGACGGGCGAGAAGCCCGACGGCAAGAAGGAGATCTCGTCGATCCTTGTGCCGGTGCCCATCGACGGCTTCACCGCAGAACCGGCCTACAACAAGGTCGGCTGGAATGCCTCGGACACCCACCCGCTGAGCTTCGACGACGTCCGGGTGCCACAGGAGAACCTGCTCGGGGAACGCGGCCGCGGCTATGCCAACTTCCTGCGCATCCTCGACGAGGGCCGCATCGCGATCGCGGCGCTGTCGGTCGGTGTGGCACAGGGCTGCGTCGACGAGTGCGTCCGCTACGCCAAGGAACGTCAGGCATTCGGCGCTGCCATCGGCACCTATCAGGCGATCGCGTTCAAGATCGCCCGGATGGAGGCACGGGCGCACACGGCCCGCGCGGCCTACTACGACGCTGCCTCGCTGATGCTGGCCGGTAAGCCGTTCAAGAAGGCGGCCTCGGTGGCCAAACTGGTATCCAGTGAGGCCGCGATGGACAACGCGCGCGACGCCACCCAGATCTTCGGCGGCTACGGGTTCATGAACGAATACCCGGTGGCGAGGCACTACCGTGACAGCAAGATCCTCGAAATCGGGGAAGGGACAACGGAAGTGCAGCTCATGCTGATCGCGCGGGAGGCGGGCCTGTGAGCGAACCGAGAATCGTCGAGCAGCGCGGGCTGTGGTTCGAGGAGTTCGAGACCGGGGTGCGGTACCTGCACCGGCCCGGGCGCACCATCACCGAAGCCGACAACGTGCTGTTCACCACGCTCACCATGAATACTCAGGCGCTGCACCTCGACGCGGCCTTCTCCGACGCGCTGCCGCCGTTCAACCAGCGGCTGGTGAACTCGATGTTCACGCTGTCCACGCTCGTCGGGCTTTCGGTCGCCCAGCTGACCCAGGGGACCATCGTCGGCAATCTCGGATTCTCCGAAATCTCGTTCCCCAAACCGCTTTTCCATGGCGACACGCTTTACGCCGAAACCGAGATCACCGACAAGCGGGCGTCCAAGAGCCGGCCGGGGGAGGGCATCGTGACCTTCGCCCACACCGGCCGCAACCAGCACGGCGACATCGTCGCCACCGCGTCGCGCAAGACCATGGTCCGGATGCGCCCGGCGGAGGAGGCATAGTGGCACTGGCGAATACCGGACCGGGTTGGCTGTTTTGTCCGGCCGATCGGCCGGAGCGGTTCGAAAAGGCCGCGGCGGCAGCCGATGTGGTGATCCTCGACCTCGAAGACGGCGTCGCGGCCAAGGACCGGGAGGCCGCGCGGCAGGCGCTGCTCGACACCCGGCTCGACCCGTCCCGCACGGTCGTTCGGATCAATCCGACCACCACCTCCGACCACGAACTCGACCTGAAGGCCGTTGCGGCCACCGACTACACGACGGTCATGCTGGCCAAGTCCGAACATCCCGACCAAGTGCGGGCGTTGGCACCGCTTGACGTCGTCGTGCTCATCGAGACACCGCTCGCCGCGCTCAACGTCGTGCAGCTGGTCCAGCCCGACAACGCGTTCGCGGTGATGTGGGGCGCGGAGGACCTATTCGCGGTCACGGGCGGCACAGCAAACCGGCGTGCCGACGGCAGCTACCGCGACGTCGCCCAGCATGTGCGGTCGCAGACCCTGCTGGCGGCCAAGGCGTACGGCCGGATGGCGCTGGACTCGGTGTACCTCGACATCAAGGATCTCGCGGGGCTGCGGGTTGAGGCCGACGACGCGGTCGCGGTCGGATTCGACGCCAAAGTGGCCATCCATCCGACCCAGGTCGCGGTCATCCGGGCGGCGTACGAGCCGACCGCTGAGCAGGCCGAATGGGCGCGACACGTACTCGCCGAAGCTCGCGTTCAGCGGGGCGTGTTCCAGTTCGGGGGCATAATGGTGGATGCCCCAGTGCTGCGACGTGCCGAGCGGATTGTCCAGCTAGCGCCACACCCAGGCGACTAGTCGGCAGCCCCTCACCAGGGGTTATGCTCGTACCGCCGCTGCGCTGAGCACCTCACGGAATGGCGGCGCAACATGCCGTCACCGACAAGGAGGCGGTATGGCCATTGGTATTGAGCCTGTTGAGCTCGAGCTGGATCCGGTGCGGCTGGTCGACGCCGACGGATCACCCACCACGGAAACTCGCTACAGCCGCGAGCTACCTCCCGAAACTCTGGCGTGGCTCTACGAGTCGATGGTCGTCGCGCGCGACCTCGACACCGAGTTCGTCAATCTGCAACGTCAGGGCGAGCTCGCGCTGTTCGCGTCGTGCCGAGGCCAGGAGGCCGCCCAGATCGGCGCGGCGGCGTGCCTGCGCAAAACCGATTGGCTGTTTCCGCAATACCGCGAGATCGGCGCATTCCTGCTGCGCGGCATCACTCCGGGCCAGATGGGTGCGGTGTGGCGCGGCAAATGGCACGGCGGCCTCGAGTTCACCAGCAAGTGCGTCGCACCCATCGCCATCCCCATCGGCACCCACGGACTGCATGCGGTCGGCGCGGCGATGGCCGCGCAGCGCCTCGGCGAGGATTCCGTGACGGTCGCGTTCCTCGGTGACGGCGCCACCAGCGAGGGCGACGCCCATGAGGCGCTCAACCTCGCATCGGTGTTCGACGCACCGTGCGTGTTCTTCGTGCAGAACAACCAGTGGGCGATCTCGGTGCCCGTCAGCCGGCAACAAGCCGGGCCTTCGATCGCCCACCGCGCCATCGGCTACGGCATGCCCGGTATCCGGGTCGACGGTAACGATGTACTCGCCTGCTACGCCGTGATGGCCGAGGCTGCCGAGCGAGCCCGCCACGGTGGTGGGCCGACATTGATCGAGGCGATCACCTATCGCATGGGGCCGCACACCACGTCCGACGATCCGACCCGTTACCGCTCGGCCGACGAGGTAGACGAGTGGCGGGCGCGCGATCCGATCGCGCGGTACCGAACGTATCTGGAGTCTGTCGGGGTGTGGTCGGAACGGCTGCAGGAACGCGTAGCGGCGCGATCGGCGCGGCTGTGCTCGGAGCTGCGCGAGACGATGGTCGGCGCGGCCGATTTCGATCCCGCCGAGATGTTCGACAGCGTCTACGCCGAGATAACCCCGGATCTCGCGCGGCAACGGGATCAGCTGCTCGCGGAACTGGCGAAGGAGGCATGACATGACTCAGATCATCGACCGGCCTGCCGCTCAAGGTGATTCGCCGGAACCGTGGGAGCCGATGCTCACACAGGTCGGATTGCCGGCACCGCCGGCTACGACCGAACTGACCATGGTGCAGGCGATCAACCGGGCCCTGCATGACGCGATGGCCGCCGACGATCGCGTGCTCGTCTTCGGCGAAGACGTCGCCACACTGGGCGGGGTCTTCCGGGTCACCGACGGTCTGACCGAAACATTCGGCGCTGAACGGTGTTTCGACACGCCGCTGGCGGAATCGGCGATCATCGGGATCGCGGTCGGGTTCGCGATACGGGGATTCATCCCGGTTCCCGAAATACAGTTCGACGGCTTCAGCTACCCGGCGTTCGACCAGATCGCCAGCCATTTGGCCAAGTACCGCATGCGCACCCACGGCGATATCGACATGCCGGTGACCGTGCGAATCCCGTCCTTCGGCGGGATCGGAGCCGTCGAGCACCACTCCGAATCCACCGAAAGTTATTGGCTGCACACAGCGGGACTCAAAGTGGTGGTGCCCTCCACGCCGAGCGACGCCTACTGGCTGCTGCGACAATCGATCACCTGCCCAGACCCGGTGATGTTCCTGGAGCCCAAACGGCGGTACTGGGCCAGGGAACCCGTCGACACCAGTACACCGGGTCTGCCTATCGGGCGGGCAGCGGTGCGGCGCACCGGCGCCGATGTCACGGTGCTCACCTACGGTGGGCTGGTCGCCACCGCGCTCAACGCGGCGGAGCTGGCCGCCGAACGCGGCTGGAGTCTCGAGGTCGTCGACCTGCGCACGCTCAACCCGCTCGATTTCGACACGATCGCCGACTCGATTCGTCGCACCGGCCGCGCCGTCGTGATGCACGAGGGCCCGCGGACTCTGGGCTTCGGCGCGGAACTGGCCGCGCGGATCTCCGAGGAGATGTTCTACGACTTGGAGGCTCCGGTATTGCGCGCCACCGGATTCGACACACCGTACCCGCCGGCCAGGCTCGAGAAAGTGTGGCTTCCCGGCGTCGACCGGCTCCTCGACTGTGTCGAGCGCGCGATGGGGCAGCCGTGACCGGCAAGGAGTTCCTGGTTCCCGATCTCGGCGAGGGACTCCAGGACGCCACCATCACAAGCTGGAACGTCGCGGTCGGCGACACCGTCGAATTGAACCAGACGCTGTGCACAGTGGAGACCAACAAGGCCGAGGTCGAGATTCCGAGCCCCTACGCAGGGCAGGTGCTCGAGCTCGGCGGTGCAGCGGGAGACACGCTCGCCGTCGGTGCGCTGCTGGCCCGCATCGGCACCGCTGAAAACTCGGCACCGGCGGCCACCAACGGAGCCGCCGCACCCCGCAAGCCGGTGCTCGTCGGGTACGGCACCGACGACGCCATGGACGTCAGCCGACGTGCCCCGGCGCCATCCACGCCACCCGCCACACGTGCCCGCGCCAAACCGCCGGTACGCAAGCTGGCCGCCGAACTGCACGTCGACCTGGAAACCCTGACCCCTGGCTCCGGTCCGGAAGGCATCGTGACACGTGACGATGTGCTTGCCGCAGCGGGCAGTTCGGAACTGCGCGATGTCCGCGGTGTCCAAGCGGAGATGGCGCGCCGAATGGCCCTGTCCCGCCACGAAATTCCCGATGCACATACCCGTGTCGACGTGGACGGTTCGGCATTGCTGCGGCTGCGGGATTCGATCCGGGCCACCGACGCCGAGCTGCCGGTCACGCCGTTCGTCCTGACGTTGCGGTTGCTCACAATCGCGTTGCGCCACCATCCGATCCTGAACTCGACCTGGGTGGAAACCACGAATGGGCCAGAGATTCATCAGCACCCTTCGGTGCACCTCGGATTCGGTGTGGCCGCACCGCGAGGGCTGCTGGTTCCCGTCGTGCGTGACGCGGATCGCCTCACCACCCGCGAACTCGCCGGCATGGTGGCGCAACTCGTGGAGGGTGCCCGGGCCGGAACACTCAAACCGGCCGAGCTGGCCGGATCCACCTTCACGGTGTCGAACTTCGGCGCACTGGGCATGGACGACGGAGTGCCGGTGATCAACTACCCCGAGGCCGCGATCCTGGGTATGGGTTCGCTGAAGCCGCGGCCCGTCGTCATCGACGGGACGGTGGTTGCGCGCCCGACGATGTCACTCACCTGTGCGTTCGACCATCGCATCGCCGACGGTGCGCAGGTGGGGGCGTTCCTGCGTGAGTTGCGGCAGTTGATCGAAGAACCGGAACTGGCGTTGATGGACCTGTAGCGGGCTGCTACTTGCGCTTGGCGGCGGCCAAACGCGCTGCGAACTCGGGCGATTCGATAGACCGTGCTTGCGGACCGATCTCGATGTCCACCGCGATGCGGTGCTGATCCGAGTCGATGACGCCGGGATTCGCCGTTGCCCGCATCGACGCCTTGGTCGCCAGCACGACCTCTCGCGGCGCACCGGCCGGGCCGGCGGCGAGTTCGCGTGCGGCGGCCACCGGATCGTCGGCGACGCTGAGCGCCAGGCCGTGGCGCACGGCCGCCTCGGCATCGAATCGCATGCCGAACAGCAGCGACGCCCTGGCCACCTGAAGTCCGACAGCGCGTTGCAGCATCCACGTCGCGCCACCGCCAGGATGGATGCCGAGCTTCTGGAACCGCGGATCGAACAAGGCGGACGGCCCGGCGATGCGTACGTCGGCGGCGAGCGCAAGATTCAGCCCCGCCCCGACCGCGGGGCCGTTGACCGCCGCTACGGTCGGCAACGAGCAGTGGGCAACTGCCAGAAAGCCGTCGTAGATCTTGCGCAGACCCTCCTCGGTCGCCTCACCGAGCGCGGTGAGGTCCGCACCCGCGCAGAACGCTTTGCCTGCGCCGGTGACGATGACTGCATGTACATCCGAATTGGCTTCCGCTGCCTCGACTGCGGCGCGCAATGCGGCCGACATCTCGAACGTCACCGCGTTGCGGCGGTCGGGATCGTTGACAGTGATCACTGCGACACGGTCGACAAGATCGACCAATACGGATTCTGACACGACGCTCAGCCTAGTTCCAGTCGCGCCGCCGCAGTAGGTAGCGGTAGTGCAGGGCACGTCGAGCCGTCGCTGGTGTCACTCCTACGACAGTGCCGACGCGGATGGGTGAGATTTCACCTGGCCGTCAGCTGCCGCCTGAACAACTGCGTATGTCGTTGGGGGACAATGTCTTCATGCTGGATACCAGTCCCGACGAGGAGGTGGCGGAGCAGACCCCGTGGCACGAGTCGGACTGGGCCATGGTTGTCGCGGGCGTCGGTGGCCTGCTGGTGATCGGCCTGCTCGCATTCGCCGTCTTCATGACGTCGCATCAGTCGACGCTGCCGGTCCTGCCGCACGAAACGACGACCTCGACGGTGACTACCGCGTCGATCACCCGGCACACGACGTCCTCGTGGATGACGCACCCGGTTCCCGTAACCACGAGCGAGCTGACCGAACCCGCGATCATCCCTCCTGCACCGCAAGCGCCGCCTGCGACTAGCTCGGAGCCCGCGACCACCACGATGACGAATCCCTATGCGACGACGACCGTCGCGAATGCCGGTGCTGTCTGAGGACGCGTGTTCAGCTGAACGGGCCGGGCGGTCCGAAGATGATCCCTGGATCATCGGGTTCGTTGGGCATGAGACGTCGACGTACACCGTTATCGATGACTTCGGCGTGGGCGGTGCCGAGCGGTCGGGGTTGTGAATCGCGCTGACCGCACATTCGGTCAACGGCATCGTGCTTCGGCCGCCGACCCAGTTGATCTCGACGTGGTAGCCCTCGCTCTCGAGGCCGTCGATGATCGCGTCCGCCGACTCACCGCCCACCACTGGGTCCGCGGCGGCAACCGCCGCCAAACCTCCAGGCGTCGCGTAGGCAACCGTAAAAATCGCGGTCGCAATGAGTTTCGTTGACGCTGACAGCGTCAGCATGGCGATCCTCCCGGCGGCCGGATCTCGTGCTGTCGCTCTCACCGGCGGCTCCGGCCGTCTCCTGCATTTTATGCCTGGTCACAGGAGGGGCCGGTAGGCCGGTCAGGGGAGGGGTGGTGCCGGGGCCTGCGGTGCCGCCGGGTCGACCGGCGGCCCGGGCTCGGGCAGGTACTGCACCAGGCCCGGTGGCACGTTGGTTCCTGGCGGCGGTGCCGTGCCGGGCAAGGGCTGACCGAGTTGCTCCTTGGGGAGCTGGCCGAGAAGTGAGCCCCGGAGGTTGCCGTTCTTGTACAGCTCGTGCAACTGCTTGATGTAGTCGATCCCGGAGATGTCGGCGCTCTCCTGTCCCGGTGCCACACCCACCACCGAACCTTGACCGGGGGCCGAGGGCACCTCGTTCTGCGGCAGCACGTAGCCGTTGTTGAACGCCCTCAGGTTGGGCGGCGCGCCGGGCGGTCCGCCCGGAGTCGCGTTCTGGGCGAGCAGGCTTTTCGGATCAAGGCTGACGCCTTCGGGAAGGCCGAGCGGGCCTGCGGTCGGTGTCCCGGTCTGCTCCAGCAGCGCAAGTCCGTTGGGGCCCAACGGAGCACCGATCCCGGGAACCGTCGGGCCGGGTGGTGGTGGCGCGGGCACTGGAACCGCCGGATTGGCGGGCGCATCCGGGGCTGGTTCGGCACTGGCGGCCGCCGATGAGGCGACCGCCGCGCCGAGCGCCAGGATGCCGGCCGCCATGATGCGGTGTGTCGGCTTCACGGGATTACCTCAGACTGCCTTGGTGACGCCGTAGTACGCGACGACGTCGTCGGTGTCTGTCGTCGAGCTGGTCAGGATTGCGTAGGACCGCAGGAAGGACTGGCCGGCGCACCCGTCGAGCTTGATGTGGACGTCCTTGATGGTGACCCGGACGGGCGCGGCCTTGAAGGACTTTTTGGTCACCGAGACGTTGTTCACGGTGCCGGGCTTGAGGTGGATCTCGAGGGTTCCGGACAGCGGAACGCTCAGTCCCGTCGGGATCAGGCCGCCGAGCGTGGATCCGGAGGTGCTGAGGCCGACCGAACCGATCAGGCGGACCTGGCCGAGCTCGATACCGCAGCCGATCTGATAGCCCGTGTCCAATGTTCCACCGGTAAGCGTGGATTCGCCCGACCCCGACACACTGCCGGTGAAGGTGGCCGCCACCATGTACTCACGCGAGGACACGGCGGTGGTCAACGGCGCCACGGGCAGCTGGCTTTCATTGGATGCCGCGACCGTCAGAGTCCAGCCGTCAGGTGTGGTGACCACGCCTGGCTCGGCGGACGCGACGATGCCGTTGTCCGGCGGTGGTGGGGCGTCGGCGACCGGAGCCGCCGGATCCGGCGGCGGGGGTACGGGTTCGGCTGACGCAAGCGGGGCCACCGCGATGGGGGCCAACATGCAGACTGCAGCCAGTTTGGCAAAACGATTCAACATGCGTGAACTTGCGCCTCTCATGGGGTCTGAATCCGCTGGATCGACGAAATGTCGGAGAAGCCAAGGGATTCAAGGGATCTGTCGCGACGAATCATGTATGGATGGCGTTGCGAAACGGTGAACTGTCGGGCAACAGATCAGGCCGCGCGACCGTCCAATGGGCATGCTGGAGCTGTGATGTTCCTGCAAATGGACTGCGAGCGGCCACAGTTGGCACACTGCCCGAATACCGCTGATTCGCAATGTATTCAAAGACGATGAGCAAAAAGCGTGGTTGAGCCAGGCAAACCTGGCTCAACCACGCTCCGAATTCCGGTGGTGTCAGACGGCCTTGGTGACACCGAGATAGGTGATGACATCGTCGGTGTTCTCGGTCGACGCGGTGAGCGTCGCATACGACCGGATGAACGACTGGCCGGCGCACTGGTCGAACTTGATGCGCACGCCGGTGATGGTGACGCGGGTGGAATCGCCCTTGAAGGTCTTCTTGTCGATTGGAACGATCGTCACGGTGCCCGGCTTGAGGTACACCTTGCCCTGAAGGTTGATGCCGGTACCGAAACCCACATCGGTGGCGGCGCCGGTGAACGGCACCCTGATGGACGGGGAAAAGCTTGCGCCCGGGTTGATTTCAGTCTCGTCGGAAACGATCCCGCAACCGATCTGCTGCCCGGCTTCGAGCGTTCCGCCGGTCAGTTTGGTCTTGCCGGAACCGGTTATCGTGCCGGTGAACGTGCCCGCCACCAGGTATTCGCGCGAGGACACTGCGGTGGTCAGCGGCGCCACCGGCAACTGGCTCTCATTGCTGCCCGCGACGGTCACGTGCCAGCCGTCCGGGGTGTCGAGGACCCCAGGAGGCGCCGATGGCACTGCGCCGGTGTCGGGTGCGGGCGGTGCCGGCGCGGCGACCGGCGCCGCCGGATCCGGCGGCGGGGGTACGGGTTCGGCTGACGCAAGCGGGGCCACCGCGATCGGGGCCAACATGCAGACTGCAGCCAGGGTGGCAAAACGATTCAACATGCGTGAACTTGCGCCTCTCATGGGGACTGAATCCGCTGGGGCCGACACAATTTCGGAGAAGCCAAGGGATTCATGGGATCTGTCGCGACGAATCATGAACGGATCGCATTTCGAAACGGTGAACAAAGCGCCAACACGTCGCGCCACATTCCCATCTGGCAGGGGTTTCCGGATCCTGTGAACTTCCTGCTAATTGACTGCGTACCAACGTAATACATTCAACAGTGCGGTGTGAGGCTTCGGCCACGCAATGGACGGCGGGCGGAGGACGACCGTTTCGCCGCCGTTCACCTTTGCGAAACGTATTGCGCCGACGGTATGGGAGCAATGTCGCGGCGATGCATGAATCGCGCGCGGGCAGTTGGACTTTTGGAGGACTAGGTGAGGTCGTCAGACCTGTATGCGCACGGCCTGGCCGTGTTCGGTATCGCGCTGGGCATCGGGATCGCCGCAGTGCCGACCGCGTCTGCCGATCCGGACGCCGTCGTCCAGACCGAAGCGGGCGCGGTTGCCCCGCCGCCCGCAGCACCTGCGCCGGCAGCACCTGCAGCCCCGGCGCCCGATCCGATGGCCGCGGGCCCGGTGCCTGCCGGTGAGGCCGACCCGGCGGCGGTCGCGGCGTGCTCACTGTTCGCCGAGGCGCTCGACAACGCATCGGTGTTCTACGGGGACTTCGCGGACACGATCGACGGCAGCGCCCGCCCCGACTACTCGGACCCGGTCGTCAGCACCACGAACGTGAGCGGTCGTACCGCCCTGCGCGAATCGGCGGCGAAGGCCATGAATGCGGCCGGGACACCGGGGCTGTCACCCGATATCGCCAGTCCGATGCGCGCCTGGTCGGTGGACGCGACCAAGCTGTTGTTGAAGATGGGGTTGCGGGGCAGTGGCGACACGCTGAATGTGACTGCCAGCGAGCTCAACGACGATGCCCACAATGCCCAGATGGCGTGTGCGCTGGCCGGTACGCATGCCTGAGCGCCACCGACTGCGCTGCGTGGCTGCCCTCGTCATCCTGCTGATGGGGCTGACCGGGTGTGCGGGACAAGAGAACGTCGATGCGGCGCCCACTGTCGTCGGCGACGCGGATCTCAACGGACTGCTGCTCAGCACCGATCAGATGAACACTCTGATGGCGACCACCGGGATGACGCCACACGCGATGGTGACCACGATGGGCGATCACCGCAATCTGCTGCCCAACCTCAATTGCCTTGGGGTATGGCAGGTTAACGAGGCGGCAATATACGGGGACGGGTGGGACGCGCTGCGTCAGCAGTTGTTTCGCTCACCGGACACCGACAGCTGGGACAACCTCGTCGTGCAATCGGTGGTCTCCTACCCGTCGGAGCAGGATGCCCGTGACTTCTACCGGCAATCCGCCGATCGCTGGTCGAAGTGTGCCGACCACAACGTGAACATCAACCTCAACGGCCAGCAGTTACCCAAGTGGAAGAGCGGGGCGCTGGCCGAGACCGACAACCAACTGTCGATGCCGTTCACCCGCGGAACGGGCGAGCAGACGCGGTCATGCCAACGGGTGCTGGCCGTTGAGTCGAACGTGATCATCGATGTCCAGGCCTGCAAACCCGCGTCGGAAACCGTCACTCAGGCCGCGATGGTCGCGGATACCATCAAGGCGTCGCTGCGCAGGTAGTCGCCGACCGTGGGGCCTGCGCGCGACATCGGGCCCGATCCCGTGCACCAGGCCCACGCTCGGCTGCAAATGGACAGTCAACGGCCGGTCGACCCGTCGATGAGCTCCCGCAGGATGTCCATGTGCCCTGCGTGGCGGCCGGTCTCTTCGATCATGTGAGTGAGCGCCCACCGCATGGACGGTGGTTTGCCTTGGCGGGTGGGGCGCGCACACGGTGCCTCCAGATCCGCGCAGGACGCGATGGCCTCGTTGGCTTGGGTGGTAACCCGCTCGTATTCAGCGGTCAGCGACTGCACGGTGCTGTCGCCGGAAGCGCGAAACGTTGCGGGCCAGTCGGCGACGTGTTCGCCGAGAAACGTGAACCTCTCGACATTGATCAAATGGTTGAGCAGTCCTAGCAGGTTCGTACCTGACGGCACACCGGGTTCACGGACCTGCGGTTCGGGCGTGCCCTGCACCTTCGCGACCACACACTCGCGCAGGTAATCGAGAAACCCGAGAAGAACGTCGCGCTCGCTGCCACCCGTGGCGGGCGGAGGCATGTCGTTTCGTCGCCGTGCCATGTGAGGACAGTAGCCAGTCTGGAACGCGCTGCGGTAGCGGCATCAAAACGTGTGCAGCGCGAGCACTCCGGCAATGGTGAGACCGGCGCCGGCCAGTGCGACTGTGTCGGCGCGCTCGTCGAAGTGGCGCAGTGCCAACAGAATCGTGATGACCGGATAGGCCGCGGATGTCGTCACGACCATCGTCCCGGCGGCCTGGTCGAGTCCATAGCCGATGTTGATGGCGAGGATGGCGAGCATCTGCAGGGTTCCCGCGGCAAGGATGATCGGACTCCGCGCACACTGTGCCACGAGCACCGGTGCCAGCCCTTCCTGCTTGCGCCGCAGGACGAGGAGGACACCGAGCACCGGCACCATCGTGATGAGTTGAACGAGCGTGACGGCTTGCGACCCCGAGGTGTTCACCGCCTGGCCGAGCAAGGGATAGGCCGCACCCCAAAGGACAGTCGTGAGGAGTGCGAGGCGTGGGCCGGTGGTCACTCTGCGTTCGGTCTTCTCGACTCCGAACAGGCCCGACGCCAGCATGACACCGAGCACGATCACCACAACGGCCCCGCACTCGGCGGGGCTGAGCGCTGCGTGGAAGAACAGCACGCCGACGGCGGCTGTTACCAGGGGATAGGCGGCGCTCAGGGGACTGACCAGACTGACGGGGCCGTGTTCGAAGGCGAGGTAGAGGGTGCACATTCCGGCACCCATGAACAGTGCGCCGGCGAATGCGTAAAGCCATGTGGCTGTGGACATCTGTGGGAATCCGATGCCGCTGGCGACGTACCAGACGCCGTAGGCGGCGGCACCGACGGCTTGCACGCAGAAAGCTGCGGTCACCGGGCCGATGTTCTTGGAGGCGCGGGCCCCGAAGAAGTCCGCGACGCCGAGCGCGACGGCCGCGAACGCGCCGATGGCGAAGACCGCGAGGGTGCCGCTCATGACACCTCTTGGAACCTGTGGGCCAGCAGCGCCGCGCGGTCGATCTTGCCGTTCGGGTTGAGGGGGATACGGTCCAGCACGACGATCTCGTCGGGCAGCATCAGCGGATGCAACCGGGCCGTCAGGAAGGCACGGAGTGCTTCGACGTCGATCACGCTGTCGCCCGCGGTTTCGACGAAGGCGACGAGACTTCCCCGGTCGCCGTCGACGGTGGGCGGTTTGAACACCACGACAGCTTCCCCGACGGCCGGGTGATCATGGATGCTGGCCTCGATCTCGGTCGGTTCGATTCGTAGACCGTTAATCTTGATTTGGGAGTCGCGCCGGCCCATCCACACGAAGGCGCCGTCGATACGCTGGCGAACCAGATCTCCGGTCCGATAGCACCGCGCCCCGGGAATCGGGTCGAAGGCGTTGTGCCCGAACCGTTCCGCCGTCTTTCCCGGCAGATTGCAGTAGCCGCGCGCAATGCCAACGCCTCCGATGTACAGCTCGCCGACCTCACCCGGTTCCGCGAGCTCACCATCGTCACCGACAACGTAGGCAGTGACGTTGTCGAGGGGCGCGCCGATCGGCATCAGCGGTTCGTCACGCAGATCGTCTCGGGCTGCCGTGAGATAAAGGAGTGAGGTCACAGTCGCCTCGGTCACGCCGTAAGCAGCCACCCACCAAACGTTTTCGGCGCCGGGCAGCGACATCCACTCCTGGAACTTCGCGGTGTAGATCTTGTCACTGCCGACGATCACCAACCGCAGGGTATGGGGAACGGCGCTGCCGGACTGCTGCAGATATGTCGTCCACTGGTGCCACAGTGGTGCCGGAATGTTCAGGACGGTGTAACCGTCGGCCAGGATGTCCTCGGTGAACTCGCGCATCGACGGCGATTGATGCGGCGCGTCCACCAGGGTGCACCCCGACACCAGGGGCGGCAAGATCTCCTCGGTCGCCATGTCGAAGGTCGCAGGGGCCATCATCGGCAGCCGATCACCCGGTCGCAGCTCGAGCTGCTTGCGCAATGATGTCGCGTGATTGCTCAACGCGGCATGCGTGATGAGTACTCCCTTGGGGCGGCCCGTCGAGCCCGACGTATATGCGACGTACGCGAGATTGTCGGGCGCTACTCCGGCGGCCGGGACGGGCCCGGCAGCGCGCGAAAATCCTTGCAGGAGTTCGGCCATCAGCAATGTCGTGCGCTTGCCGGTCAAGCTGGCAGGGGGCCGCTTGTCGGAGAGGATGCACGTCGGATCGCTGTCGTCGATCATGTTGCGCAGGCGCTCTGCCGGCAATTGCGGATCCAACAGGAGGTAGGCACCGCCGGCCTTCAGTACAGCCAGCATCTGAACCACCGTGGACAGCGAGTCATGGGACCAGCAACCGACCACCGTTTCGGGGCGTACTCCCGCGAGTTGAAGTCGGCATGCCAGGGCGTCGGTGAGGCGATCGAGTTCTGCGTACGTCAGGGCGCTCTCGCCGCCGATAACGGCGATGACGTCGGGGGTGCGGAGGGTTTGCGCCCTGAACATTGCGTGAATCAGCACTGGACGGTCCTTAGACGCGGAGTTTTTGCGCACGAGAAATCGTGGTGGCGGGACGTGGAATTCTCGCCGAATGGATATCCGCTCGACGCTTACCTACCGGCAGGTCGAATGCGGAATGTGAATTACTGATGGTGCTCGATTTGTCCGACGTAAAAGCCGGGTCGAGGTGAAAGTCAGCTGTCAGTTGCCGACAGCCCCGCGAGTGGTTACGGACTCTGCACGCGCGTGCTCCTTGTGCCACACGGAAACTGACAAAGCTAACCGTAGCTTAGCCGGGGTTTTTATGTCGAGTATCGATGCCATTCGCTGTTACGTCTATTTCGCCTCGCTAACGATTGGCTGCCGCGGTGAGTTACAGCAATTCCTCGCGTCGCGATCATGATCGCATTCACTGTATGAATTATGTAGGAACGTGGCCACAGCAACTCAACGTCCGTTTCTCGCCATGCTCAACAAAGTTATACGGCACAAGTCGCGGGCAGGGGCTGTACGTTCGGCGGATCGGATAGCGGCGGATGCGGTCCGGTTCCTCGGCATCAGGCCATTCTCGGAATCCTGACACGCTCATATGAGCAGACAGTATTCACTTCCCCTCATGACGGGTTCGCAATCGGTATTGGCGTGGTGTCATCGCGTCGGACACGTGCCGGGCGCTGCCGCACCCGCAATGGCCACCAGAACCACCGGCCCAGGATCGCGGCGATCGACGGCGTCATCAATGAACGCACCACGAGGGTGTCGAACAGCAGACCGAGTCCGATCGTGGTGCCGCCCTGTCCGATCGCGATCAGGTCGCTCGTGGCCATCGACGCCATCGTGAACGCGAACACCAGGCCGGCCGCGGTGACCACGCCGCCGGTGGCGCCCATGGCCCTGATGATTCCGGTGTTGATACCCGCGGCGATCTCCTCCTTCATTCGGGACACCACGAGGAGGTTGTAGTCGGATCCGACGGCCAGCAGCACGATGACCGAGAACGCCAGCGTCATCCAGTGCAGGTCGATTCCGAGCAGGTACTGCCACACCAACACCGAAAGGCCGAATGATGCCGCCAGCGACAGGATCACGGTGCCCACGATCACGAGTGAGGCGATCAAGGCGCGGGTGATCAGCAACATCACCATGAAAATCAAGGTGATCGCGCCGACAGCGGAGATCAGCAGGTCCCATTGAGCGCCGACCTGGATGTCCTTATAGGTCGCGGCCGTGCCGCCCAGGTAGATCTTCGCATCGGCCAGCGGAGTGGTCTTGATGGCCTCTCTGGCGGCCTGCAGCAACGGGTCGACGTGCGAAATGCCTTCGGTGGTGGCGGGATCGACGTCGTGGGTGATGATGAACTGCGCGGCTTGCCCGTCCGGCGAGACCATCAACTCGAGCCCACGTTTGAAGTCGGGGTTGTCGAACGCCTCCGGCGGCAGGTAGAACGAATCGTCGTTACGAGCGTCGTCGAAGGCCTGTCCCATCACCGATGCCGTATCGGTCATCTTGCTGATCTGGTCGATCAGGCCGTTAAACGTGCTGTACATCGTCTTCATCGTGGCCTGCATGCTCTTCGAGATCGCGATCATCGGTGGCAGCTGGGCCACCAACTGGGGCATCAGCTGATCCATCTCGGTCATGTTCTTCATCGACTCGGTGATGCTGTCGCTCATGTCGTTGATGCCGTCGAGCCCGTCGAACACCGACCGCATCGCGTTGCACACCGGAATGTCGTAGCAGTGCGGCTCCCAATAGAAGTAGTTCCGCATCGGCCGCATGAAATCGTCGAAATTCGCGATGTGATCGCGCATTTCGCGGGTGTTGGCCTCCATCTCGGTCATGGTCGCGGTGAGCTCGTGGGTGATCTCGGTCATCCGGTTCATCATCCCGAGCATGTTCTCCATGATCGTGACCATCCGGCCCAGATCGTCGGTCATCGTCAGCATGTCGCCCATGCGCTCGCGGAGGAACTGCAGGTTCTCGGTCATCGACACCGACTGCATGCTCACCTGGAACGGCACCGAACTGTGCGCGATCGGACGGCCCAGCGGACGAGTGATGCTCTGCACGCGCGCGACACCGGGGACGCGGATCAACTCTCTGGCGATCTTGTCCAGCACGATCATGTCCGCGGGGTTGCGCAGATCGCGTCCGGCATCGACAAGCAGCAGGTCGGGATTCATGCGCGCCGCGGTGAAATGCCGTTCGGCAGCGGCATATCCGACGTTGGACGGCAGGTCCTGCGGGATGTATAGCCGTTCGTTGTAGGACGTCTGGTAACCGGGCAGTGCGAGCAGGCCCACCAGCGCGATGGCGATGGCCGCGGTGAGGATGGGCACCGGCCAGCGCACCACCGAGGTGCCGACCTTGCGCCAGCCCCTCGACCGGATCTTGCGCTTGGCGTCGAGGAGTCCGAACCGGCTGCCCACCACGAGCACCGCGGGGGCAAGCGTGAGCGAGGCCAGGACCACCACGGCCATGCCGATGGCGCTGGGGATGCCCATCGAACTGAAGTAGTTCAGGCGGGTGAAGTGCAGGCACAGCATGGCGCCCGCGACCGTGAGTCCCGATCCGAGTATGACGTGCCCGACGCCGTGAAATGCCGTGTAGTAGGCATCTTCTCGGTCCTGGCCCTTCTGTCTGGCCTCCTGATAGCGTCCGACGAGGAAGATCGCATAGTCGGTTCCGGCCGCGATCGCCAACGAGGTCAGCAGACTCACGGCGAACGTCGACAGGCCGAGTAGATGGGCATGTCCGATGGCTGCGACGACGCCACGCGCGGCCGACATCTCGAGCAGGACGATGATCAACATCAGCAGCGTCGTGGCGATCGACCGGTAGACCACAAGCAGCATCACGGCGATCACGGCGATCGTCACGAACGTGATCGTGATCATGCTCTTGTCGCCGGCCTCGTTCATGTCCGTGGTCAGCGGACCCTGGCCGGTCACATAGGCTTTCACGCCTGCCGGGGGGTTCGAGTCCTCGATGATCTGGCGCACCGCGGCCACCGATTCGTTGGCCAGTGTCTCGCCCTGATTGCCAGCGAGGTTGACCTGAACGTAGGCGGCCTTGCCGTCGGTGCTCTGCGAGCCCGCCGCGGTGATCAGATCGCCCCAGTAGTTCTGTACGTGCTGAACGTGTTCGGTGTCGGCCTCGAGTGTGCGGACGAGCTCGTCGTAGTAGCGATGGGCTTCGTCGCCGAGCGGTTGCTCGCTTTCCAGCACGACCATGGCGATCGTGTCGGAGTCGAATTGATTGAAGCGCTCGCCGATCTTCTTCATCGCCACGAGCGCGGGTGCGTCTTGCGGTGACAGCGAAACCGAGTTCTCGTGGCCGACGACCTCGAGCTGGGGGATGAGCGAGTTGAGGGCAACGACGATCGCGACCCAGATGAGGATGATCGGAATTGCGGCGACGCGGATGACGCGGGCGATCCCGGCATGTGAGGAATGGTGCTGGCCGGTCATGCCGCTTTCTCCAGGCAGAAGGCTTGGGCGTGGTGCTGGTTCACCGTTTGGGTATCTCTGACTTCTCCGTTGACGACGATTCGGCAGGTGATCACGTCGCTGTCTCCTTGCGCGACGAGGTTGGCGAACACGGTCGGCAACGTGGTTACGACCTCATGCCGCCACGGCAGTGAGGAGAAGCTCTCCGTGTGCGGTTGGGCGTCGGCATCCAGATAGCTAACGTGACCGCTGGTTCCGCTGGGGCCTTCGATCTCGTAGACGACGCGTTTGGGATTGAACTCGACGATGTCATCGCCTGCGGCCGGTGCGGCGCCAGACTTGATGTGGGTGCCGAAGATTCCGTGCCTCCGGTTCATCGCGAGACCGCTGATCGCGAGTACGGCAACCAAGACCAGCGGGATCCAGAACCGCGCCAGGACCCGAAGAAGCCCAGCCACGGGCAAACCACCTTTCCGGCCGGCACACGCCAGGCCGGAACCCCTTCCGGCCGCGGAACCGCTCGGCTGAACGTAACAGTCCAGTAGTGGATCGACAACGTTCCATTAAGGAAGGTTGATCTTCCTCACAGTTTGCTCTCAGGTGGAATTTTCTGTCCCTCCCAAGGCAGGGCGGGGGGCAGACCACGACCGCGTCCTGGGCGTTGTCACGTTGGGCTGACCGGTCCGGAATGTGCGTCGGTGCCCCGTAGCGGCCCGACGTTATGCAACGAAAAAGCGCCCCCGGCAGGGATCGAACCTGCGACCAACCGCTTAGAAGGCGGCTGCTCTATCCGCTGAGCTACGGAGGCGGCCCACTAACCCTAACTGAACGGCAGACCGATGGACGAGTCGTCCATTACTCTTGAGCTGATGGCGAAGCACCACACGAAAGACAAGGGTGACCTCGGTGTGGCGAAGGCTCACGCCGACTTAGCCGGCAAGGGGTTTACAGTCCTGTTTCCGGCGACAGAACATGCCCCGTTCGATCTGGTCGCTTATAGGGACGGAGAGTTTCATCGGCTCTCAGTGAAGTATCGGTCGGCCCGGGCAGGAGCAATAACTGTGAAGTTCGCGTCTACGTGGGCAGATCGCAACGGAACACATATTTCGCTGATCGACCGGGAATCGATCGACCTGGTGTGCATTTATTGTCCCGAAACAGATGAGTGTTACTACGTGCGGCCTGCCTCGCACGGTTATTCCGTCACGCTGCGGATTGCGCCCAGCAAAAACGGTCAACGGAGGGGAGTGTTGGACGCTGCTGCGTTCCGTGTGCTGCCCTCGAAGATTCCCGCTGACTTCAGTGACGGGACGTCGGCCTGAGCGAGAACCTCGTCGCACTGATGCCGTGGTTCGTGTAACAGCGATGAAAGGCACGTCGTGACCATCGGTAGCGGACTAGCGTGGACGCTGCACTTGGCGGCCAGGTGAGGGGAGAGGGACCACGCTATGAGCGACGTGCCGGAGCTGGACGCGGCCGGACTGCCCGAGGAGCTGAGTGCAGTCGACCAGCTGCTGCATCGCGGGGAAGCGAACCCACGGACCCGCTCGGGCATCATGGGCGTCGAGATCCTCGACACCACTCCGGATTGGGAACGGTTTCGGGCCCGCTTCGACATCGCCTCGCGCAAGGTTCTGCGGTTGCGCCAGAAAGTGGTCATGCCGACGTTGCCTACCGCGGCGCCGCGTTGGGTCGTCGACCCGGACTTCAATCTCGACTATCACGTGCGTCGCGCGCGGGTACCGGAGCCGGGCACCCTGCGCGAGGTTCTCGACCTCGCCGAGGTGGCGATGCAATCCCCGATGGATATTTCGCGGCCGCTGTGGAGCGCGACGCTCGTCGAAGGCCTGGCCGACGGGCGGGCCGCCACGATTCTGCATCTCAGCCACGCCGTGACCGATGGTGTCGGTGGTGTCGAGATGTTCGCCAGCATCTACGATTTGGAGCGAGATCCGGAGCCGAAAGCGCCTCCGCCGCTGCCGATCCCGCAAGACTTGTCACCCAATGACCTGATGCGGCAAGGCATCAACCGGCTGCCGGGCTCGATCGCAGGCGGCCTGCTCGGTGCGCTCGGCGGTGCGACGCGCGCCGCTACCCGGGTCGTGCGCGATCCGGTTTCGGCAGTCAGCGGTGTGGTGGATTACGCGATGTCGGGCGCGCGTGTGATGGGACCGGCGGCCGACCCTTCACCGCTCCTGCGGCGGCGCAGTCTCGCGTCGCGAAGCGAGGCGATCGACATACCGTTCGGTGACCTGCACCGCGCCGCCAAGGCGGCGGGCGGTTCGATCAACGACGCGTATCTGGCCGGATTGTGCGGTGCCCTGCGGCGCTATCACGACGCCAAGGGCATTCCGGTGCAAGCGCTCCCGATGGCGGTGCCGGTGAATCTGCGATCGGAGGATGACGCGGCGGGCGGCAACCGGTTCGCCGGGGTCAACCTGGCGGCGCCGATCGGCATCACCGACGCCGAAACCCGTATCAAGGCAGTCCGATCCCAGATGACCAGTAAGCGCGAAGAGCGGGCCATCGACGTGGTCGGAGCGATCGCGCCGGTGCTCAGCTTGCTGCCCGACACGTTCCTGGAATCGATGGCCGGTTCGGTGGTCAACTCCGACGTACAGGCCAGCAACGTCCCGGTTTTCGCGGGTGACACCTACATCACCGGGGCAAAGATCCTGCGGCACTACGGGCTTGGACCGCTGCCCGGGGTTGCGATGATGGTCGTGCTGATCTCGCGATCGGGCTACATCACCGTCACCGCCCGCTACGACCGTGCCGCGATCACCGACGAGCCGTTGTTCGCCCGGTGCCTGTTGGAAGGTTTCGACGAGGTGCTCGCACTGGGCGGTGACGGCCGCGCGGCCCCGGCCTCGTTCAGCGCCACAACCACGGACGGGAGTTCCACGCAGTGAGTCCAGCAGGAACACCGGACAATTCGAAGCTGATGCGGCTGCCTGGCACACTGGCCGAGATCGAGGCGAGTCCGGCAGGGCCGGAGATCGGAGCGTTCTTCGATCTGGACGGCACCCTCGTGGCCGGCTTCACCGGCGTGATCATGACGCGAGACCGGCTGCGGCGCAGGCAGATGGGTGTCGGCGAGTTCATCGGAATGGTCCAGGCGGGCCTCAACCACCAGCTGGGCCGCTCGGAGTTCGAAGACCTGATCGGCAAGGGCGCCCGGATGCTGCGCGGGAATTCGCTCAGCGATCTCGACGAGCTCGGGGAGCGCCTGTTCGTCCAGCACGTGCAGAGCCGCATCTATCCCGAGATGCGGGCGATGGTGCGTGCGCACATGGAGCGCGGCCATACCGTGGTGCTGAGTTCGTCGGCGTTGACGGTCCAAGTCGAGCCCGTAGCCCGGTTCCTCGGTATCGACAACGTGCTGAGCAACAAGTTCGAGACCGACGAAGACGGCTTGATCAGCGGCGAGGTGAAGACGCCGATCATTTGGGGTTCGGGCAAAGCCCGTGCGGTACAGAAGTTCGCGGCGGCCAACGGCATCGACCTGGCGAAGAGCTATTTCTACGCCGACGGCGACGAGGACGTCGCATTGATGTACCTGGTGGGCAATCCGCGGCCTACCAACCCGGCCGGGAAACTGGCCGCGGTCGCCGCCAAACGCGGCTGGCCCGTGCTCAGGTTCACCAGTCGCAGTGGCAGCAGTCCGGTCGCGCAGTTGCGGACGGTGGCGGGTGTGGCGTCACTCATGCCCGTGGCCGCGGGCGCCATCGGCTGGGGGCTGCTCAATCGCAACCGGCGCAGCGGCGTCAACTTTTTCACGTCGACCTGGAGCCGCGTGCTGCTGGCGGCCACCGGTGTCAACCTCAATGTGCTGGGAGAGGAGAACCTCACAGCCCAACGGCCCGCGGTGTTCATCTTCAATCACCGCAATCAGGCCGACCCGATCATTGCCGGAACGCTGGTCCGCGACAACTTCACCGGTGTCGCCAAGAAGGAACTGTCCAACGACCCGCTGGTTGGCACGCTCGGGCGGGTCATGGATGCCGCCTTCATCGATCGCGAGGACCCGCAGAAGGCCGTCGAGGGTCTGCACAAGGTGGAAGAGCTTGCCCGCAAAGGCCTGTCGATCCTCATCGCGCCGGAGGGCACACGGCTGGACACCACGGCGGTGGGTCCGTTCAAGAAGGGCCCATTCCGCATCGCGATGGCGGCGGGCATTCCGATCGTCCCCATCGTCATCCGCAATGCCGAGGTGATCGCCGCACGCGACTCGAGCACGTTCAATCCCGGCACCGTGGATGTCGCGGTGTACCCGCCCATTCCGGTGGACGACTGGACCGTCGACAATCTGACCGAACGCATCGACGCCGTCCGGCAGATCTACCTCGACACGCTCAAATCGTGGCCGCACGACGAACTTCCGCAGCCCGACATCTACGCGCAGCCCAAAGCGCCCAAGAAGGCTGCGCCGCGTAAGGCCGCTAAGAAGGCGCCGACGAAATCAACGCCAAAGACCACGCCGAGGCCCACCCGGAAGGGCCGGCCGTGAGCGCGCCCACCGACTATTTCGCGAGCTTCACCACAACCGACGACGCGTTGGTGCTCGCGTCGGTGTCCTCGCCGGCCGAACTCGAACTGCTGAACGACTGGCTCAAGAAACAGCGGCAGGAGCATCCCGATTCGAAGGTCGAGGTGCTGCAACTACCTGCGGCCGATGAACCGACGCCGGGGATGCTGGCCCGGCTGGTCGAAGAGCTAGAAGCCGACGAGGACAGGCTCGTCGTACCGGTGCGGGTGTTCTGGGTGCCGGCCGGGCTGCCGACGCGGCTGAAAGTGGTTGCGCTGATGTCGGGCCGCGACACCTACCGGCCGCCGGAGATCCTGCAGCGGCGGAT
This sequence comes from Mycobacterium venezuelense, assembly GCF_054919535.1. Classification (NCBI taxonomy): domain Bacteria; kingdom Bacillati; phylum Actinomycetota; class Actinomycetes; order Mycobacteriales; family Mycobacteriaceae; genus Mycobacterium; species Mycobacterium venezuelense. Next base: position 167,116 of record NZ_JBONDW010000017.1, read on the forward strand.
CCTGCGCAAAGACCCGGCGCGGGCCAGGATGGTGGCCGGCGAACCAGCCAAGGTGTCCGAACTGCGCAAGCAGTGGAGCGAAACGACGGTCGCCGAGAACCCAAGAGAGTTCGCACATTTCGTACTCCGCCGGGCTGCGCTGGCGATCGAACGAGTGGAGCTGCGACTGCTCGGGCCGGAATACAAGTCACCGCGGCTCGTCAAACCCGAGATGCTGGCCTCGGCCCGGTTCCGCCAAGGGCTGGAACAGATTCCGGGCGCGACGGTCGAGCAGGCCGGCGAGATGCTCGACGAACTCGCGACCGGATGGAGCCGGTTCTCGGTCGATCTGATCCCGTCGCTTGGCCGGGCGATCTTCAGCAGGGGCTTCGACCCGCGCATCGACTATGACCGCGCCGAGATCGAGTCGATGCGTCACTCGCTGGAACTGCACCCGGCCGTGCTGCTGTTCTCGCACCGGTCCTACCTCGACGGCGCGATCGTGCCGGTGGCCATGCAGGAGAACCGGCTACCGCCGGTGCACACGTTCGCGGGCATCAACCTGTCGTTCGGCTTCATGGGTCCGCTCCTGCGGCACTCCGGGGTCATCTTCATCCGCCGCAAGCTCGACGATCCGCTCTACAAGTACGTGTTGCGGCAGTACGTCGGCTACATCGTGGAGAAACGGTTCAACCTGAACTGGTCCATCGAGGGCACCCGGTCGCGGACGGGAAAGATGTTGCCGCCCAAGCTCGGACTGCTCGCCTATGTCGCGGACGCGTACCTCGACGGCCGAAGCGACGACATCCTCCTGCAGCCCGTGTCCATCAGTTTCGACCAGCTGCACGAGACCGCCGAGTACGCCGCATACGCGCGCGGCGGGGAGAAGACGCCCGAAGGCCTGAGCTGGCTCTACAACTTCATCAAGGCTCAAGGGGAACGCAACTACGGCAAGATCTATGTTCGGTTCCCCGAAGCGGTTTCGATGCGCGAGTACCTCGGCGAACCGCATGGCCCGATCGCGCGGGACGCGGCAGCCAAACGCCTGGCCATGCAGAAGATGGCGTTCGAGGTGGCGTGGCGGATCCTGCGCGTTACCCCGGTCAACGCCACCGGTCTGGTGTCTGCGTTGCTGCTAGCCACCCGGGGTGTCGCGCTCACGCTGGATCAGCTGCACCACACCCTGCAGGATTCGCTCGACTACCTGGAACGCAAGAACACGCCTATGACCAACAGCGCGCTGCGGCTGCGCACGCCCGACGGGGTGCGGTCGGCGGTCGACGCGTTGTCCAACGGTCACCCGGTGACGTTGGTGGACAGCGGACGCGAACCGGTCTGGCGCATCGCGCCCGAGGATGAACTTGAAGCCGCGTTCTACCGCAACTCGTTGATCCACGCGTTCCTGGAGACGTCGATCGTCGAGCTGGCACTCGCGCATGCCGCGCGCGTCGAAGACGATCCGCTGCAATGCTTCTGGACCCAGGTGATGCGGCTGCGCGACCTTCTCAAGTTCGATTTCTACTTCGCCGATTCGGCGGCGTTCCGGGACAACGTGGCCGAGGAGATGTCCTGGCATCACCGCACGCGAGGAGGACAGAGCACTGAAGCTTGGGAGTCGCATGTCTCCGCAGGCGGCGAGGAGATCTTTCAACTGATGCGGGCCAAGCGGCCGCTCATCGCGGGCGCCATGTTGCGTCCGTTTTTCGAGGCCTACGAGATCGTCGCCGATGTGCTGCGCGACGCGCCGCCCGAGATCGCCGAGAAGGACCTGACGAAGCTGGCGTTGGGAGTCGGTCGCCAGTACGCCGCACAGGGCAGGTTGCGCAGCAACGAGTCGGTGTCGGCGCTGCTGTTCGCCACCGCGCAGCAGGTCGTCGCCGATCAGGACCTCCTGGAATCCGGTCCGGACCTCACGGGCCGCCGCGCGGCGTTCCGCGATGAGCTGCGCGCCATCCTCGACGACATGGATACGGTCGAGCAGATCGCCCGCGAGCAGTTCTACGCCAGAGAGGCCGAGCGGCGTCTGCTGCGCGGCGATTCGGCCTAGCTGTCGTGACCTGTGAGGTTGTTGACGGCGTGCCTGCTTGAAACTGGGAGGACCTCCTGACGGAGTGGATGTGTCTGGCATTCACCCGTAGGAGGTCCTCGTGTCTCACGCTAACGCCCGTACCAACGTGTTCGCTCGTCGCCTGATCGTTGAGCGTGTTGCGGCCGGTTGGCCGCCGGCGCATGTCGCTGAACAACTGGGCATTTCGAGAGCGACGGTCTACAAGTGGCTGCGCCGGTATGCCGAGGGCGGCGAGCAAGCGTTGGCCGACCGATCTTCGCGCCCGGTCCGAATGCCCCAGCGCACCAGTCCTCGGGTCGAGCAGAAAGTGCTCAACGCCGACGCCGCCTCAAGCGTGGCGCTGTCGTCTTGGCTGGTGAACTCGGCTTGAATCCGTCCACGGTCGGACGGATCCTGGCCCGTCACCAGGTGCCGCACCTGTCTGCCATCGATCCGATCACCGGCCAGGCCGTGCGCTGCTCGCGGCGCACTCCCAACCGCTACGAACACCGCACCCCGGGCTCACTGGTCCATGTTGACGTCAAAAAGCTCGGCCGCATCCCCAAGGGAGGCGGGTGGCGCCTGCACGGCCGCGACGCCGCGGTATCGGTGGCCAACCGGCACAAGAAGATCAAGATTGGCTACGACTACGTCCATACCGCTGTCGATGACCACACCCGCCTGGCCTACAGCGAAGTGCTAGCCGACGAAAAAGACATGACCTGCGCGGGATTCCTGCACCGAGCGTTGGCCTGGTTCACCACTCACGGCGTGCACGTGCGGCGGCTGCTGACCGACAACGCGTTGGTCTACCGGCGCGGCACCAACTGGGGTTGGGTGTGCTCAGCCTGGCAGCTCAAACGCCGATTCATCAAATCCGGCCGGCCCTGGACCAACGGCAAAGCAGAACGCTTCAACCGAACCTTGCTCACCGAATGGGCCTACGCCCGCCCCTGGACCTCAAACAGCTTGCGCGCACAAGCTCTTGACCGATTCCTGCATCGCTACAACACTCAACGAGGCCACTCCGCCCTCGGCGGACAACCACCCATCAGCCGGCTCGCCGCCTGACAACAACGTGTCAGGTCACGACACCTAGCCCTGGGCAGTGGGCTGTGGTCTGAGCCACGCCATACCCTGAGAACATGACTTCGCCCGGCCGCGTGGCCTCCGACGTGCGCAACAGCGCGGTGTGGCCCGTGCTCGTCGGAGTCGGCGTGCTGGCCGGAGCCGTCGCGGCCGGCATCGGCGCGTTGTCGCTTGCGGACGCGCTGACCGCTACCGGCTTGCCCAATCCCGGCCCGGTCACCACCTACGGCCTGCCGTTCGTGCGAGCCGCAGGGGAGATCGCCGCCGTGGTGGCAGTCGGATCGTTCCTGTTCGCGGCATTCCTGGTTCCTCCGCAGACCAACGGCGTGCTCGATGTGGCGGGTTACCGCGCGCTGCGGCTCGGCTCCGCGGCGTCGGCGGTGTGGACGGTATGTGCTGCGCTACTGGTTCCGCTGACCATCTCCGACGTGTCCGGTCAGCCGTTCCTCGACCATGTCGGTCCGGTCGAGGTGTGGTCGGCGACGAGCCTCGTCGACATCGCCGGGGCGTGGCGCTGGACGGCCATCCTGGCCGCGGCCGTGACGATCGCAAGCTTGCCGGTCTTGCGCTGGGCGTGGACACCGGTGCTGTTGGCGGGATCGATGCTGACGTTGGTGCCGCTCGCGCTGACCGGTCACTCGTCGGCGGGCGGTGCCCACGATTTGGCCACCAACAGCTTGTTCATCCACCTGATGGCCGGTGCGCTGTGGGCCGGTGGCCTGCTGGCCCTGCTCGCCCACGCGCTGCGGGGCGGTGAGCACGCTGACTTGGCCGCTCGCCGGTTCTCGGCGCTGGCCCTGTGGTGCTTCGTCGCGATGGGCGTGAGCGGTGTGCTCAACGCCCTGGTGCGCATGCAGGTGGCCGACCTGTTCCGGACGTCCTACGGCTTGCTGATCGTCGGCAAGATCGTCGCCCTCTGCCTGCTGGGTGCGCTCGGGTGGCAGCAGCGGCGCAAGGGCGTGACGGCCCTGGCGGCCGATCCCGCCGCACGCCGCCCGTTGATCCGGCTGGCGCTGACCGAAGCCGCACTGTTCGGTGTGACGTTCGGCATCGCCGTCGGGCTGGGCCGTACCCCGCCGCCCCCTGAGCGCGCCGAGCCCAGCGCGACCGAGGTCGCGATCGGGTACGACTTCTCCGGACCGCCCACCGTCGCGCGGGTGTTGTTCGACTGGCGGTTCGACCTGCTGCTTGGCACCGCCGCGATCGTGGGTGCGCTCGTCTACCTTGCCGCTGTGTACCGGCTGCGCCGCCGGGGCGATGCATGGCCGGTCGGGCGGACGGCGGCCTGGTTGCTGGGCTGCGCGGCGTTGTTGTTCACCACATCGTCGGGGCTTGGGCGGTACATGCCCGCGATGTTCAGCATGCACATGATCGCCCACATGCTGCTGTCCATGCTGGTGCCGGTGCTGTTGGTGCTGGGCGCTCCGGTGACGCTGGCGCTGCGGGCGCTTCCGGCAGCGGGCCGCGATTCCCCGCCCGGCCCGAGGGAATGGCTGCTGGCCGCGCTGCACTCGCGGGTGTCGCAGTTCTTGACTCACCCCGTGGTCGCGACGGTGTTGTTCGTCGCAGGCTTCTACGGGTTGTACTTCGGCGGGATTTTCGACGCCGCGGTCAGCAATCACGCTGCACACGTCCTGATGAACGTGCACTTCCTGCTGTCGGGTTACCTGTTCTATTGGGTGGTGATCGGGGTGGACCCGACGCCGCGCCCGATACCGCACATCGGCAAGATCGCCATGGTGTTCGCGTCGCTGCCGCTGCACGCGTTCTTCGGCGTGGTCATGATGGGCATGCAGAACGTGCTCGGCGAATCGTTCTACCGTTCGCTGCAGTTGAGCTGGCACACCGACCTGCTCGCCGATCAGAAGCTCGGCGGCGGAATCGCTTGGGCGGCAGGCGAAGTGCCGCTCGTCATCGTGATGCTCGCACTGCTGATCCAGTGGCGGCGCAGCGATCAGCGCACCGCCAAACGCCTGGACCGGGCCGCCGACCGCGACGACGATGCCGACCTGGCGGCCTACAACGCGATGCTGGCCGAGCTCGCCCGCCGGGACCAGAAGCAGTAGGCGCCCAATCGACGGTTTGGCCGACAGCGCCGCAGTTGTCCCCAACCCGTACTTCATCCACAACCACGCGTTCCCGCCGCCCACCTGCCCCCGCCGATGTCGGGGTGCCGACGGTCAATGACCGGGTAGGACGCACCCGGATTCTCACCGGGTGCCGTCGCAACCAGGTAGCGAAAGGGAATAGAAATGTTCGAGACACCGTTCACTGTGGTCGGCAACATCGTCACCAATCCGGTTCGGCTGCGCTTCGGCGAACAGGAGTTGTACAAGTTCCGGGTCGCGAGCAATTCGCGCCGACGCACCCCGCAGGGCACGTGGGAACCGGGCAACTCGCTGTATGTCACCGTGAACTGCTGGGGGAATCTGGCGACCGGGGCCAGCGCGTCGCTCATGAAGGGCGACGCCGTAGTCGTGGTCGGTCATGTGTACACCAGCGAGTATGAGGACAAGGACGGCGTGCGGCGGTCATCGGTGGAGGTGCGGGCCACCGCGGTCGGACCCGACCTGTCTCGCTGCACGGCCAAGGTCGCACCGCTGCCGAAGCCGAACCCGGTGGCCGAACCAGAGGCCGCCGGCGCGGTGGACGACGCGGACATCCAGGCCGATGCCGAACCCCTCGACGGGGAGGCGCTGCCACTGACGGCTTAGCCGCATCCGGCCACGCCTAGGATGGGCCGCGAGCACGTAGGGCTTGCCGCGACTTCCGCGCGAGTCTCGCTGACGATCCGACAGCTTCAGAAAGGCACATCAACGGCATGGCCGAATTCATCTACACGATGCGGAAGGTCCGCAAGGCGCACGGCGACAAGGTCATCCTTGACGACGTCAGTCTGAACTTCCTTCCCGGCGCGAAGATCGGCGTTGTCGGCCCGAACGGTGCCGGCAAGTCGAGCGTCTTGCGGATCATGGCCGGTCTGGACCACGCCAACAACGGTGACGCGATCCTCGCCCCCGGCGCATCGGTCGGCATCCTGCAGCAGGAGCCGCCGCTCGACGAGACCAAGACCGTCCGCGAAAACGTCGAGGACGGCGTGGCGATCAAGGCCAAGCTCAACCGGTACAACGAGGTCGCCGAGCTGATGGCCACCGACTACACCGACGAGCTCATGGAAGAGATGGGCAAGCTCCAGGAGGAACTCGACGCCGCCGACGCGTGGGACATCGACAGCCAGCTCGAGCAGGCCATGGACGCGCTGCGGTGCCCGCCGCCCGACGAGCCAGTCACCCACCTGTCCGGTGGTGAACGCCGCCGCGTCGCGCTGTGCAAGCTGCTGCTGTCCAAGCCGGATCTGCTGCTGCTCGACGAGCCCACCAACCACCTCGACGCCGAGAGCGTGCTGTGGCTCGAACAGCATCTGGCCAGCTACAAGGGCGCGATCCTGGCCGTCACGCACGACCGGTACTTCCTCGACAACGTCGCCGAGTGGATCCTCGAGCTCGACCGCGGCCGGGCCTACCCGTACGAGGGCAACTACTCGACCTATCTGGAGAAGAAGGCCGAGCGCCTGGAGGTGCAGGGCAAGAAGGACCAGAAGCTCCAGAAGCGCCTCAAGGACGAGCTGGCCTGGGTCCGCTCGGGCGCCAAGGCCCGGCAGGCCAAGAACAAGGCCCGTCTGCAGCGCTACGAAGAGATGGCCGCGGAAGCCGAGAAGACGCGCAAGCTCGACTTCGAGGAGATCCAGATCCCGGCGCCGCCGCGACTGGGCAACGTCGTGGTCGAGGTCGAGCACCTCGACAAGGGCTTCGAGGGCCGCACGCTGATCAAGGACCTGTCGTTCACGCTGCCGCGCAACGGCATCGTTGGCGTCATCGGTCCCAACGGCGTGGGCAAGACCACGCTGTTCAAGACCATCGTCGGACTTGAGCAGCCGGACAGCGGCACGGTCAAGGTCGGTGACACGGTCAAGCTGTCCTACGTCGACCAGAGCCGCGCGGGCATCGACCCCAACAAGACGGTCTGGCAGGTCGTCTCGGATGGCCTGGACTACATCGAGGTCGGCCAGAACGAGATCCCGTCGCGGGCGTACGTGTCGGCGTTCGGGTTCAAGGGTCCCGATCAGCAGAAGCCCGCGGGCGTGCTGTCCGGCGGTGAACGCAACCGCCTCAACCTCGCACTGACCCTCAAAGAGGGCGGCAACCTGATCCTGCTCGACGAACCGACCAACGATCTCGATGTGGAGACGTTGTCCTCGCTGGAGAACGCACTCGAGAACTTCCCGGGCTGCGCCGTCGTCATCTCGCACGACCGGTGGTTCCTCGACCGCACCTGCACGCACATCCTGGCGTGGGAGGGCGACGACGACAACGAGGCCAAGTGGTTCTGGTTCGAGGGCAACTTCGGTGCCTACGAAGAGAACAAGATCCAGCGGCTGGGCGCGGAGGCGGCACGTCCGCACCGCGTGACCCATCGGAGACTGACCCGCGACTGATCCGGGACGGGCGGCGGGGGCCAACCGACTCGGGAGGAGACTAAGGTCGCGGTTACGTACCAGTGCCGGTGCGAGGGCGTGAGTCAGGAGTGATCCGTATGTCGGCGTATCCGGGATCCGTTCCAGGACAGGAGAAAAGCGACCGGGAAGGGCAGGACGCCACGTCGGCGGTGATCCATCGGCTGGCTGTGGCGTTCCTCTCGACCTATCGGGCTCCGCAGGCCGACGCTCCCGGTGTCGCGGCGACCGGGCCGCTGTCCGTCGGTGCTCCCGAGCAGCTGGCCTCCGATGCGACCGTGGCCGCCCACTACGAATTGGGCAGTCAACGCGCGCCGGGAGAGACCAAGGTCGCGGTCTACCCCGGCGATGTCGACACCGGGCCGGCGCTGCAGATCGTCACCGACCAGGCGCCGCTGCTCGTCGATTCCGTGACGGTGCTGCTGCACCGTCACGGCGTCGCGTACACGGCGATCATGAACCCGGTGTTCCGGGTGCACCGTGGCGCTGACGGACAGCTGCTCGACATCCGTCCCGCGGCGGAAGCGGCCGGGGCCGATGGTGTCGACGAGTGCTGGATACTCGTCCCGATCACCGGTGCGGCCGACGGTGGTGCACTGACCGAAGCGACCCGCCTGGTTCCCGGCATCCTGGCCGAAGCCCGGCAGATCGGAATGGACTCCGGTGCGATGGCCGCCGCACTCCACGGCCTGGCCAACGACCTCGCGACCGACGTCCAGGGGCACTTTCCGAACGCGGATCGCAAGGACGTCGCCGCGCTGCTGCGGTGGCTGTCCGACGGGCACTTCGTGCTCCTGGGCTACCAGCAGTGTGCCATCAGCGACGGGCATGCCTCCGTCGACCCGGCCAGCAGGCTCGGGGTGCTAAGGCTGCGGGAGGACGTGTTGCCGCCGCTGACCAACGCCGACGATCTGTTGGTCCTGGCGCAGGCGACCATTCCGAGCTACCTGCGGTACGGGGCTTACCCCTACATCGTGGTCGTACGGGAGAACGCCGGTGCGTCGCGGGTGATCGAACACCGCTTCGTCGGGTTGTTCACAGTCGCGGCCATGAACGCCAACGCTCTCGACATTCCGCTGATCTCGCGGCGTGTCGAGGAAGCCCTGGCCATGGCGCACCGCGATCCCAGCCATCCCGGTCAGCTTCTGCGCGACATCGTCCAGACCATTCCCCGGCCCGAGCTCTTCGCGCTCAGTTCGAAGCAGCTGCTGGAGATGGCACTGGCCGTGATCGATCTGGGATCACGGCGCCGTACCTTGCTGTTTCTGCGTGCCGACCAGCTCGCGCACTTCGTGTCGTGCCTGGTGTATCTGCCGCGTGACCGTTACACGACCGCGGTGCGGCTGGAGATGCAGGACATCCTGGTCCGCGAACTCCACGGCACGAGCATCGACTACTCGGCTCGCGTCAGTGAGTCCCCTTGGGCCGTGGTGCATTTCACCGTCAAGCTGCCCGACGGGACCCCCGCCAACACCGTGGACACGTCCACCGAGAACGAAGCCCGCATCCAGGCTCTGTTGACCGAGGCGACCCGCAACTGGGCCGACCGGATGACGAGCGCGGCCGCGGCCGCCGAGCTCAACCCCGCGGCCGTCGAGCACTACGCCCGGGCGTTCCCCGAGGATTACAAGCAGGCCGTGGTGCCGGCCGATGCGATCAAGGACATCGCGATCATCGAAGCGTTGCAACCCAATTCGGTGAAATTGGTGTTCACCGAGGGCGACGAGGATCCGATAGCCAAGCTCACGTGGTTTTTGGGTGGGCAGTCGGCGTCGTTGAGTGAGTTGTTGCCGATGTTGCAGTCGATGGGTGTGGTGGTGTTGGAGGAGCGGCCGTTTACGGTTGCTCGGGCCGATGGTTTGCCGGTGTGGATTTATCAGTTCAAGATCTCGCGGCATCGTAGTATCCCGGCGGCGTCTGATGCGGCGACGGCGGAGCGGTTCGCTGATGCGGTGACCGCGATTTGGCATGGTCGGGTGGAGATCGATCGGTTCAACGAGTTGGTGTTGCGGGCGGGGTTGAG